>CAZBKA010000091.1:0-11603 GCA_964492365.1 uncultured Pirellulales bacterium | reverse complement strand
GTTCCTGAACCGGCGACGGTTGTGTTGATGTCAGTAGGCTGGATGGCGTTGCTGCGAAGAAAAAGGTAAGTGATTTCCATTTTTACTTTGAGTTTTTTACCCTTTTCTGGGTATATGGCGCAGGGTATCTCTAAAAATAGGCAAGTAAGAGCTATATTGCGATGTTGGTGAACCCACTTGCTGACGCTTGGGGCTCGGAATGCGTTTTTGGGGTGGGGCGGTTGTTATTTTTACATGGGGGTTGAGATTTTTTCTGTTCGCTGGTTGCTTGATCGGAACTGGCGTGGGGTCATGCCTACGAGGTCCTTGAAAGTTCTGGTGAAATAGCTTTGGTTGTTGTAGCCTACCTGGAAGCATATTTCGGTGCAGTTCTGATCTGTTGCGAGCAAGAGCTGTTTTGCACGTTCAATGCGGACGTGTGTCAGGTAGTCGATAATTGTGCTGCCCATCTGCTCCTTGAATATGTGTGCCAAGCGAGAAATACTTAAGAAAGACATTTTTGCTATTTCGGCTAACGTGATCTGTTTGTCGAAATTTGCGTCGATGTATTGTATTGCTGGTTTTATCTGTGTCATTTTTTTTGCATCCTGATTCGAATATACCAACTCGATAAATTCGTTCAGAGCGGCGCTTATCCATCCGCAAAGGTCGGGCTGATTGTCTATCAGCATTATTTTATTAACATATGCGAGGTTCTTTTCCAACATGGTTTCAATATTAACGCCGCCTTCGACGGCTGCTCTGCTAAGAATGCTTAGGAGTTCGAGCAATCGCGCTTTGAGGACGCCGAGGTCTCCTGGGTTGTGGAAAAGGATTGTGCCGAGGATTGAGTTCAATATTTCTTTTGCGCCTGTGCGGTCACCGATTTTTACTTTTCCGAGCAGTTCCTGTTCACTTTCGAGCGGGTAATGCCAATCGGTGCCGAGCTTCTTTTTTTCATGTATGAATTCGCCGATTTTTGCCTGCTGCTGGGATCTTTCCTGTCTCCATCTGATTGTTCTTGCATCGAATTTGCATAGCTCATACAGCAGGTCGAATAGAAATTCTGCGCTTTGGTGTATCTGTCGGCCCTGGACTATGGGAAGTTTGTAAAGTGACTTTATAAGCGGTTTGATGTCGATTTTAGTATCATGGAGCCTTTTTTGGATGTCGTCTATCATTGTATCGTTTACAGGTGACCAGAGGCATTTACCAAAAAACATTCCACCGAGTGGGATATCTTTGTCCATGAGGGGCACACAAACCAGTACTATGCCTGCGTGACAAATTGAGATGTATGACTGGCCCGTTTCAATTGCTATTTTCAGACTTTGCTGACGCTGCTCGGTACATTTTTGCTTGCAGATCTGATTAGCAAGCATGAGTTTGCAAAATTCGGGATGGCAATCGCTGCTGGATAGGCAGGGGATTTGCGTTGCATCGGAATCGCACGTCTCGATAGCAAACTGGAAGTGTTTGCGGAAGACATTTTCTATCTGTTTGAAACTATCCTGATCAAGCAAATCTGTAAGTTTTGTTTTATCCTGCATTAAAAGCTCCTAACGTAATAATCTCACCAACCTGAACTGTACTATAAAAGCGTTAAAAATGTTTAGCAAGATAGTTGTATTATAGCTTTTTACAGTAAAATAGCAAGATAGTGTTATTGTTTGTTAAAAAAATATTAGGTTGATAATTTCCTTGTAAATTTTATTGATAGAACGTATTTTATTATCTGAAAATGTGATAAATATTTTTGAGGGATTTTGAATTGGCTGACCAACGTTCTGTTATCTACCGAAATATGTGTACTATGCTCGATGCAGGGCTGGATATACTACGGGTCTTTAAGCTCGTAAATCAAGGTTTAAAAGGACGTTACGGGCGTATCTGGAGGCGGTTGGAGAGAGCGGTGACGGCTGGGTCAAGTATTTCTGATGGGATGAAAGAACAGTCTAAATCTTTCGAGAAAATCGATATTTCGATGGTGGCTGCGGCTGAGAGGTCTGGTAATCTGCCTAAGGTACTTGAACTGCTTTCAAACTGGTATGAATTTCGTCACAGGATTATTACTAAAATATTATCAGGGCTAATATTTCCAATTTTTATTCTGAATATTGCAGCTTTTGTGTTTCCGGTTCCCGACCTTGTGCTTGGTGATATTGATGGAAGTGGATATTTTAGTGCGGTATGGGCAACACTTAAAATTTATTATGTTCCTGCAGCATGTATTTTGGTGATTTTGTACATGAGGAAAAAAATTTCTATATTGGGATATGTTCTCGATTATCTTGTTTTGTGGATACCAGCGTTGGGTAAAGGGGTATATAATTTATCACTCAGCATGTATGCCAGGAGTTTTTATATGTTCTGTTCAGCGGGGCTGGGGGCGATTGAAACGGCAGAGACGGCTACTGAGTTGACGGGTAATTTTTTTGTAAAAAGTTTGGTAAAAGGCGGAGGTGCGGCGGTAAGGGGGGGCAAAAATGCAAGTGAGGGGTTTAACGCAGAACAATTACCGGCGGAGTTTATGGACCTGTGGCGCGTTGGTGAAGAGTCTGGGACGATGGATAAAGTGTCATTGAAGTTGGCTGATCTGACTGCGGAGAGAGCAGAATTCTGGTTTTCGTGTTTTGCAACCTGGCTGCCTAAGATTGTTTATGCGCTGGTTTGTATTAAGATAATTATGCTGATATTTAAACGCTTTGGTGCGTTATCTGGTGGACTTGGAGTTGAATTTTAAGGCGAGATATTTTACAAATCAGGTAAATATTGTGGGATTGGGTTGAAAAATTGCTTGCAAAGGATGCTAAAATTATTATAATACGGTCCTTATGAGTAATGGCTGTACAACAATTAGCTGCATTTCTTTAAAGGCTTCATTGAGCCTTAGCCTTATTCTACTGCGCCTGCCGGCGCTATAAACACTTTAAAAATCACTAATATTATTATATCCTATCAAAAAAAACTTAAGTTTAGCAGAGTTTTTGTATATACTGCTGAAAATATCAGTATCAGGAGAAGAAAAATGCAAGAAAATAAGAAAGTTTTAATATTCGATACCACGTTGAGAGATGGTGAACAATCGCCTGGGGCTTCGCTTTCTGTGTCTGAGAAGCTTGAGATAGCTCATCAATTGGCGAAGCTTGGTGTTGATGTTATCGAGGCCGGTTTTCCAATTTCGTCACCTGCGCAGTTCGATGCTACCAAGCTTGTGAGTGAGCAGGTCAAGGGTCCTATTATTGCTGGTTTAGCCAGGGCCAATAAGAAAGACATTGAGTCTGCGGCTGAGGCTTTGGAAGCTGCTGAGAAGAGAAGGATACATACTTTTATTGCGACGTCGCCTATTCATATGGAGCATAAGCTTCGCAAGAGTCCGGCGGAAGTATTGAAGATGGCAGTCGATGCGGTTAAGTTTGCAAAGACTTTTACAGATGATGTTGAATTTTCGCCTGAAGATGCATGCAGGAGCGAGATGGATTTTCTGGTTGAGGTTTTGACGGCTGTGGTTGAGGCTGGAGCGACGACCTTGAATATTCCTGATACAGTTGGTTATGTGCTTCCTTATGAGTATGGGCAGATTATTGCAGAGATAAAAGCAAGGGTTAAAGGTGTTGAGAATTGTGTAATAAGCACACACTGTCATAATGACCTTGGTTTGGCGGTTGCGAATTCGCTTGCTGGAGTTAGAAATGGTGCAAGGCAGGTTGAATGTGCGATTAACGGTTTGGGTGAGCGAGCTGGCAATGCGGCGTTGGAGGAGATCGTTATGGGTATTCATACCAGGGCGAGCTTTTTCGGAGGCAGCGTAAGTGAGCTTTTGAGCATTAATACGAAAGAAATATATCGTACGAGCCAAATGGTTTCGCAGAGAACAGGTTTTGTGATTCAACCTAATAAGGCGATTGTCGGGGCGAATGCGTTTGCTCATGAAGCAGGTATTCATGTTGACGGGATATTGAAAGACCGTTCGACTTATGAAATAATGAGACCTGAGACAATCGGGCTGGGCGGTTCAAGGATGGTTCTTGGACGGCATACCGGACGTGCCGGCTTTAATGACAGGTGTAATCAACTTGGCTTTAAGCTGACGGATGATGAGATTGAGAAGACATATAAAAAGTTCCTCGAAATTGCTGACAAGAAAAAAGAAATCTTCGATGAAGATCTTGAGGCTATTGTTAATGATGAAACGCATGTTATTGAGCAGACTTATAAGCTCGAGTATTTGCAGATAGCATGTGGAAGCGGCCCATTGCCGACGGCAAGTGTTATGATCAGCATTAAGGGTGAAAAGACCGAGAAGGTGGCTGCGTGCGGTGACGGACCTGTAGATGCTGCTTATGGAGCCATTCGTATAGCGACAGGTCAAAAGCCCAAACTCGAAAGCTATTCGATACGTGCATTGACGGAAGGCAAAGAGGCTATGGGTGAATCTACCGTTAAGATAAGCAACAATAAGAAAATGTATATTGGCAAGGGAATTTCGACGGATATTATCGAAGCTTCAGCCAAGGCATTTATCGATGCTATTAACAAGATGGTAGCTGCGCAGAAAAAAGATTAGAAACTAAGATATAAGGATAGAATTGTAATGGGAATGACGATAACGGAAAAGATTTTAGCCAGGGCTGCGGGTAAAAAACAAGTGACGGCAGGCGACCTCATCGATGCGAATATAGATGTTGTGATGTGTCATGATGTCACTACGCCTCCTGCTATTTCTATGCTGAAGGAAAAGGGTATTAACAGAGTTTTCGATGCGGAGAAAATAGTTGTAACGCCTGACCATTTTCAACCTGCCAAGGATATTAAATCCGCAGAGCTGCATAAGAGGCTCGATATGTGGGCGAAAGAGAAAAAGATCAAGTATTATTATCCGCTTGGCAAAGCAGGTGTATGTCATGCGCTGCTGCCTGAGCAGGGACATATTCGTCCTGGTGAGGTTATTGTCGGCGGTGACTCGCATACTTGTACGTATGGTGCCTTTGGTGCATTTAGTACTGGTATAGGGTCAACGGATCTGGCGGCTGCGATTGCAACGGGACAGCTTTGGTTCAAGGTGCCGCAGTCGATTAAGTTTGTTCTTAACGGGTCACTTGGAAAAGGTGTTTACAGCAAAGATGTTATTCTTGCGGTTATTGCGAGGATAGGTACCGATGGTGCGCTTTATAAGGCTATGGAATTTGTCGGAGATACGCTGAAAGAGATGACCATGGAGGCGAGGATGACGATAACTAATATGGCGATTGAAGCGGGCGGCAAAAATGGTATCATGCCTTTTGATGAGATAACAAAGGCTTATCTCGATGAGCACTTGACGAATAAAAAAGAATATACGGTTTTCGAATCAGACGGCGACGCTGAGTATTGTCAGACAGAAGTTTTTGATTGTTCGAAACTTGAGCCTATGGTTGCCAAACCACACTTACCGAGCGGGGGTGTTAGGGTTGGTGAGATACAGGGATTGGCGATGAATCAGTCTTATATTGGCAGTTGTACGAATGGACGAATTGAAGATCTGCGAATTGCTGCTGAGATTCTCAAAGGCAAGACAGTTAAGATCAGAACCTTGATTGTTCCGGCTACTCCTGTGATATGGAAGATGGCGAAAGATGAAGGTTTGTTCGATATATTTTATGATGCCGGCTGTGTAATATCTGCACCGACTTGCGGAGCATGCCTGGGTGGTTTTATGGGAATTCTGGCTTCAGGTGAAAAGTGTATAAGCACAACAAACAGGAACTTTGTTGGCAGAATGGGCAGTCCTGAAAGCGAAGTATATCTGTCAAGCCCGGCAACGGCGGCAGCGTCTGCAATCGAAGGTAAGATTGCGGATCCAAGGAAATATATGTAAGAAAAATAAAGGAAAATGCTATGGCAAGAGCACATGTATATAAAAGAGACCATATAAATACAGATGAGATAATACCGGCGAGGTATCTTAATACGGATAATGAGACAGAGCTGGCGACACATTGCCTTGAGGATCTGGATGCTAATTTTATTAAGAGTGCCAAGTCTGGTGATATTGTGGTTGCAGGTGATGATTTCGGCTGTGGGTCGAGCAGGGAGCATGCGGTCTGGGCAATAAGAGGCGCAAAGATCGGTACCATTATTGCAAAGACCTTTGCGAGAATTTTTTATCGTAATGCTATCGATTGCGGATATTATCTGATCGAATCGACAGATGCGATAGATAAAATCAATGATGGCGATGAAGTCGAAATTGATTACAATAACGGTTTAATCAAAAACCTCAGCACGGATGAAGATATCAGCTTTAAACCGCTGCCTGATTTTGCAGTCGAGATAATAAAAGATGGCGGGCTGCTAGAACATATTAAAAAGGCAATGAAATAAACGGATAATTTCTGTAAGGAGAAAAAAGTGGCAAAGAGTTATGAAATAGCAGTTATACCGGGCGATGGTACCGGTCCAGAGGTAATTGCTGAGGCAGTGAAAGTTTTGAATGTTGCGGCTGATAAATTCGGCTTTAAACTTAATATGACGAATTTCGATTTTGGCGGAGCGAGGTATCTTAAAACCGGAGAGACGCTTGCTGATAGTGCGATAGAAGAATTTAAGAAGTTCGACGCGATGATGCTTGGTGCTATAGGGCATCCTGATGTTGCGCCTGGAATACTGGAAAAGGGCATACTTTTAAAAGCTCGTTTTGCGCTGGATCAATATATTAACCTTCGACCAGTGAGACTTTTTCCGGGTGTTGAGACACCTTTAAAGGATAAAGGTCCTGAGGATATTAATTATGTTGTTGTGCGTGAGAATACAGGTGACATGTATACGGGCGCGGGCGGATTTACAATGAAAGATACGCCGAATGAGGTAGCTATTCAGTCAGCGGTGTACAGCAGATTCCAGGTTGACAGGTGCCTTAAATATGCGTTTGAATATGCCAGAAAGCACGGGAAAAAAGCTACAGGCAGAGGCGATAAGAATACACTGGCTCTTTGCGGGAAGACAAATGTTCTGACATATATTTATAATCTCTGGGAAAGGGCGTTCCATGAGATGGGCGATAAAGAATACCCTGATATCAAGAGAGATTATTATCATGTTGATGCAACATGTATGTGGATGGTAAAGAATCCAGAGTGGTTCGATGTTATTGTGACGGGTAATCTTTTTGGTGACATAATTACGGACCTTGGTGCTATGACTCAAGGCGGGATGGGTATTGCGGCAGGTGGTAATATTAACCCTGAAGGAGTGAGCATGTTCGAACCAATCGGTGGAAGTGCCCCGAAATATACGGGGATGAATATTATTAATCCGCTGGCAGCGATATGTGCGGGGCAAATGATGCTTGAAACTCTTGGTCTTGAAAAGGCAGGCAAGAAGATCGAAGATGCTGTGAAATTTGTAACAGCGAACAAACTGAAATCACTGGCAGCAGGTAAAATGGGTTATTCGACAACGGAAGTTGGTGACATGGTAGCTGAATTGGTGGCAGAGTAATTAAACATATTAGTTCATGGCCGACGTGGTAAAACTGTCGGCCATGAGTTTTATCAAGCAAATTAACGGAGTTGTTATGGTAAGTTTATTCGTAAATATGTTTATAAAGATATTTTTTCTGCTTACGCCGTTTTTTGTTATGACGATGTTTTTGGCTATGACGCGGACGCTTACACCTGAAGCTTCCAGACGTATTGCTATACGTACTTCGATAGCGATACTGATTACCGCATTTATATTGTTTTACTTCGGCAATATTATCTTCAACCTGCTTGGTATTACAACACAGTCTTTCCAGATAGGGGCAGGTGCGTTATTGTTTCTTTCAGCGGTCAAACTTGTTCATGGTCAGGAACAGCCGAAAGCATCCGAGTCGGACGACATCGCAGTTGTGCCTCTGGCGATTCCACTTACCGTCGGGCCAGGAACAACTGGAACATTGCTGGTTCTTGGTGCTGAATATTCTGGTTTGACGAAGCTTGTTGCCAGTGGGGCCTTGTTTTGTGCTATAGTAGTGGTTGCGGTTTTGCTACTGTCAGCGACGAAGATAGAGCAGTTTCTCGGAGCTAAAAGAATCGCGGTGTTAACCAAACTTACAGGGTTAGTGCTTTCAGCTTTGGCTGCGCAGCTTATCTTTACCGGCATTTACAATTTTCCGCATTAAGGTCGGCGGAGTTATCTTTCTAAAAAGTTATTAATACTTTGACCGATTGTAAAAAAGCAGGAAACCGTCTTACGGCTGAAGCTGTTTTTACGCTGGATTCCCGCTTTCGTGGGAATGACAAGTTATAATTGACACCTAGCTAAAGTATTACAAAAGTTATAACAATGTATTTACGGTTATTTGCCGTTATAGTAAATATATGCCTGGTTCATAAGGTCGATAAAATCCTCGGCTCCGACGTAAACAATATTCGCCTGTTTGAGGTATGTGCCGCAATACCAGGCGTTATAAAGTCCCTGTGGTGAACCACAATAAATGCTCATGAAGAACGGCGGATCCCTTCTCGATATCATATTCAATATATCATTTTTCATACCAGAGCCTGTATGAAATTCCCAGAAGAGTTTATCTGTCTGTGTAAATGCTGTTCCTGTGGAAAGCCAACCGAATTTTCCGTTATCCGATGAGCCTTGAGGCTTGTTTGTTATACATTTTACAGCGGGGCAATTCTGGCTGAATATTTCCATTGATGCGGGGCTGTACCCACCCCAGAATTCTGCCATCTGGATGCCGATAGGTTCAAACATCTTCTGATTGAACTGTGCGAATTGAGCGAGATTGGGCAATGATGTTATGCTGCAATAACCTGCGCCGCTTGGACCTGCGAAGAAATGATCCTTGGGGCCTGCGGTTTGAGCATAATATTCTAGAATAGCAGGGAAGAATTTTACGGCAGCGGGCTGAATACTCCATGAGTATGGGAACTGTCCCCGGTGCCAAGTCTGAGTAGTAATCCATGGAGCTGCCCAGTAAGAGCCCCATCCTGCACCCATGAAGCTTGTTAAAACTCTCATAGCATCGCCATCGCTTGCCTGGAACATAATATAGTATTTATTGGGGTCAAAAACCAAGCCACTGGTTTGCTGTCTCATCCACATATTGTTGGGGTCCAATTCAGCTCTTGACCAGAAGCTGCAATTGGCAGAACCTGCGGTGACGATATTATAATGACCAGCGGCAGAGGAGCGTGCTACGTCTCCACCTTCATCATGCCAACAGCCGAATAAACATGCTGGCGGTGTCAGGTGACTCATTACTTTATCATAAAGAACAATTTCAGCTGGAACATTAGAGTCCGGGTTCATGTCATAAATGAAAAGCTGCTGAGCAATGGCAAGGTCAAGACTTACCCATCTTTCATATGCGCCGCCGTCTTTGAAAGCTGCGTATTTTGGGAAGCTACCCATCATGTTATTGACATACCATGTTTGAGCCTGGAGCTTGGTTGACCATCGATTGCGAAGGTCCTGGACTATGGGCAGGTTCTGGAAACAATTTACACTGGTTGCGTTTACAAGAAAATCTTTTGTCTGATAGTTCAGCATTTCCTGTGTTACCGGAAGCAGTTCGTTCATAGAACAGTAGTTTTCTGCGATGAACATTTCGAGTTTTTCAATATGATTTATGTCATAGACAACCAATCCCTTGATGTGTCCCTGATTTTTAGCAAATTCAATAAAGTTTCTCAGACCGGAAATAGTATGAAAAACGTAACCTTTTGATGTTGAGAGATATTGTGTCCATTTTGTATCTGATTCAGGATAAGTGGTGATATCTTCATGAGAATTCATGAGCACCTTTGCTCCGACTTTGTTGCATAGACCCTGCAAACAGTAGGCAGCAACTTTTTCAACTTCGGCGAGCGAACCTGCTGGGAAATCAAATATGTATGAATCGCCTGCGGTAAAGCTCCATGTTTTTCCCTTTACCGTGCCGCTGTCAAATATCTGGTCGATACGCCAGTAATATGTAATATTTGCATCATAAGCTTGCGGACCCTGGAAATAAGAATTTACATCAGGGGCAAAACTGCCTTTAAATTCAGGTGAAGAAATATCGGCATCTGTAACCTGCTGATAATCTGTTCCAACAAAAAGATACTGTGAATCGATGTCGTTTGCAACAATCCATCGCAGCCTTGCATCGTGAGAGGCCCATGGAGCATTATCCGCTGGGTATGGTGCGGCGGCTTGTTTAAGTTTTTCATCCGGGAGTAAATTTATTTCTTCGAGAGACAGTGCCCGGTTAAATATCCTGACATCGTCGATTCTGCCTTTGCATTGGTTGTCTGCGATTGGTTCACATGAGCCTATACTTACATTGAAATCGTTTGTCTTGAGTGTTCCTATATAGCTTACGGTTCCATCGAGTTGACCATCAACATAGAGATATTTAGCTTTGCCATCATAAACGCCTACGATATGATGCCAATTGCCGTCATTTATAGTTTTTTTACCAAGTACAGGTCTTCCGAGTCCTTTGCAGTAGAAAGTAGCCCCATTCATTGCGACATCTTTATAGAGCATGTAAGCATCGCTTTTGGTGACAGCGAAAAGAGCATCATCAGTTCCAGCTATAGTTTTAATCCATGCGGATATTGTTATCTGGTTTGACATATCAAAAGCAGATTCATTTGTAACAGAGATAGAGTCACCATATCCGTCTAATTCGAGACACCAGCCTTGATTTGGGTCGTTTTTCCATTGAGGATTGCCGACTAAAGTTGCGTAATTGTTGTAAGGGCCCGCATCTGCTGCGATTGTTCCTGCTGCATCGTTAAATTTCCACCAACCTACAGGGCCGGTATATTCGCAGACCATCCAGTTTTTGGCAAGGACAGCGTAATCGTCAAAATTAACCTTGCTGTCGCCTGTGATATCAGCAGAATTATTTTCACCTGCTGCAAAGGTTTGCGTCCAGTATTGAGCTATCAGAACCAAATCGTTGAAATCGACTTTGCTGTCGCCGGTAATATCGCCTTGGATTGCAAAAGATGAATTGCAAAATAACAATAAAATCGCTGAAATAAGAAAGGCAATCATCTGTTTTTTCATACATACTCCATAGAAAAAAAGTTTTTATGCTCATTTAACCATACAGAATCAACGATTTTGCTGGTAATTTGGACAAACTGTCATTATAGCAAAAATTCAGTATTTTGTCAAGCTGGGAGTTTTGCGGATAGTTGGTCACTTTTCAAACTGACCCACTATTGTTTTGTGGTGAAGTGAGATGGAAAAGAAAAACCCGACTATTATTAGCCGGGTTTTAATCATTTTTTTGCTGAATGTCTTATATCTTATTTTTCAGACACTGATAGCCGTAATGGGTTATCAGGTTGTCGAGAATGACCATTGCGGTGTAATTTTCAGCTACTGGCCAAATTCTACCTGCGATGGTGGCATCACGTCTTGTGATGGCAGCGAGATCTTTATTTTCAAGTGTGTATTTATCAATAGTATGTTGCGGCTTATCGATTGTTGGGGTTGGTTTGATTGCTAATCTTATGACAATATCCTGACCGGTGCTTAATCCGCCGGTAATTCCACCAGCGTTGTTGCTGTCGAAAACTACTTTTCCGTTTTCGGAGTGCATCTGATCGTTGGACTGGCAACCAGTCATGTTTTTTACTGCGAATCCA
>CAZBKA010000090.1:0-11902 GCA_964492365.1 uncultured Pirellulales bacterium | reverse complement strand
CCTGCCCTGAATTGGGTAATTATTTCAACTCCAGAAGATGTGCCTATCCGATCTGCACCCGCATTCAGCATAGCAATTGCATCACAAGCGGTTTTAATTCCACCCGATGCTTTTACCTTACAGCCAGGTGATGTTTCCTTAATAAACTTAACATCTTCGACCGTAGCACCACCCGCAGGATGCATACCAGTACTTGTCTTTATAAAATCAAATCCAGCTCTCTCAGCCGTCTTGCATGCAAAAAGTTTCTGCTCCCAGTTAAGCGCCGCCGATTCGATAATAACCTTTGTTGTGACCCTAGGCTTCATCGCCCTGCAAACTCTCAATATCCCTTGCAGTTGTGTAAGAAGATACTTGGAGTCACCCGCGACTATCGCCGAGATATCAGCAACAACATCTATCTCATCTGCGCCGCCGAAGATAACCTCTTTTGTCTCTGCAATTTTTGTTTTTGTAGAATCTGCCCCCAATGGAAAACTGATAACCGTCGAAACATTAACATCGCTGCCATGCAGTTTGTCCGCCGCAAAAATTACCCAGCGAGGATTAATACAGACGCTGCAAAATTTATATTCGATCGCTTCCATGCAGAGCTGTTCGATCTGGCTTTCCTGTGCATCTGGTTTTAATAATGTATGATCTATACTCGATGCCAGTATCTTTTCTGTTATCTCTGTCATTTTATGAATCCTTTCTTGGTAAAAAAATCTGCAAGCTCTGCAATACTGTTGAAAACCTTAGTCACCGTCTGAGTGACAAAAACCGAAGGACTCTGCTTTGCCGTCCAGATTACATAAACATCTTTTCCAGCCTCATGAGCATGCTGCAATTCTCTTTCGACCCCGCTCGAAAGACACGCTCTTCCGTCAGCCAGTGTTGGTATAAAACTTATTATCATATCCGATTGGTCTATCAAAAGAAAATCCCTTGCATATATCTGGCTGTTAATATCACGGGCGATTTCTTTTATCTGGTCAAGACCAAGCATTGTTTTGCCGTCAGCCGTGTCAACTTCTATATAGTCTTTCCCTTCCTGTCTGGCTTTTTCTGCATAGCCAGGCAAATATGCCTCTTCGAGATCACCAGGATCAAAACATGTCAGCGATTTTTTAATAGTACTCCTGAATTCATCTATCTCTTTCCGGATATCACCCATCTCCGCTACAAAGGTCATCGGAAAACTCAAATACGCCCGTTTGTTTTTTTGCTTGAAGATCAGCTTATAAAAAGTTTCAGCGGTACTCTCTTCCATACCTCTCGCTATACAATAAAAGGGGGCTTTATCATTAATGCTTTTACACAGCATCTCCGTGCCGATCATCTCCTCCTCACGCCAAACTATAAGGTCTTTCAGCGTGTGCTCGACAAAATGGTCACTGCTCAGCCTTTTGTGCAAAGCCGTCACCCCGTCGATCATATTAATATAAATATCAGCATTAATTTCTCTCATCTGGTCAAAATCGATAGCCGGAAAAAGCCCATGTCTCCATCTGAATGTAGCATGGGTATTGATTATGATATTTTTATGTTTTTTCGTCTTGGTAATAATATCTTTAAAAATACTTCTTCTAAGAGAGCTGAGCCTTTTCAGCGGAATATCGAGAATCTTCCCTGCTGCAATATCCGGAGCCTCCGCATACATCATATCACCGACATTGCACAAAACAACTTCTTCGCCTTTATCCCTCGCCAGTTGGCAAACCTGCTCAAGATAGCTTTTCTTATCAATACCAACTGTTCCGGTTACAACAACTATCATTTAAAACTCCAAAGCTCAAAAACCGCTATAATCTCTACCATGATAAAAAAACAATCTACCAGATAGCGCCCAAAATTGCAATATATCTTCACAAACCGCAAAAATGGTTTTAATCTTGAATATACTGATAATTATTGTAGTATTATTGAAATTTATAATTAAAAGGCAAAGGGATGGTATACGTTAATTTTATAGATAAAAGAAGTTTTAAAGCCAAGGTAATTTGCACACTTATATTTTGCTTCTTAACAGCTATTGGCTTGGCATTATTGCTTCCTTACTCTGTAAAAAAACATCCTATACTTGTGGCATTTGGCTTTGTTAGCTTTGCACTTACTTGTTTTGTAATAATTTTGCTGTTGTGTATTGCTGGACTAATGACTATTTACCAACTACGTAAGCATCATCCAGATATATGGAAAAACTCAATAAATTCTTCGAGAAATACAAGATACGAAGCTATCAGGCAAAGGAAATACATAGATGACCCATGTTTGACAAAGATTTCAGTTTGTACGACTAAAATTGGAATATATTGTTTCGTTATTTGGTTGATTTTGTTTTTGGTAGCATTGTGTGTTATTCTGACTGTCGGAGACGATAGTTTTGTGAAGTTTATCTTTGGAGAATGAGTATACGACCATTTTACCCTACTTAATTGTTATCTACAGATTTCTCCGACATTGTTTAATACATAATTAGGCTTATATGCAAATTGTTCCAGATCGTTTCTGCTTGTGATGCCGCTCAAAACCAGCACCGTTTCTATTTCCGCCTCTATCCCCGCGATAACATCAGTATCCATCCGGTCTCCTATAACAACAGCTTCCTCTCGTCTGCACTGGAGTTTTTTCAACGAGTGACGCATCATCAATGGATTTGGTTTCCCGACAAAATAGGCAGTTCGTTTTGTAGCCAGTTCTATCGGGGCTATCAAAGCTTTGCACGCAGGAGCAATACCTTTTTCTGTAGGCCCCGTCAAATCAGGATTGGTTCCAATTAGCTTTGCTCCCCCTAAAACCAGGTGAATTGCCGTTTCGATCTTTTCATAGTTATAGCTTCTGGTTTCACCGACGACCACATAATCAGGATTATTATCATCAACTGAAAAACCAGCATTATAAAGAGCCTGATACAACCCAGCTTCACCTATCACATATACACGATTACCAACCCGCTGAGAAGCCAGAAAACTGGCAGTCGCAATCGCCGAAGTCATAAAATGCTCCTCGCCGACGTCAATACCCAATCGCAAAAGCTTTTCCCGCAGTTCACGCGGCGAACGCTCCGAACTATTGGTTAGGAAAAGGTATTTCTTATTATTTTTTTGAAGCCAGTCGACGAATTCTTTTGTGTTTTCTAACAACCTTTGTCCGTGGTAAAGAACCCCGTCCATATCACAAATAAAAGCATTTTTTTGCTCTGCAAATTCCACTGTAAATACCTCCTTAGCACTAAGTGCCAGGCCATTTCATACAAAAAAATAATTTTCAACTTTGCTTCATAATACCCGGTTAATACTTAAAAATCAAGCAGCCATTGGAGAATAGGCCAATTCAGCCTTGTGTGGCTGGAATACGTATTGACCAAGTAAGAAATGTTCAGGAATTTATTGCTAAGTTATCCTGAATGCATCCAGTTTTTTAGAGGTTTTCAACTCTCTGCTGTATGTCATATTGCTGCAACGCTTTTACGATCTCGCCCATGTCACCAGTCATGATTTTGTCGAGGTTGTAAAGTGAAAGATTGATTCTGTGGTCGGTAACACGGTTTTGCGGAAAATTATAGGTCCGGATCTTTGAACTTCTGTCTCCCGAGCCTATCATGTTTTTACGCTGTGAATCCCTCTCAGCCCGTCTCTCGCCTTCAATTTTTTCATAAATTCGGCTTCTTAGAATTCGCCATGCCTTCGCGCGGTTTTTATGTTGGCTCTTTTGATCCCTCATGCTGACCGTAATACCCGTCGGAACGTGCTCAAGTTTGATAGCACTGTTGAGCTTATTAACTCCCTGACCACCCGGGCCTCCAGCTCTGCTGACATGTTCCAAAACATCTGCAGGGTTAATCACAACGTCTATTTCTTCAGGCTCTGGTAACACCGCAACTGTAGCTGCTGATGTATGAACCCTGCCTTGGGACTCTGTCTCAGGAACTCTCTGTACCCTGTGCCCGCCCGACTCATATCCAAGTTCGGACCATACCCCGCTGCCCTTTATGCTGAATATTACTTCTCTAAAGCCGTTACGCTCCGTAGCACTAAAGTCAAGCTGTTCTATCTTCCAGCGTCTCGTTTCTGCATACCTGGTATACATTGTATATAGGTCATGCGCGAAGATGGCTGCCTCATCACCGCCTGTGCCCGCACGGATTTCGACAATAACCGAATTGATCGCCTTATCGTCTGCCATTACCAGCTCATTTTGTATATCTTCCAGCATCTGCTCGTCTTTGCCAAGAATGTTTTTTAGTTCATCAGATGCTAGCTCTTTAAATTCTTTATCACTGTCAGGATCATCTATTATCCCTTGTGCCTCTGTGATAGATTCCGCGATTTTTTTATAATCACGGTATTGTGAAACGATTGATCTGAGTTTGCCCTCTTCTTTTCTTAAACTGATTAGCGTATTATGGTTAGACGAAATTTCAGGATCGGCTATCTGCTTATCTATCTCGATATAGCGTTCTTCGATCTCATTTAATTTTCTTAGTATCGATTCTTTGTTTACAGCCATAATGAACGGTTTCTTAAATAACAGGGGCTTTTTTAGAAAATTATTTTAAACTAAAAGTAAAGGCTCCGCTAAAGGTGCGCAGCACCCACGGAGCCTTGATAGTTCACTATAAAAGGACCTAATTTTTGGTGTCTTTTTTCTTGAAATATTCCTGTGTATTGCCGTACTTCTTCTGGAATCGTTCAATTCTGCCGGCAGTATCGACAAATTTCTGCTTGCCGGTATAGAACGGGTGGCATGCTGAACATATCTCCGCATGTATCTCCGTCGAGGTGCTTCTTGTCTCAAACGTGTTTCCACAACCACAATGGACTATAACTTTTTCATATTTTGGATGTATATCTTTTTTCATTGTCAAGTTCTCCAGTGACCTAAAACACGGAATTCTAACACTTCCTGCAAATATTTCAACAAAAATTTCAAATGATTTAACAATAATGGGCTTTTTGCTTCATCAAACAGCTTTAAATCTCAAAAAACCTTCCCCATACCATGAAATCTTTCCTGCTTAGCCATGATTTTGAGTTTCGTCTTATCGGACTTCTAAGTCGAAAATCAAGCCTTTGGGCTTAGAAAAACCGCAAAAACGAGCAAAACATGAATACATCACGCCTTTACCCCGATATATCATAACACAATGAATAAATGACAACTCTGAGGAAAAATGTTCAATCGCAAATAGTAGTTCGTCGCTTTATGTAAAGTGCGGCTGAAAGAAAATTTTTTAAAAGATGGTTTTGACGCTGGCAAAATCTGGCTTGGAACCTTCAAATCAGGAGTGTTTATTATGCAGATTAAATATGCTGTTTCGACAATGATATTCTGGTGGCGAGAAAATTACCTCTCGCTTGAGCAGGAATGCCAGTTTCTAAAATCCCGTGGTTTCGGTGTAGAACTTTGGCCAAGCATGAAAGGCTACAATGAATGTCGGTACAGCAAACGATATTGGTCCAGGCTCACAGAAGCTACAAAAGATATGCTCGTAGTAATGAGAAGCAGAAATGACAACCCGTCTCTAGAGCAATGGAGAGAGCAGATCGACTGTGCCAGGCTCCTCGATGCAGATATTGTTACGGACCTGCATAGTTTCGGAATTGCAGAAAATTCCGATATCAGAGACTGTGATTTCTCCGCGGAAATAATAGATTATGCAAATCAAAATCAGGTGTCAATTTCAATTGAAACAGGCCCTCTGAAAAGAGTTCTTGAACTTGTTGAAAAATTCGATGATCTAAGGATATGTCTTGATGTGGGGTATGCAAATATTGATCCTAAATTCACCTTCAAGGACTACGCAAGTCAACTCGCCGAAAAAGTCAGGCACCTGCATTTAACAGATAATTATGGTCAGGCAGATGATCATCAGCCGCCGGGATTAAAAGGTGGAATCTCGCGTGAAAACTGGGATTACCTCCTTAGCTGTCTCGAAAAAAGCGGAAATGATATCATTGCCTCGATAGAGATGACACCGAGCATGCCTGATGTTATGCTGAGGCAGGCATGTGAATTCATCTTCGATGAACTAAGCTGGCCAGGAAAACCGCAATCTGAACCAAGCTACTGCTGTGTGTATAATCCCGTTTAGTTATAGTGTCTGTTTAACGTTTTTGACTGTTTGGTAAAAAAAAACCAGTCTGTTGCTTAATGGATTAGTTTTACTATTTCCTTAACGGTTTTCTCCGTAGCACCCTGATTTTTCACGATTATATCTCTGCCTTTGCTGGCGATAGTCTCTCTGTAATCCCTGTCAATTAGGCATTTTTCCAGGCTTTCGTATAGATGCTGTTCGTCACGCACCATTATTGCGCCGCCGCCTTGAAGCAGGTCATCGACAGTTTGCCTGAAATTAAAAGCATGTGGCCCGAACATGGTGCAATTACCCATCGCCGCCGCCTCCATCATATCCGATCCGCCCATAGGAACCAGACTTCTGCCAACAAAATTAATATCAGCGATTGAATAAAACTTCCGAAGATCGCCCATCGTGTCACCAAGTATTATTGACTTGTCACCATCCTCAATTTTTCTGCTCCCGTCTTTAACCTGACTGAAACGAATGATCCCAAAGCCGGTACCTTCCATAAGCCTTGCAACCTCATCGAACCGTTCAGGTTTGCGAGGCACAATTATAAGCCTTAAATCCTTGTACACTTTTTTTAATTTACAAAATACATCGAGAATTATTTTTTCCTCATCGTTGCCCGTACCGCCTGCAACAATTAAACGCTCATCTGCAAGTTTTAATTTTTCTCTAAGCTTTTTCGCTTCTTCAGCGTTTGGATTGGTATCTGCGGTATCGTATTTCAATGAGCCGGTAGTGATAACTTTTTCGCTGTTCACTCCAAGTGCGATGAATCTGTCGGTATATTGCTGACATTGCGAAAGTATCAGGCTGATTCTGGAAAACATCATACGGGCAATTGGTTTTATCCTGCTGTATCTCGCAAAGCTTCTGTCGGATATCCTGCCGTTAACTACGACAACCGCGGCGCCGAATTCATTCGCGATACGAACAAAATTAGGCCAAACCTCAAGTTCCATCAGCAAACAGCAATCAGGGCGGATATTTTTAAACGCCCGCGTCATTGTAATTGTAAAGTCCATCGGGAAAAAGAAAACCATATGCTCACTGCCGTAAATCGCATTTGCCCTTGCAAACCCTGTATCGGTCGTCGTGCTGATAACGATCTCACAGCCATCCAGTTTTTCGCTTAGCTGTTTTACAATCGTCCTCGTCGCATTCACCTCACCAACGCTCACAGCATGTATCCAGATACATTTTTTCTCCGGGAAACGCCTTTTAATAGCACCGATCCGATTACCCCACCCCTTACGGTAGCGCCCCTGGCGAATCATCCTGTAAATTGCTATTGGGCTGATAAGCACCAATGCGATCAAATAAGCTAAATTGAGAATATATCTCATGGTCATCCTTTGAATAGCATAATAATGCAAACAAATAATGATATTAGCAAATAACTAATCTGTCAAACAATTGATTAAGATTGATTTAGCTGATACAATATTACTTTAAGATGAGATTGGAATTATTTTTTTCAGGAAATACTATTATGACATCACGTGAAAGAATTATTGCTGCTATAGAACACAGACAGCCGGACAAGGTTCCTGTGGACCTCGGGGCGACCCCAAGCTCATCTATATCAGCAATTGCATACAACAATCTGAAAAAGCACCTCCGCATAACCAAAGGCCAAACACGGATATATGATGTCGTTCAGCAATTAGCCGAGCCGGAGGATTTTATACTAGAAAAATTCGGTGTAGATGTCATTGATGTCGGTAGGGCGTTTAATACCGACAGCCATAAATGGTATGATATACAGTTGGTGGATGGTTCAAAAGCACAATATCCAAAATGGTTCAAACCTGTAAAACAGCCCGATGGAGGTTGGTTGGCTTATAGTAAGCAGGGCGATTTGATTGCAAAAATGCCAAGTTCAGGAACATTTTTCGACCAGTGTGAATTTCCTTATGTTAATGGATACCCAGCCAATTTTGATGATCTGCCAAAAGCAATGTCCAAAGTTATGTGGTCAGCTTTTGCATCGAGTCCATGGGATCATGCCGGTGAAGAAGGTTTCTGGTCAACGCTGCGGGCAAAATGTATAGACCTTCGCAAAACAACAGATAAAGCCTTACTGCTCGGCATAGGCTGTAACCTGTTTGAATGGGGTTCATTCCTTAGGCGTATGGATAATTTTATGATGGACGTCATTGCCGATACGGATAACGTCGCAAAACTGCTGGATGCTCTGATAGAATCTCACATGGTTGGTTTGAAAAAAGCGTGCGAATATCTAGGCGATGTTGTTGATATTATAAAGTTCGGCGATGATCTGGGAATGGATACAGGCCCTTTCATGTCACCCGACAGCTACAGAAGTTTATTTTTACCCAGGCACAAACAGCTCTGCGATTATGTGAAGAAAAACAGCTCAATGAAAACAATGCTTCACAGTTGTGGTGGAATTTACAAACTCATCCCCGGACTCATCGAAGCAGGTTTCGACATCCTGAATCCAATTCAGACAACCTGTATAGACATGGAACCTGAAAAACTGAAAAAAGAATTCGGAAGCGACATTACATTCTGGGGCGGCGGTTGTGACACGCGGGAAATATTAAACCGCGCAACACCCGCGCAGGTAAAAAAGCATGTTCTCGAAAGACTTGAAATATTCTCTAAAGGCGGCGGATATATTTTCAATACTGTTCATAATATTCTGCCCGAAGTTAAACCCGAAAATATTATAGCGATGTTTGAAGCAGTAGCAGAATTTAACAAGTAATTGTATTTATATACAGAAAGGCACCGCAAATGCTTAAAGGTATCGATAGTATATTGTCACCCGACTTGCTCAAGGTTTTAATGGAAATGGGCCATGGTGACGAAATAGTTATAGCCGACGGAAATTTCCCCTCCGCCGCCATCGCACAAAGACTTATTCGCTGTGATGGTCATGGCGTATGCTCACTGCTTAAGTCCGCCCTGAAATTATTACCCCTCGATATATACGTTCCAAAACCTGTAGCATTGATGAGCGTTGTCAAAGGTGATAACACCAAACCAACCATCTGGAATGAATACAAAGATATAATCATCGCAAGCGGCGAAAAATTCACCGACTTTGATTTCGTAGAGCGTTTCGACTTTTACGAGCGAGCCAAAAAAGCATACGCCGTAGTAGCTACAGGCGAAAAATCGCTATATGCCAATATCATTCTCAAAAAGGGTGTTATTTAAAACTTAGTTGGTATGGAATATTTCTTCCATCGTTGCCCAGTGTTCACCTTCTTTGCGGGTTGGCAGGGGCCTTTGTAACGGGTCGGTATATGTCCACCATACTTTCGTTACTTCGTCGCCGATCTTCGCCATGTCACCTTCGAAGTCGTTGCCGATATATTCGAAATAGCTGAACAGCAGCCAGTTCCCACGCTCTATCTGCCCCAGGTAAATCGAATAATTTCTGATATTGCATTTTTCTATAGACGCCAGCACCCCAGGCCAAACGGTCTTGTGCAATTGTGTATACGCAAGAATATTCTTCTCTTCTATCCCTATAATTGAGCCTATCCGTTTAACGCACTTGCCCTTATAAGCTGGCCCCGCATAATGGAAAACTTCTTCCCACTCTGCGCCGTATTCACCCTCTTTACGAACCTCCAAAGGCTTCAGCATGGGTAGCGTAATATCCGACCACTTCTGCATTTCCTTATCTTTAGCCATTTTGGCCATATCTTTTTTATAGTCACATCCGCTATATTCGTAATAGCTGAAAAGATAATATTTATCAGCTTCGGTTTGCCCCGAATATATCGAATAATTTTCAATATTGCTCTGTCGAATATTTTTCAGTACCCCAGGCCAGACATTAGCGTGAAGTTTGTTATATTCACAGATATTTCCTTTGTCGATACTGATGACGCTTCCATGCCTTGTCACCTGCTGACAACACCCAGTTATCAGCGTGACACTAACCAGAATCACAACCGCCCATACAACAATAGATGTTTTTTTCATTTTAAAATTCTCCTCAAAAGTTATCAGCGGAAAATAATATACAACGCGACCATAATTCCAAACAAACCAACAGAAAGAACTTTATAATTGCCAAGCCACTTGCCGGAAGGGCCCCTCAGAGCATCCAGCGGACTCTTCCAGACAAGTTTAATGCTTTTTTCAGTATGCTGATGAGGATACATCAGAGAAATACCCACAAGAATTATCGAACATATAACGAACAGATAAAATGCCGACATCATAAACGGAATATTCCAGCCTGTTTTATCCTTGAACCAGTCTATCAGAAACACGGCAAATCCTAAAAACGAACCAATATACAAAGTCGTTATCGCAGCTTTGGAAGAAGCTTTTTTCCAGAACACTCCCCAGACAAATACCGCTGTTATAGGCGGCGCAATATAGCATATCAACGCACTGCATCCCTGATAAATGCTGTCAAACCTGCTGATAAGCGGCGACCACAATATCGCTGCAACCATCGCAACGAAAGTGGCAACCCTGCCTATTACAACCAGTTTTTTGTCAGACGTTTCTGGCTTCCATCTTTTATAAAGATCGTAGCTGAACAGCGTAGCAATCGAATTAAGCGCTCCTGAAACCGTACTCATCAACGCCGCCAGCAACGCCGCTGCCATCACACCTGTTAATCCCGTAGGCAGCAGATTCGTTATCAAAAATGCGTATGTATTCTTATCATCATCTAAAGGCGGAAGCTTGCCCTGGTTAACAAGAGCAAGGCAAATCGTGCCTGGTAGCACAAAAATAAAGACAGGTAGTATTTTTATGAACCCTGCGAACAATGGCCCCAGCCTCGCATGGTTCTCATCTTTGGCGCCCAGCACCCTTTGAACAATTGTCTGGTCTGCACACCAGTACCACAGCCCGATTATTGGATAACCAAGAAAAACAGAATACCATGGCAAATTACAAGGGTCACTTGCAGGTCGAAGCATCGTAAGCTTTACCGGATCGACATTGGCAGCCAAACCTTCCCAGCCGCCGACTTTGAAATACGCAACCACTGTTATCATAATCGCGCCGAGCAGAAGAATAATGGTCTGTATCGATTCCGTCAGCACCACCGCCATTAGTCCTCCGACAATAGTATAAAGCCCCGTCAAAACCGCCGATACGATAATGCTTGTCATAATCGGGATTCCGAACAACCCTTCAAGAACTACCGCGCCGGTATAAAGTGTAAAACCGATATGAATAAAGACAGCCGAAATTATCGACAAAACTGCAAGCCAGTCCCTGCAAGGCCTGCTATATCTCTGCTCCAGAAAATCAGGCAAAGTCGCAACTCTGGAACGGATATAAAACGGTGCAAAAAACAAAGCCAGAACTATCAGCAAAAAAGGCGCCATCCATTCGAAATTACCATACGCCAATCCGTTTTTGTAGCCCTCCTGTGCCTGGCTCACCAGATGGATTGTTGAAATGTTAGTCGAAAAAAGTGCCAGACCTATCATCGGCCATTTTAATGTTCCACCAGCAAGAAAATAGTCTTTGCCGTCAGCGTTCCCCTTGCTTTTCAGCCCAGCCCAGCACCCGATGCCGACGATAGCAACCATGTAAATAATTAAAACCGCAAGATCTATCCCGCTAAGTGCGATCCCGCCCGAAGCCATACATCCAGTAAACATACGCATCTCCTTATACATTCCGTCGTAATATCATTGCAAAACGGAATTTTCCCTAAAAACAGCGGATTAGTCAAATAAATTAAGAAATTTAGCACCAACATAACCAGATTATTCAAATAATTAGAGATATCCTTAACATAATCATTTAATAGCCGCACTGTTAACTTGACTTTTAAGGCAGTTTATTCTATTAGTTAGCAATAGTTTTCATGTCCTC
>CAZBKA010000089.1:0-12377 GCA_964492365.1 uncultured Pirellulales bacterium | reverse complement strand
GGCCAATTGTTATGACCAGTATAATTGACAGTTGACCACAATACTTTCTGATTTGTCCCATTATCGAGATAGCTCCATCTATCATTATAATCTATATACTTGTGAAGGTAAGGCAGGGCCTCTGCTTGTCTAATGGTTAATTCAAAACCGGCATTTACTACGCCTCCATCCTGATTGAATACGGGTGGTTTGGGGAACTGGTTATCGATCCATTTAACTCTTCCCTTGAGCCAATTTTTCATAAATTCGATATGTGCCGGGTAAGTAAGAGGCGGATTGTTATAGACCAGTTCTTCACCTTGTCCCCAACCTGGATTGGGCCAATCGTATTGATTTATTCTTGGCCATCTTACATAATTTCTTTTCTGTGCCTCATCGAGGTAAGCAGCGTTTTTATCGATGTCATTCATCAAAGCATCTGTTGCAAATATACCCTTACGGAGGCTGAACCATCTGTCAATATAATTCATGTAGAATTCGTTATCTCGGAACATTTTGGCATACCAGGTGTATGCGGTTGGTGACAATGGATAATACCAACCAACAGGAGTCCAACCAGTCCCATAATTTGCATTTCCGAGTGACAAGTTATAATCCCATGCTGGGCCCATTTTCAGCTTGCCGCCACGGTCCTTGTGCATAAATGTACTTAGTCTGTAGCCATCGATATTCTTTGCCATTTCGACCAATATCTGACTGTCGATGAAAGTGTTTGGATCGGCGTATTTTGCATATCCTGTTTCCGGTTCATCAAAATAACTGGATGACAGTGCAGTCTGGAAAGTATTAATATAATTCCTCATGTATGTTTGCTGGACGGTTGTTAATTCCTGTGATTCCGGATCATGGAACCACAATGTTCCCATCTGGCTCGATATACCTGTGGTTTCACCAGGATCAGACCTGTCATTTTTGATAATATATCCGCCTGTTATTTCTGGTTCTTCGTTGTCATAAGGTGTAAGCTTTTCGATTGCAACACGATTTTTATCCCGCTTAATTTTCTCTATTAAATAGAATACACCAACGTAATCAGCCATGGTTATTGGGCCACCACCAGTGTTGATGAACCCTTCCATGTAAACAACTCTTGGTGCGTATTGGCCCATGGCGTTGCTCCAATTGTAAACGAGGTAATTTCGCATTAAAGTTTTGTCAGAATACGGGCCTTGCACTACCCAGTCGGATTCTGAAGGCAAACCGAAAATAGAGGCATCTTTATCCTCGTTGTATTCATCCCATATTTCGAATGCGTACTGATGTTTTGCTGCGCCGGCGGTGGAAGAGCCCCTTACCCTGATGCCGCTTCTACCGAAATATTCAGTGGGGTTTGTCAAATATGCTCTTTCATTGTTGTAGGTATTGATGAATACTGAAGTATTATAGATATATTCTTCGTTTGATGAGTTGTCTACACGCGTGTCGCCGAACGACTCGATAATGAACAGGGGCAGATTAGAATTAAAATCAGCAACTTCAGGAGATAGCTGAATGTATGTTTCTGTTACAGGTTCGCTTGGAGCCATATCTCCATTTTTTGCTATTGCACGGATGATGGTTGTTCCATCAATTGTGATCGGTGTTGTGTATTTCTCTGAAGCCTGGTCCGGGAACTCACCATTTATTGTGTAGTAGATGGTGGCCTGTTGTTCGGTGGTTGTCAACTCAACGGTTAAAGGTTCTGTAAAGCATTTGCTTTTTACTGAAAAGTTTACGGGTTTTGACAAACCTGAATATCCTATAGAGTTAGTTTTGCCTGGAGTTGGCTGCGAAAAGAATTTCCAGTTGTCACTTAAATCAGGGAATCTTCCAAAAGAAACATCGGTTGTTTGTGAACCAAAAACTATTGAATCAACCATTGTATAGCCGTCATTTTCATACAGGATAATACTTTCGCCACCGGCACTGAGTTTAAAGTCTGCGTGTAAGGTTCCAAGTGCTGGAGAGCTATCAGCCCATATCAGCAAATAATCATGTGAATTAATTGTAGTTTTATCAGGGTCATTGGCAGGTATCATCCATGTATTGCTGCTATCGCTCAAATACATACCACCAATATCGACAGGTGTATTTGTGGGATTATAAAGCTCTATCCAATCAGCGGCAGTTCCAAATTCATCGGTGATACAATTTTGATTGGAAGCCATGAATTCATTAATAACTACGGGGCCAAAATCTTTTTGCCAGTATTCTGCCAGCCAGGCAAAATCGTCCATGTCTATCGAGTTGGATTGATCAATGTCACCACAATTAACGACACTTATTCCCGTCTTGTTTAGCAGCTTGATCTGTTCGAGGTTGAGTGCTTCACCATAAATGCGAAAATCGTCGAGTATTCCAATAAAGTTTCTGGTGAGATCCGTGTGACCTGTGCCGATCCTGGTAATATTTATTTCCGGATCGATTAGTTGTTTTCCCTGTGATATTCCGTCCAAGTATAATTCTACTGAGTTTACATCTCCGACGAGAGTAATAAATCGCCATTTTTTATAAAAGTCGGTATCTGTTGTCCACTCAACATATCCTGAACCAGAGTTCACGAATCTTGCTTTGCTTTTATCTATGGTATAAAAGCAATTATTATTGTCAGTGTGGTTTCCGAAAATTACAGAACCTGCAGTCAATCCGCCTTGCGGTGCAGTGCTGTATTCCCAAAAACTAATTGTCCAACTGTTTGTAAGTGATATATCATTTATGTCTACGAAACTGTCGCCGTCGAATGATAAGCCGCTTTCTAACCTTGCGTCTGTCCATTTGCACCCGCTGATAATACCGGTGTTACCGGAGACGCTGTCGTATGCAAAGTTTGAGGTTCTTTCATCGAAATTCCAGTGATTTCTCAAAGAATTCTGCTGGCAGCCATGTTCGAGCCATTGTTGTGCAAAAAGGGCGATGTCTTCAAAATCCACTTTAGCATTATAATCTAAGTCTCCTGGGGGGAATATTGAAGCGGAAGAAATAGTTGCTGCTAAAGCTAGTGATAAAAATAACAGTGACGAACAGACAGATTTAAACATAATAGCTGTTTCTCCATTTTTAAAGTTATTGGCAGAATTTCAATTTTAAACCAGATTATATTAAATTAGCTATCTTATTCAAAACCAAGCGACAATTTAATTGACTATATTAACATAAATCGACTAATATTTCAAGAAAATTTACCCAATAATGGTAGTAAATGACGATTAGTGCCTTATTTAAAGATAGGTAATTTTGCATGGTTGACCGGCTATGTTTTTTGTTGACATGGAATCGATTTAATTATACTATATTAGCCGTCGAATGATTTTATGTAAGTGGTTGTATTTTTTAACCTTAGGTTAAATGCTGCCTCCGCGGTTGGGCGGGGTGCGGGTAACTGCAGGGGTGTTTTTTAGTTACTTTGATAGTCGAACGATAGTTTTTTGGAGATATTTCGATGTTTGATAGGAAGACTGTGTTAGCCGGTTTAATAGTAACTCTTGCTCTGACATCTTTAGGGCTTTGTCAGACTCTTGAGGAGAACTGGAATGATTTTCTGCATTACACTAAAATAGGCAGGTTCGACTTAGCTTCAGGTTACGCACAGGCTGTTATTGATAGTAACCCTGATCCTGTAGAATTGCTTACGTTAAGTGAAACTAATGTTCAAGGCTATTCTATCCTATTACAGGTTCAGGATAACAAACCCAATCCTGAATTAGCTAAACTTACGGATCAGCTTATGGCTGTAATTGAAGAGGGACGTTATCAGCGCAGATCTACTCCAAAGATTATTTCAGAGGAAATCAGAAGGCTTAGCAGTACAGCAAGAGGCAAGTATGCAGCTGCTCAAAGACTTAAAAATGCAGGCGAGTATGCGATTGTATATATGCTTGATGCCATGGCAGATGAGACGAGGAAAGAGGAACTACCGAATATTATATGGGCATTGCCACAAGTTGGAAAAGATGCAATCAGACCACTAACGGCGGCATTGCAGAGTGACAATATAGCTGTGAAGGCGGAGATTATTAAAGCATTGGGTAAAATTGGTTACCCGCAGTCGCTGGCTTATCTGAAATATGTTTCTGAAAAAGATGAATCCTCAGAATTGCGTCAACTTGCAGAGGAAAGTATCAACGAAATAGATCCAGATGCAATGAAACTTCCGGCAGCCCAGCTTTTCTACAGACTTTCCGAACATTATTATGATCATTCGGAATCTCTTGCACCAATCGAGGAATCGCAAACCGGTAATATCTGGTTATGGGATCAGCAGGAAAAAAGACTGATGATGCACAGTGTCGATAGAAAATACTTCTATGAACTGATGGCGATGCGTGAATGTGAAAATGCACTGAAAGCTGATTCTAGTTTTGGAATGGCTATTGGTCTGTGGGTTGGTTCTTTCTTCAAAGCAGAAGCGACAGGTCTTAAAATGCCCGATTATTTCGGAGAGGGTCATGCCGATGCGATGACTTATGCAACAACTGCTGGTCCTGAGTATATTCATCAGGCGTTGGCAAGGGCGATCAAAGATGAAGATGCCCATGTTGCTCTTTCGTGTGTTGAGTCACTTGCAACGGTTGCTGGTGAAAAATCCCTTCTTTTCAGAATGGGTATTGATCAGCCACTGGTTCGTGCACTTAGATTTAATGATAGAGCAGTAAAATTCAGTGCTGCGATAGCGATAGCAGCTGCCGGGCCTCAGAGTCAATTTCCGGAGAGTCCTCTTGTAACAGAAAATCTTGCTGCTGCGTTGAGTACGAATCCAGATGTTAATGTTGTTGCTGGGCTTTGGGATGCTTCGATGGCAGACAAGTATGCTGTTCGTTCCGCTAAAGTTATGCTTAATCTAGCACAGACAAGAAATACGATTATAGATCTTAAACTGGCAAGTGAGGCTCTTAAAGGCGCTACTTCTGACAGCAGAACAGAGATACAAAAGCTGGCAGGGCAAATATTAGCGTACTTCGATACAGCTGATGCACAAAAGAGTATCGCTGATATGGGTCTGAATGAAAAGAACGGTATGGATGTGCGCATCGAAGCGTTTAACTCATTGGCGTTGTCGGCAAAGATTAATGCAAATAAGCTTGATGATGGTACAATTGACGCTATCTACAACATTATAAGCTCTAAAGATTCTGACCCACAGCTACGTGCTGTTGCAGCATCGGCTTTTGGGGCACTTGATCTGCCGAGCGATAAAGTTAAAAGACTTCTGCTCGACCAGGCAAAAAGCTAAAAAGAATTTCGGCCTTTAAGGCTTATTGCATATCAAAATATTACTAGCGTATAATTGTATTTTACATAAGTACAATTATACGCTATATTTTTTTGCATATATAAAATTAAGAAAAGTAATTTTCGGAGAATGAGCAATGGCTATTGACAGTAAGCAGATATCCTCTTGTTTAGAGCAGTCCAAACAATATTTAACAAAAGAGCTTCTTCCATTCTGGCTTGATCGTTGCAAAGACGATAAGTTCGGTGGTTTTTTGACGCATTTCGATAAAGATGGCAAGCCTGCAAAAGAAACCGAAAAAAGTCTTATTGCTCAGACAAGAACGGTTTATACAATGTCTGCAGCACACCGTGCAGGTTATGGTGGAGGCAAGTGTGCAGAATATGCTAAATTTGGTGTTGATTTTCTTATTGATAAAATGTGGGACGATAAATTTGGCGGATTCTACTGGATGGTTGATCGTGAGGGGAATGTCACGGAGAACAAAAAGATAATCTATGGCCACAGTTTTGCGATTTATTGTCTTAGTGAATATACAATGGCGACAGGTGACAGAAGAGGTATCGAATATGCTGAGAAAGTTTTTGACCTGCTGCAGAAATACTGTGCCGATACGATGTATGGCGGGTATTTTGAGATGTTTGAACGAAACTGGGATCTTTGCGGGCCAGGCAGCGGCGGTGGTGACAGGAAGACTCTCGATGTTCATATGCACCTGATGGAGGCATTTACATCGCTGTTTCAGTGCAGCAATGAAGCTATACACAAAAGAAAACTGCTGGAAGATATTGACATTCTTATTAAAAGAATGATGCATCCTGAGTTCAAGACAGGTATTCCGCAATTTACGGTTGACTGGAAGGTTGCACCGCAGATAAAGTTCGATATTGTCTGGGGGTGGGATCGTTATAGCGAATCAGGTCAGAAAGAAAATGCGAACGATAATACATGTTATGGTCATAATATTGAATTTGCGTGGCTGTTTATTCATGCCCTTGAGGTTATGGGGACACCGATGGATAAATATAAACCGATGCTTAAAACCATTATAGAACACACCGTTAATAATGGGATAGATAAAAAATTTGGCGGTGTTTTTGTCGAAGGGCCTCATGCTGGTGGTGTTTATGATATGGAAAAAGAGTTCTGGCAGCAGGCAGAGTCCCTTATAGGTTTGCTTGATGCGTGTTTGTATTTCGATGCGGATAAGTATTGGCCTTATTATCAAAACGTGCATAAATTTGTATTTGAGAAAGGCATAAATCATAAGGTTGGTGAATGGTGGCCTTTGCTTACCAGAGAAGGAGAACCCATCTGGACACATATGAGTCATAACTGGAAAGTTAATTACCATAGTGTTCGTGCGATGGTTAAATCAATTCAAAGGCTGGAAAAGTTACTCCAGAAGTATGGTAACTAAAGGGAAATCTAAAATGCAGTACAAAGGAAGTTTTGGTTTTTTCGATGCGGCTCAAATAGATACATATCCGCTTGCAGAAAGAATGAACAAAGTAAAACTTGCTGACCTTGTTACCGTTGACAAAGTTTCGGATATCAATATCGATCTGCCAAGTGAAACCTGCGATGACATCGAGACAATTGCAGGTGCAATAGTATCTTCAAAGCGAAAAGGTAATCCTGTAATAGTTTTTACAGGTGCCCATCTTATAAAAAACGGGATGGGGCCTTTACTTGTTGATCTTATTGACAGGGGGGTGATAACACTTTTGGCTGGTAATGGTGCCACTGCGATTCATGATTTTGAACTTGCCCAGATAGGTCAGACCAGTGAAAATGTTCCTAATGCTTTGAGCAAAGGTCATTTCGGGATGGCTTACGAATTTGCTTATATAAACATGGCCTTATCGCTTGGTAACGAAATGTGTTTTGGGTATGGTGAATCTCTTGGAAAAATGATTTGTGACGGTGATTTCAGAAAAGAGGCACTAAGTAAATATTCAAAAAAATCGCATCAGCCTAAATTTCAAAATCCGCAAGTAAGTTTTATTGCTGCGTGCCATAGAAATAGAATTCCGCTTACCATTCATGTTGGTATCGGTACCGATGTTATTGACCAGCATGAAAGTTTTGACGGTCAGGCAAAAGGTGGATGCAGCGGCAGGGATTTTCTTATTTATACCGACCAGATAACAAGGCTTACTAAAGGCGGGGTTGTGTTAAATATAGGCTCGGCGGTTACCGGACCTGAAGTTTTGTTAAAGGCGGTTTCGATGGCTTCGAATGCGGGCTTTGTGCCAATGGATTTTATTGCGGCTGATTTTGATTTGCGTCCGCATGAACCTTCGCAGATGATTGATGAATCGGCAGCGTGTTATTACTTCCGTGATCAGAAAAGCGTGGTGACGAGGATTCCCCAGTCGTTTAATAATAGTAAGGGTTATTATGTTCAGGGAAACCAAAAGCAAACGTTTCCGCTGCTTTATAAAAAGATTATTGAAAAGCTATAGTACAAGGATTATTTATGAAAAAAGAACGCATCAAGGAGATTATTGCGAAGATAAAAAATGTGAAAGTTGCTGTATATGGTGATTTTTGTCTGGATGCCTACTGGATGCTGGACCCGAGAGGTTCGGAAGTTTCGGTTGAAACAGGATTGCGGGCAAGTGCTGTAGCTAAACATTATTACTCGCTTGGTGGGGCCTCCAATGTTGTTGCGAATTTGGCAGCTCTTACACCGGCGTCGATAAAAGTAATTGGCGTTATTGGTGATGATATTTTCGGCAGGGAAATGGTTCGTCAATTTAAAGGCCTTGGCGTCGATACGACTGATCTGGTTATTCAAAAGGAAAATTTTGATACTGTAACTTTTGGTAAACAATATCTTGAAGGCAGCGAACAGCCTCGTGTTGATTTTGGTTTTTTTAATAAGAGAAGCCCGGAGACGGATCAGGCTTTGCTGGCTGGTATTGAAAGGGCATTGCAAAGCTGTGATTCTATGATAATTAATCAGCAGGTGCCAGGTGTTATGGATAATGATGATTTTGTTGAAGGTCTTAACTGTCTGCTTGACAAATATACAAACAAAGTTGTTCTGCTGGATTCAAGGCACTATGGACGTAAATTCAAAAACATATATCGTAAAACAAATGATTTAGAAAGTGCTTTGCTAAATGGGGCCAATGCCGGTTTGGATGATGTTTTTACAAGAGAAGATGTAATGAAATTCGCTCAGAATCTTTATGCTAAATCGAGCAAACCTGTTTTTGTAACAAGGGGGACACGCGGCATAATGACAGTTGATGATTCTGGGTTTAATGAGATACCTGGTATTCAGCTTATCAAGAAACTTGATACTGTAGGAGCAGGTGACACGGTTACAAGTGCGATAGCGCTTTGTCTTGGTTGCGGGATTAAAAGTGCGGAGGCGGCAAGCTTTGCGAATTTTGCTGCAGCTGTGACGGTACAAAAACTTTTTCAGACAGGAACCGCCAGCGGCAATGAAATAATCGAAGTCGGTCAGGATCCTGATTATGTTTATCAGCCTGAGCTGGCATGTGATATTAGAAAGGCAGTTTATTTTGCTGACAGTGAAATTGAATATTGCTATGAAGATGTAAATATCGGCAATATCAGACATGCAGTTTTTGACCATGACGGGACAATAAGTACATTGAGGCAAGGCTGGGAAAAAATCATGGTTCCTGTTATGTTAAAAGCGATTTTGGGTGATGAGTTTGAAACCGCTGATGAGGCTTTATATCTTAAAGCTAAAAAACGTGTTGATGATTATATCGATCAGTCAACAGGCATACAGACCATTCTGCAGATGGAGGCACTTGTTGAGATGGTCAAAGAGTTTGGGATAGTGCCTTTAGATAAAATACTTGATAAATTCGGATACAAGGAAATTTATAATAATGCTTTGATGGAGCTGGTTAATAAGAGGATAAAAAAATTCCGATGCGGCCAGCTTGATATCAGTGATTTTAGTGTTAAGGGGTCTGTTGAATTTTTGAAAGAACTCTGCAAGAGGGGAGTTACTTTGTATCTGGCTAGCGGCACTGACAAAGAAGATGTTATCGAAGAGGCGAATGCTCTCGGTTATGGCGATTTGTTCGGCAGCAGGATATACGGATCTGTTGGTGATGTAAGTAAATATTCCAAGAAAATGGTTATTGAAAAGATTATGGCAGATAATAAGCTTAGCGGTTCTGATCTGGTGGCTTTTGGCGATGGTCCTGTGGAAATGAGAGAGGTTAGAAAACGTGACGGAATCGCTTTCGGTATCGCAAGTGATGAAATCAGACGGCATGGTTTAAATGCTGAAAAACGAACAAGGCTGATAAAATCTGGTGCCCATTTTGTTGCTCCTGATTTTTCTCAGCCAGATAAAATTCTTAAGATACTATTTAAAGAATAGTGTAATACGCAAAGGTTTATTTACTGCCATTTAACTTACTTTGAAAGTCGGGCAAATATTTTCATGAAAACTTATTTTGATTGCATTCCCTGTTTTATCAGGCAGACTCTTGATACTGCCAGACTTATTACCAGCGATGAAAAAATTCACGAAGAACTGATAAGATCAGTAACGAAGATGTTAGTCGATATGGACCTGCGTCAGAGTCCGCCGGTAATGGCCAAAAAAATTCATCGTCTTATCAGGCAAATTACCGACACGAAGGACCCATATAAAGATATCAAGTCAAAATTTAATGCCTTTGCAATGCAGATATACCCTAAAGCGAAAAAATATGTCGAAAATTCTGATGATAAAATTGAAACCGCATTGAAATTTGCAATTGCAGGGAACATAATAGATTTCGGAATAAATGCTGATTTAAAAAGTCATCAGGTTCAGGAAACGATGGATGACTCTCTTAGGACTTCGATAGAGCCTGAAGCTTTGCAGAGTTTTAAAGATGCAGTTAATAATGCAGAGAGTATTTTGTATCTTGGCGACAATACGGGTGAAATTGTATTTGATAAACTGCTGATTGAACAGTTACCAAATGAAAAAATAACATTTGCAGTTCGCGGCAAACCGATTATAAATGACAGCACAATTGAAGATGCTGAATTTGTTTCTATGGCAGATTTGGTTGCAGTAATCGATAACGGCGATGATGCTCCCGGTACGATTTTAGAAGATTGCAGCCTGTGGTTTCAGGAAAAATTTGCAGAGGCTGATTTGATTATTTCTAAAGGCCAAGGCAATTATGAAACCTTAAGTGAAGTAGATAAAAATATAATTTTTATTCTGAAAGCTAAATGTGAAGTGATCGCAAGGCATCTTGGTTGTGAGGTTGGAAGTATGGTTTTGAAGAATAAAGTTTTGAATAAATAGAGTAATTATTTTTTTGTTTTGCAGAATTGGAAAGTGGCATAATGGCAAAGATTGAACATAAAATTCTTGTTTTAAGCGGCAAAGGTGGTGTAGGTAAAAGCAGTATCGCAGTAAATCTTGCGGTCTGGCTTTCAACTCAGGGCAAAAAAGTTGGTCTTCTTGACGTTGATATTCATGGGCCTAGTGTTCCTAAATTATTGAAACTCGATACATGCCGGGCACAAGGCACTGAAGAACTTATCGAACCTGTCGCATATAGTAAGAACCTCAAGGTTATGAGTGTTGGATTTCTGCTTGCTGACGCAAACAGTGCTGTTATCTGGCGTGGACCTATGAAACATAATGTCATAACTCAATTCGTTAAAAATGTGAACTGGGGTGATCTGGATTATCTGGTTGTCGATTGTCCTCCTGGTACGGGTGATGAGCCTTTGTCAATTGCTCAAACACTTCCAGATGCTGATGGTGCGATAATGGTGACAACCCCACAGCAAGTAGCGGTTGCTGATGTTAAGAAATGTATTACTTTCTGCAGCCAGGTTCATTTGAAAGTTCTTGGCATAATTGAAAACATGAGCGGATTTGTATGTCCTCACTGCAATAAGAGAACGGATATTTTCAAAGGTGATGGCGGCAGTGAGATGGCTGAGCAGTTTGGTATTACATTTTTAGGTTCCATTCCCATTGATCCTGAGATGGGCAGATGTTGTGATGCCGGCGAACCTTTTATAAATTCCAATAGCAACAGCCCTACTGTTCAGGCAATTCAGCACGCATTTAGACCTCTGCTTGAATTGTAAACTTTAGCAGTTGATATTATCAGTAATTGAGGGGTACAGACTGAGTGTTGTTTATGCGAGTCTGTGACTTAAAAATATAAAAATAGTTTTGTATATTCTAGTGTTATTTTACAGTGCCTAATTTTAGGTTTTTTTTGGTTTTGTAAATGTTTCTAAGTCTTTTTATTTAAATACTTTAGATTTTAAAAGACTAATAATATGTCAAAAGGTCTCCCCGGTTTTTTAAGGCATTTCTATTTTGCCTAAATTTACAAAATTACTTGACAAATAGTAATAAAGAAGCTAGAATAGCACTATATGGATTGGTAGATCTGTAATATTACAGAGCTATCGCTTGCGACAAAAGAGAGAGATTGATGAAGAGATGTATTTGAGAGATGGGTTGTTGAAATTTTTAAGGTCCATATCTGCGATTGTACATTCCGATTTTTCTCCCTTTAAGATCAAATAAAGCTGTTTTGAGCGGTTACTGAAGTTTTGGGCAATGGTGAAGGCTAACTGTATGTGGCGGTGATAAGCAGTTATTGTGTAAGAGAGATGTGTAATGTTAATGTTTTTTAAAGGAGAGTAGAAAATGAAGAAGTTAGTGTTTTTGGCGGTATTGTTGGTTTTTGTAGGCAGTGCTTGTGCTGCTGATATTACGACTGGTCTTGTAGGCTGGTGGCAAATGAATGAAGGTTCAGGCAATCAACTGCTTGACTCATCTGGTAATGGTAATAATGGAAATGTAGGCTCAAAAGATACTTGGATTTCTGGCGGCGGGCTTGATTTTGACGGCGGCGTTTGGGGTGAAAGTGGTATTGGTTTTAATAATGCCGAGCTTGTTGCTGATCTGAACCTGAGTAATCAGGCAACTGTTTCTTTCCAGATACAGTGGAGCGCTTTAGATGGACAAGGTGTTGTTGTTTACGAAGGTTTAAATTCTGCTGGCAGCCGAGTTCTTTCGTTAGAAGCTCCAACCTGTGGAACCCACTTTCTTAACCACTTTGGTGGTAATTCTAGTTGGAAATGGGAAGCTTTCAATGAAAGTAATAGCAACTTTATGTTCACAAGTAACGGT
>CAZBKA010000088.1:0-12524 GCA_964492365.1 uncultured Pirellulales bacterium | reverse complement strand
ATATAATGAACATCTAGAATCTTACCGTTTTCATCTTCAATCATGATTTGAGGATGTTTGTCGCCTTTATGTTCAATAACGACCGGTCTGCCCTGCTGTCCTTTTCGTTCCTCTTCGACCTTGATTGTTTCACCATCGATAACATCTTCAAAACGAACAATACCGGAAATTTCAGCCAAAATAGGTGTACGATGCGGATCCCAGCCAAATAGAGTAACACCTTCTTTTACTTCCTGACCATCATTAACATATACGATACCGCCATAAGGAACCTTGAACTTATCAAGCTCTCTGTCCTTCTCATCAACAATGACGATTTCGCCGTTTCTTTTCAGAACAATGGTTTTCTTGGTTCCATCTTCTTGAGTCAGACTTACCGCATTTATATCACGATATTTCACAATACCATCAAAAGTTGCTTTTTGCTCATGCTCAAGAATTGCTCTTGAAGCAACACCACCAGTGTGGAACGTACGCAGGGTTAGCTGTGTACCAGGTTCACCGATTGATTGTGCCGCAATAATACCAACCGCCAAACCTTCTTCAACCAGTCGACTACTGCTAAGATCCCAACCATAACATTTAGCACAAATACCAAACTTACTGTCGCATGTTAGAGGACTTCTGACTCTAATAGAATCAAGTCCAAGTGCCTCTATCTTGGCAGCTGCCTGTGGTGTTATAACTTCATTTTCAAGAACTATCATCTCGTCTGTAATTGGATTACGAATATTGTCGCGAGCTGTTCTGCCTATGATTAATTCCGAAAGAGGAATCTCAATCTGGTCACCAGAAGTAATAGTACTCTTGGTTATACCCTGCAAAGTGCCGCAATCCTGTTCTGTAACAATTACATTCTGAGCAACATCTATCAATTTACGAGTAAGATAACCCGAGTTAGCTGTCTTAAGAGCCGTATCTGCCAAACCTTTACGAGCTCCGTGAGTCGAACTGAAATATTCGAGAACGGTCATACCTTCACGGAAATTGGACTTAATAGGCGTCTCAATAATCTCGCCACTAGGTTTAGCCATAAGGGCTCGCATACCTGCAAGCTGCATTATCTGATCGACACTACCTCGAGCACCGGAGTCGCTCATAAGGAAGATTGGGTTAAGATATGGACGGCCATCATCTTTCTTATCGTTTCGCAGACCCTTCATCATTTCGTTGGTTACTGCAACTCGGGCATGAGTCCATATATCAATTACCTGGTTATATCTTTCACCTTCAGTCAAAACACCACTTTGGTAATTTTTCAAAATCTTGAAAACTGCTTTTTCAGATTCAGCAATAATGTCAATCTTCTTAGCAGGAATTTTCAGGTCGGTTATACCGAAACTAAGCCCTGCCAATGTAGCATGTTTGAAACCAATATCTTTAATCCTGTCAAGCAAATCAACAGTATCTGCACTGCCCGAATAACGGAAGCAGTCGCTAATAACTTTGCTGATTTTCTTACCGGACATAGCAACGTTGTAGAAAGGCATTTTGTCTGAAAGTATGTCATTGAACAAACATCTTCCTGCTGTAGTCTCAACAACCTGCATCACTTTCTGACCGTCATCACCGACAACTAATTTTCCACTCTGACTGATTCTGACTTTTACCTTCGAATGCAGACTTACTTTACCTGAATCATAAGCCATCATAGCTTCAAAAGTATCACGGAACATCATTCCGTAGCCTTTTTCTTTTTCATCACTGCTCATAAATGTCAGGTAATATGTTCCCATAACCATATCCTGAGATGGACCAACCATAGGTGCTCCATTGGAAGGAGAGAAGATGTTCGAAGTAGTCATCATCAGAGTATGGGTTTCAGCCTGAGCCTCAACACTTAAAGGAAGATGCACCGCCATCTGGTCACCATCGAAGTCAGCGTTGAATCCGCGGCAAGCCAGTGGGTGAAGCACAATAGCATTACCTTCAACCAAAATAGGTTCAAATGCCTGAATACCCATTCTGTGAAGAGTAGGAGCACGGTTAAGAAGTACAGGATGCTGATGAATAACCTCTTCGAGAATATCCCATATCTGCTCATCACGTCGCTCAATCATTCGCTTTGCACTCTTGATCGTATCAGCAAGACCATGCTTTTTGAGTTGTTTAATAATAAATGGCTGATAAAGTTCAAGAGCTATCTTCTTTGGAAGACCACACTGATTCAGCTTCAGATAAGGACCAACAACAATAACCGAACGTGCCGAGTAGTCAACACGCTTACCAAGAAGGTTTTCACGGAATCGACCTTGCTTACCTTTAATCATATCGGTAAGACTCTTTAAAGGTCTGTTGTTGCTGCCCAGAACAGGTCTGCGACATCTGCTGTTATCTAACAGAGAATCTACTGCCTGCTGAAGCATTCTCTTCTCGTTACGGATAATAACATCCGGAGCGTTAAGGTCTATAAGTTTTTTCAACCTGTTATTACGGTTGATTATTCGTCTGTAAAGATCATTAAGGTCACTTGTAGCAAAATTGCCGCTTTCAAGCAAAACCAAAGGACGCAGATCTGGTGGAATAACCGGTGTAACATCAAATACGATCCACTCTGGTTTGTTGATACTATTCCTGACTGCGTTAATAGCTTTTAATCTTTTGGTCAGATCTTTTGTTTTTTGCTTACTGTTTGTCTCTGATATTTCTATTTTAAGCTGTGCTGCCAAAGCATCGAAATCGAGGTTACCAAGAAGTGCTTTTATCGCTTCAGCACCCATCAAAGCCTTGAAAGCATTACCATACTTATTAGCTGCATCGCGATATTCTTCTTCGCTGAGAAGCTGACCAATCTGCAAAGGTGTCTGACCAGCATCTGTAACAACGTAATCCTGGAAATAAATAATTTTTTCCAGCTCAGATGCCTTCATAGACAAGAGCGTTCCAAGGTGATTAGGAATCGCCTTGAAAAACCATATATGTACAACAGGCGCCGCAAGATTTATATGTCCCATTCTTTTACGGCGAACTCTGCTGTGAGTAACCTTAACACCGCAACGGTCACAGATAATACCTTTGAATTTGGTACCTTTATACTTGCCGCAAGAACATTCCCAGTCTCGCTCAGGGCCAAATATTCTCTCACAGAACAACCCGTCTTTTTCCGGTCGATAGGTCCTGTAGTTGATGGTTTCCGGCTTGCGGACTTCACCAAATGACCAGCTGCGAATATCATTCGAACTGGCAAGACTAATCTTTACCGAACCGTAATCATTTATGCGATCGTAAATATTTCCTAACATTTAAGGCCAAACTCCTTAAGTTTATCTGTTTGCGAACTTTTAGTCGCTTATTTTTTATAGGGCAGAACTGCCAAGTTTTTTCTTCTCAAGCTGAATATTAAGCCCAAGCCCTCTTATTTCATTACACAACACATCAAACGAAAGTGGTGTACCGGCTTCAAGAGTATTCTGTCCCTTAACCATGGACTCATAAATCTTCGTTCTACCTTCGACATCATCACTCTTAACAGTAAGCATTTCCTGCAAAGTATAAGCAGCTCCATAACCTTCAAGTGCCCAAACTTCCATCTCACCAAACCTCTGACCACCTGTTCTGGCTTTACCGCCAAGAGGCTGCTGAGTAATAAGGCTGTAAGGACCTGTTGCTCTGGCGTGAATCTTATCATCTACAAGGTGATGCAACTTAAGCATGTACATGTAACCTATAGTTGCTCTCTGATCAAAAGGCTCACCTGTTCTTCCGTCATAAAGCTGTGTCTTCAAAGTCTTCGGAATACTAACAAAAAACTCGTTGACATCAGGTTTCTGATTATTTTGCTCATACTCTTTTTTGCGCTTAGCCATAACGACATTAGCTTCCGCCGTAAGGTCTTGAATATCAGCTTCAGTAGCACCATCAAAAACAGGCGTTACTGCATCGAAACCAAGTACCTTAGCAACCCAACCAAGATGCGTCTCAAGAATCTGGCCAACGTTCATACGACTAGGAACGCCAAGCGGATTAAGCAAAATATCAATTGGGGTACCATCTTCGAGGAACGGCATGTCTTCTTCAGGCATGATCTTAGCGATAATACCTTTGTTACCATGACGCCCTGCCATCTTATCACCAATTGAAAGAACTCGCTTGGCAGCAATATAAATCTTCACCATCTGCAAAACACCACTTGGTAACTCATCACCGTGTTTTATGGCTTCAATCTTATGCTGTTCTATTTCTTTTAACGAGTTGATCTTCTTCCAGCACTTGTCAACTATCTTCTGTATATCTTCTCTTTCAGATGCCGGTTTGATCCATTTAATGTCAAAAGCTTCGACCTGTTCGAAGATAACATCGTCATCTTCACTGATACCAGCACGCTGTTTTGAACTTGGATCTATTATTGTAACTTCATACTTCTTATGTATACTATCGATCATTTCACGGAAAAGACTACACTGAGAAGCTTTTGTCTCATCCTGTATCTCTTTTATCAGTATCTTGTCTGCTTTCTTCTGATCAGGATCTGTAGCACGTCGAGATGAGAAACGTTCAGTCTTAATAACGACGCCCTCATAGCCGCTCGGCAATTCAAGTGAATCGTTCTTAACATCTTCACCTGCTCGGCCGAATATCGCATGAAGAAGCTTCTCTTCTGGAGTTAACTCCGTTTTGCTCTTTGGAACAACTTTACCAACCAGTATATCACCGGGGCAAACTCTTGTTCCCTCAAGAACAACACCGAACTCATCAAGATTACGAAGAGCCTTTTCGCTTACATTAGGAATGTCGCGAGTAAACTCTTCCTTACCAAGACGTGTTTCGCGAACCTCAGCAGTAAACTCATCAATATGAATACTTGTAAAAGTATCTTTCTTAACAAGCCTTTCACTGATGATAATAGCATCCTCGAAGTTAAACCCATCAAAGGAAACAAACGCAACAAGGATATTCTTACCAAGTGCCAAAACACCATTATCTGTTCCACCGCCATCGGCGATGACTTGATTTTTCTTAACTTTATCACCAAGCTTAACAATAGGCTGCTGATTAAGGCAGGTTCTTTCATTAAGGCCGATGAATTTTGAAAGTTTATACTCGTCTGAATCATTAATAACAATTCTGGTGGAGTCAACAGCGGTTACTGTCCCGGCATTCTTAGCATGAACTACCATACTTGAATTCTGACCAACAACTGATTCCATGCCCGTGCCAACCAATGGACTTTCGCTCTTAAGAAGCGGAACAGCCTGACGCTGCATGTTAGAACCCATCAATGCTCGGTTAGCATCATCATGCTCCAAAAATGGAATCAGCGATGCTGAAATACCAACTGTCTGCTTCGGCGAAACGTCCACATATTGAATGTCAGAATCTGCGACCTGTGCAAGCTCGCCATCCTTCATTGCAAGAACCAATCCGGATTTAATCTTCTTCGTCTTGTGGTCAACAATTCCAGGAGCACCAATAGTAGCTTTCATATCCTCATCAGCACGAAGATAATCAATTTCATCAGTTACCTTGCAGTTTTTAACCTTCATATAAGGAGTCAGCAAAAAGCCGTATTCATCAATTGATGCAAATATAGCCAGCGAAGAGATCAAACCAATGTTGGTTCCTTCAGGCGTCTCAATTGGACAAATTCTGCCGTAATGACTGATGTGAACGTCACGAACCTCAAAGCCGGCACGTCTTCTATTAAGACCGCCAGGTCCAAGAGCAGATAAACGTCTTTCATGAGTCAACTGACTAAGCGCATTAGTCTGATCAACAATCTGACTAAGCTCACCACGACCAAAGAAATAATTAATACTGCTGGAAACGCTCTTGGAATTAACCAGATCTGCAACTTTGATCTGTTCCTCTGATTCACGTTTAGAGCTCATACGTTCCTGAACAGTTTTACGCAATTTCAGAAGACCTTTTCTGATCTCATCCGCTGCCAGTTCATCAATCGTACGCAACCTTCTGTTACCCAGATGATCGATATCATCGATATAACCTTCGTTATTACGCAACGCAAGAACATACTTCATCGTATTAAGGAAATCTTCAGGACGAAGCGTCATAATGCTTTCATCAATTTCCTGCTGAAATTTACGATTAAGCCTGAACCTGCCGACGCCTCCAAGACGATATCGGTTTTCATCAAAGAATTTTTCAGCAAAGAATAACTTTGCCTTTTCCTCATTTGGTGGATTACCAGGCCTAAGCCTCATATAGAATTTAAGCAGTGCCTCTTGCTGATTATGACAATCATCATCCGCAAGTGTATTCAGAATAAGCGAATCACGAACCTTCTCAATAACCTCTATTTTCTTGATGGTACTTTGCTGAATCAGCGATACTCTATCGCCTATCTGGGTACCGGCTTTAGCTATTATCTCACCGCTTTCGGTATCGACAACATCCCCGACCGTCCACATTGCCGGAGAAAGCTTAGCCACACTTATTACCTTTGTTGGATAAAACAATCGTATTATTGATTCAGTTGTGCTGTATTTTTCATCGATAGCTCGTAAAAATACCGTTGCAGGTATCTTACTGGACTGATCGATCTTAATTATCAAAACGTCCTTGCGTGTAACGCTAACCTCGATCCAGCTGCCTCGCTCAGGTATGATCCTGCCGCCATGCAGTACCCTGTCACCTTCTTTGCTGTCAACAACAAAGTCAACACCAGGACTACGGTGAAGCTGATTTACAATAACACGCTCAGCACCGTTGATGATAAATTCTCCGCCGCCAATCATAACCGGTATTTCACCAAGATATATTGCCTGCTCGGAAACATCATCACTGTCCTTTTTGCGCAACCTACAACAAACCTTCAACGGATAACCGTAAGTCAATCGCAATTGTCGGCACTTAGTTGTCTCATAACGTGGCTCTTCAAGTTCATAAAAAACATATTCCAGAGTCATGCCCTTGTCATAACTTTCAACAGGGAAAATCTCCCTGAACAGTTTCTCAAGACCAACGTTTTCACGCTTATCGGTATCTATATCTTTTTGCAGGAATTTCGCATAACTATCCCGCTGTACAGCTACCAAATTCGGAATTTCAACTGCATCCTGAACTTTTCCAAAATCACGAACAGTTTGTAAAGCCATCTAATACTCCCAGGTTTAAGCCATCATATTTTTCACAGCTTCTGACCCGCATATTGTTCAAAGTTTTAATTAAGCCAATTCTACTGTAGCACCGGCTGCTTCAAGCTGCTGCTTTGCAGTCTCTGCTTCTTCTTTGCTCATACCTTCTTTGAGTGGCTTTGGCAGAGCGTCTACAAGATCTTTTGCTTCCTTAAGACCAAGACCTGTTATTGCTCTTACTTCTTTGATAACCTGTATCTTCTTATCGCCAAAGCTCTTAAGAATTAAATTAAAAGTAGTCTTTTCTGCAACTTCAGCTGCAGCTGCTGCAGGACCTGCAACCATTACTGCACCACCAGCTGCTGGTTCAATACCATACTCTTCTTTAAGATAATCACCAAGCGACTTTGCCTGTAACAGTGTTAATGCAACGATCTTATCGCCTAGTTCTTTAATTTCACTTGCCCAATCTGACATAATATTATACTCCTGTTTTTCATGGCCCTGTGGTAGCCGAAACTACGCCGCTCCGTTTAACCCATTACTGGGGCAACCACAAAAGCTCGATTTTTTTTTAACTTATAAAAACAGCAACTGTTAAGCTGCTTCTTTATTTTCATCCTTTTCGGCAATAGTTTTCAGGCAGCCGGCAATGATTGATGCCGGTGACATAAATGCAGAAACAAGGTTTGCTCCTGGGGCCATAGCCATAGAAGCGATTTTGCCCTGAAGTTCTGCTCTTGTTGGCATCTTAGAAAGCTCTTTTGCACCTTCAGCTCCCAAAACAGCACCATCAAGAAATGCACCTATGAAATTGAGCTGTTTGAGCTTTTTCTTCCACTCAACCATCTCTTTTGCAACGTCAACAATGCTGTCGCCGCCATATATTACACTGCAGGGACCTTTAAACATATCCGCAGCTTTGTCCATTCCATGTGCCGCCAAAGCTTTTCTAAAGAGCGAATTCTTTACAACATGCAGATTGATACCCTTCTTGCAAAGCTCACCACGCATAGCGTTATTATCGACACCGCTAATGCCCATTATGCTGACAACAAGAAACTCATTGACATGTTTGTCAGTGATGGTCTTTTCCATCTCATTCTGCATTAACCCTTTTACATATTTACTCATTTTATCACCTGTATAAGTTTAGTTATTTCTTATCATTAACACCAAACGCCAAATCTGAGCTAACCGTTAGATAATTACTGTAACTGACGGGCTCATAGTCGCAGATATACACATTTTCTTGAAATATATACCTTTAGACGCGGTTGGTTTAATTTTATTTATATGGGAAACAAACGCTTCGATATTCTCAATCAGTTGTTTTTCCTCAAAACTCTGCTTGCCTACAACAACATGAACATTACCACCAGCATCGTTTCTATATTCAACTTTACCAGCAGCAAACTCCTTTACTGCATTAACAACATCAGCAGTAATAGTTCCATTCTTAGGTGATGGCATTTTCCCCTGCGGGCCCAAAACACGACCAAGCTTGCCAACCTTGCCCATGACTCTTGGAGAAGCAATCGCAACATCAAAATCGAGCCAGCCTCCGTCAACTTTTTTAACCAGGTCATCACAGCCTGCTTCAACAGCACCAGCAGCAATTACAGCAGCAACCTCTGAATCATCGCAAAAAGCTATAACCTTTTTCTGCTTACCAATACCATTAGGTAGTGAAATAGAACCCCTGAGAAGCTGATCAGCTTGCTTGGTATCTATTCCAAGGTGCAAAACACACTCTACTGTCTGGTCAAAACCTGCTTTGAATGACTTTATCTTTTTCACTGCCTCTGCCAGACTCACAGGTTCCTTAGTAACCTGCTGTATCTGGGCTTTGTATCTTTTACTCTTAAAACCCATTGTACACTCCCGCTTTCGCGTTAATATCAAAAACTCTTTTTACTTTACGCTTCCACTGTTTATTCAGCCGTGGTCAACTGGAAAGGATTTAACCTTCTACTTCAATGCCCATACTTCGGGCAGTACCGGCAATAGTCTTCATTGCCTGTTTCACATCATAAGCATTAAGATCATTAAACTTAGTCTCAGCAATCTTCTTAACCTGTTCTGAAGTAACCTTGCCAATCTTTTCCTTATTAGGATTACTACTGCCTTTAGCAACCCCTGCTGCTTCTTTCAACAAAACTGCCGCAGGAGGACTCTTAACCTCAAATTCGAAAGACTTATCAGTGTAAAGAGTGATAACTACAGGTACAACCATACCATTAAGGTCTCTTGTACGTTCATTAAACTGCTGAACAAATTGACCAATGTTTATACCATGCTGACCTAAAGCCGGTCCAATTGGCGGAGCTGGCGTAGCCTGTCCACCCTTGGCCTGCAACTTAATTTTTACAGCTATTTCTTTAGCCATTTTTCACCTTTGAATTTATTTTGAAACTTTTAAACTTTTTCTATTTGCCAATATTCTATATCCAGCGGAGTACTTCTGCCAAATATAGTTACGATTACTTTAACAATACCGCGTTCTTCGTCAATTGAATCCACAACACCTTCAAAATTCTCGAACGCACCTTCACGGATCTTGATCTGATCACCTTTATGAAAATCAACCTTAATGCTCGGCGCATCTTCAGGCTTCGTCGATTCCATCAGCATCTTTGCAACGTCTGTATCCTTCATGGCGGTAGGAATGCCTTCCGTACCAATAAAGTCACCAACACCTGACGTCTCTTTAATAGCAAACCAGGCTCTTTCCTGAACACGACCATCCTCTGTAGTTTCCATTTCCATAAAAACATAACCAGGGTAAAGCTTACGCTGGTGAACAGTCTGCTTGTTGCCTCGGATACGTTTTACTCGCTCAACTGGAACTTCTATCCTGGCGATTATATCCTGCAAGCCTTCCATCTTTACTTTCAAGGCAAGCTTGTCTCTCACCGACAGCTCTCTATTTGCAGCAACTCGTAAAACATACCATTGCATTTTTAAGCCCAATATTTAACAATTCTTATCATTTTAACCAGGTACATAACTCTATATCAACCTGGATTCTACTTCAACTAATAATTAAGCAACCACTGGAAAAACAGCTGGAACGAAAAATCTGCAATTCCAAGCATCGTTGCCATCAATATTACAACGGAAATTACAATAAATGTCGAGACTGCAATTTCTCTTCTGCTTGCCCAGCTAACCTTTTTCATCTCACCTTCTGCAGATATCATAAAATCTGCAGTTGCAGGTCGGTTAACGATCCAGAAAATCATCAGCGACAACGCTGCAAACACCACAACAGGTACCATTGTCGAAACCCACATAGATGTCTTATTGCTCAAACCAAGCTCAGCTGCTACAAGCTTGTTGTATAACTGAATACAGCCCAATAAAGCCACCACAGCTGCACCAAAAGCACTATATAGCCTCGTGTACTTACCTTGACCTTTTTTGTATATAGTAAATGCCATTTCGCACTAACCCTTATTAGATTTCCAGTAATTCCATTAACAGCCCGACAACACACTAATATAAAACAGGCCAGGGAGGAATCGAACCCCCAACCTTCGGTTTTGGAGACCGACGCTCTGCCAATTGAGCTACTGGCCTATTTCCACATTCAACAACAGGACGGTGTAATTATTTACGCCTTATTTTATGTATTGTGTGCTTTCTTTCATTCTTACAGTACTTGTTGAGCTCAAACTTAGGAGTACCTTCAGCAACACTAACACTTGTACGATAATTCCTGCTGGAACATTCCTTACACTCGAGCCAGACATATTCTCTTTTATTTTTCTTTTTAGCCATATAAAATGTTCCCGCCTAACAGGCACACAAACATATAATTTACAAAGCAAGACGCCCGGCGTGATCGCTGGGCATCCCGCATTATTACAAATATTGGCTTAAATTTATCTCTAAGCCAAACAAACTAACTACGCAAGAATCTTAGTTACAACACCAGCACCAACTGTTCTGCCGCCTTCACGAATAGCAAAACGAAGGCCTTCTTCCATTGCGATTGGGTTGATAATCTCAACCTGCATCGTAATGTTATCGCCAGGCATGCACATCTCAGCCTTTTTGCCTTCTGCAAACAGTTCCTGAACTTCACCAGTAACGTCCGTTGTTCTGAAGAAGAACTGGGGTTTGTAGTTAGCAAAGAATGGTGTATGACGACCACCTTCTTCTTTAGTCAGAACGTAAACTTCGCCATGGAACTTGGTATGAGGTGTAATTGAACCAGGTTTAGCAACAACCTGACCACGAACAAGATCTTTCTTTTCTACACCACGAAGCAGAAGACCAACATTGTCGCCGGCCTGACCATCGTTCAGTGTCTTATTAAACATTTCAACACCGGTGCAGGTCGACTTCTGAATCAACGGAGCAATACCAACGATCTCAACTTCGTCGCCAACATGAATGCTTCCGCGTTCAATTCTACCAGTACCTACTGTACCACGGCCCTTAATGCTGAAAACGTCTTCTATCGGCATAAGGAATGGAAGACTTACCAAACGCTCAGGCACTGGAATATAGGAATCTGCAGCAGCCATAAGCTCGTCAATGCACTTACATTTCTCAGCATCCTTACCTTCGCACTCAAGCGCTGCCAAAGCTGAACCCCTGATTATGGGAGTATCATCGCCTGGGAAGTTATACTTATTCAGAAGTTCTCTGATCTCGAGTTCAACAAGCTCAAGCAGCTCAGGATCATCAACCTGGTCAACTTTGTTCATGAAAACGATAATCTTAGGAACGTTCACCTGACGAGCAAGAAGGATATGTTCACGAGTCTGAGGCATAGGACCATCAGTTGCAGCAACTACCAGTATGGCACCGTCCATCTGTGCAGCACCGGTAATCATGTTCTTTATATAGTCTGCGTGACCTGGGCAGTCTACGTGTGCGTAGTGACGACCAGCAGTTTCATACTCAACATGTGAGGTATTAATAGTAATACCACGCTCTTTTTCTTCTGGTGCATTATCGATTTCGTCAAACTTCTTGACATTACCTTTACCAGCAACAGCTGCCATTCGCATTGTTATAGCTGCCGTCAATGTGGTTTTGCCATGGTCAATGTGACCGATGGTGCCAATGTTGACGTGTGGTTTCGTACGCTCATATATTTCCTTTGCCATTGCTATCGAACCTCCAATATGCCGTGTTAGTGATTATTTTCCTTACTAACTACTAATAATTTTTCTTTTAACGTCTATTTTTATATCAAAGCCGACACAATTTCGGCTCGACTACTTCCATTTAGCTGCTGATGGGACTTGGACCCATGACCTCGTCCTTACCAAGGAAGCGCTCTACCACTGAGCTACAGCAGCGACAAAAATACCAATAAACCCGCTCTGCAACTCTTGTTTGCCGAGCAGGCAAATTAACAAAAATTCATCTAACTTTCTCTACAAACAGCTCTGGTCCCGTTTTTCAGTATAAAAAACTAACCTAAGCCTCAAAAAACAGCATTTATTTCATAATGTGAATTGCGTATTCTAT
>CAZBKA010000087.1:0-12543 GCA_964492365.1 uncultured Pirellulales bacterium | reverse complement strand
AAATTGATATAGCCTTATCGTAAAGCAGTAACTGCTAATCATATTTTTGAAGGAGTTTAAAAATGGCAGAGAGAGAACCGCAGGTCAAAATAGCTGATATGTTCACAGACCGCTGGTCACCAAGAGCTTTTTCTTCCAAACCAGTAAAGGAATCAGATTTACAATGTCTATTCGAAGCCGCAAGATGGGCACCTTCGTGTTATAATGAACAGCCATGGCAATTTTATTATGTCACAGCTGATTCGCCAAGACATGCTAAATTTGTTGAAACACTGGTAGATTTGAATCAATCGTGGGCTTGTAATGCACCAGCATTGATATATATTGTGGGGCAAAATAATTTTAAGTATAATAGCAAAGCAAATCCATGGTCAGGATTTGACACAGGTGCCGCATGGATGTCTTTGGCACTGCAGGCACGACAAATGGATTTATATACTCATGCGATGGCGGGGTTTAAGCAAAATGCTGCCATGAAATTTTTGGGACTAGATAAGAAAACCCACACGGTATATGCCGCAATAGCAGCAGGATATCTTGGTGACAAGAGCATGCTCAACACAGACCTTCAGGAAAAAGAAGAACCTTCAGATAGAATCAGCACCGCAGAGTTTGTGTATAAAATAGTATAAACAACAATTTCCAGTTTGTTTTGACAGACGACCAGCACTTTTGCAGAGTTTACCTGTTGCAGATCAGGGGTAATTCTACACTTTCTTCTCTTGGAAATAAAAAATAATATTTCTTGCATGACATGAGCTTCCAAAAATCCCCCATCAACATTTCTCCCATCGGCTCCGCTTAAATTATAAATACTGCCTCCCTGCGAAATTTGGGGGCTGTAGGCGAAAAGAACGGGTAATTTCGGCAATGGCTCTAGGCAGCTCAAATATATGAGAATAGGATTTAATTTTCACAGTACGGATAATTACATCTCCGGAGTGGAATATTACTCCTTAGGATTACTCCGCGGCCTTTTGGATATTGACCGGCAAAACCAGTATGTCGTCTTTACCAACAGCCCCCTTCTGATTGCATCCCATATCGGCTCACAGAATAACCTTACTGTAAAAAATTGCAGCTTTCTTAAAAATCGCTTTCACAGAATCATCTGGGAACATTTCAAACTTCCTTTCCTTGTTAAAAAAGAAAAACTCGATATCCTGCATTGCCCGCACTATATCTGCCCTGCTGCCAGAAGCTCTACTGCTTATGTAACAACTATTCATGACACTATAGCAATCGACCATCCGGCATGGTGCATGAAATCAAACGCGGCCTATTACAGGTTATTTCTGGGAAGATCCGCAAGAACCGCTTCAAAGATAGCTGCCGTCTCAAAATTTACAGCAGAGAGAATCAGACTAAACTTTAATGTTAACAGCTCAAAGATAGAGGTAATCCATCCAGGAATAGATACCGGCATATTCAATCTTTACCAGGATATCGAAAAACAGAACCATGTCAGGAAAAAATATAATCTGCCTGAAGACTATATTCTTTATGCAGGTAATATCGAACCCAAGAAAAACATCCTGAACCTGCTTAAGGCACTTAAACTGCTAAATAACAATGGAAGCAAACACAGACTTGTCATCTCTGGTCAGAGAAGCTGGAAATCAAAAGCGGTATTTGATTTTTTACGCAGCGAGTTTAAGCCTGATGAAGTAACACTAACCGGATATATCGACCGGACTGACATCGGATTTGTTTACAAAATGGCGAAATGTCTGGTCTTGCCGTCATTTTGTGAAGGGTTCGGTTTTCCGGCTATTGAAGCATTCGCCTGTGGTTTGCCGGTAGCTGCATCCTGCGTGGGAATCCTGCAGGAAATAGACCAAAGAGCGTATACGCCTCTTGAACCTGACAACCATGATCAGATGGCCAAGTCAATAAACAGATTGCTTACAGATTACAAGCTTCGCGAATTACAGATTAAAACAGCTCTTATACAAGTTCAAAAATTTAACTGGCATGATTGTGCAACTAAGACGTTAGCTCTTTACAGGGATGTTCTCGAAGCAATTGGATAAAAAGTTTTATGAAAAAAATTGCTTACATACTTACAACCTATCCATGCCCAAGTGAGACTTTTATCCAGCGGGAAATAACACAGTTGAAAAAACTCGGTTTTGAAATTGCTGTCTTTGCTATAAGCGGCAAAAACGAGAAACTTTTACCAATGCAGAATAAAAATGTTTATTACCGGCCATCATTTTTTTCTTTATCAGCGGCATTAGCAATTGTTTGCACTGTTTTAAAGCATCCAGTAAGACTGCTAAAGGCAGCCGCTTTAGTAATTAGGCTGTTGATTTCCTCTCCAAAAGAGGCAGCAACCGCCCTTTTCAATTTTCATACCATCTGCTTTTTTGCAAGAACAGCAGAAGAACTACATATCAGGCACATTCATGCTTGTTTTCTAAGCTGGCCGGCATGTATCGGACTTGGTGTATCTACACTAACAAAATTGCCATTCAGTATCACGGCACATGCCAGGGATATATTTGTCGAAAGTGGCAATGTCAAAATAAAGGCTCAAAAAGCTGAGTTTATCAGCTGTTGCAACAGACAGGGACTTGAATGTTTGAAAAAAAATATTAACCGTAATTACCATAACAAACTTTTTTTGAATTATCACGGGGTCGAACCTGGGCAACCTTATGAAAAATTTAATGTCTGTAGAAAAGAGCCTTCTGAATTCATAATAGCTGTGGGCAGATTAATAGAGAAAAAAGGATTCGATTGTTTAATAGAAGCTTTTTCAAAAATTGTGAAAATTAGGTCGGATGTATCCCTATTAATAGCAGGCGATGGCCCAATGAAAAATCAGCTTGAACGCATGATTGAAAAAGCTGGGCTTTCCGGCAAAGTTTATCTTACAGGATGGCTTGATCATAGTCATATCATGAAACTCATAACTCAGGCTAAAATTCTGATAGCCCCTTCAATTATAGATGTCAATGGTGACAGAGACGGCATACCCAATGTTATCCTTGAAGCTTTTTCTGTCGGCACAGCAGTTATCGCAAGTAATCTGACAGGCATATCCGAGGCTGTAATCAATGAGGAAACTGGACTTCTGGTAAAACCAGGTGACAAGGCACAGCTAACTGCCACTATAGATAATTTGCTTAATGATGACAACATAGCAGCTATGATTACGAATAATGCAAAGAAGATGCTGGCAGATAATTTCAATATTGAAAAGAACGCTCTCAAATTGGCAACACTCTTCGAAAACAATTTTTATTCCGATAAAGAAAAAATCAAAATAGCCCATATCGTCGAAGGCTTTGTCGGCGGCATGAGCACCTATCTTTGCAATGTCCTTGTATCACTTAAAGATGCTGGTTTTAATGTCACCTTGATATATTCTCCCAATCGCTGTGATATTGGAGTTCCGGTAAAAATTGAATCTTTAAAAAAATACGGCATTAAAATTCATACTGTTCCAATGAGCAGAGCAATCAACCCACTGGTCGATCTGTACTGTTTTTTTGTTCTCATAAAAATATTTACTGCGGAAAGGTTCGATGTCATCCATACGCACTGCTCAAAAGCCGGTGCCCTCGGCAGAATTGCCGCAAAGTTTGCCGGCATCAAAAAAATCTATCACAGCTCACACTGCTTTGCACATCTCAGGTGCGGCAATTTCTTCACTAAAAGAATATACCTTATTGCAGAAAGATTCCTTTCACAGTTTACCACTAAATTCATAGCAGTCTCGGAATCTGATGCCGAATCCGCTAAAACCTCGAAGATATTCGATGAAAATAAATGTCTCATCGTTAATAACGCCCTTGCAGCAAATGAAAATCCATACCCACAAAAACACCGCGAGACTGTTTTTGAAATCAGACAATCCTTTAACATTCCAGATGAATCCTTCGTAGTGGCAACCGCCTGCCGACTGGTTGAATATAAGGGACTGTTTACCTTTATCGAGGCGGCAAAAATTTCGAGAAATAACGCTATCTTTATTATCGCAGGAGATGGACCATTAAAGAAAAAAATTGGAAATTATATTTTCTCTAATGGCCTGTCAGAAAAAGTCAAACTCCTCGGCCATATCTGCAATATGGAAAGACTCTATCGTATCTGCGACATGGTTGTTCTGTGCTCGACAATGGAAGCACAGCCGTTCCTTTTATTGGAGGCAATGAGAGCTCAATGCGCAATTATTGCAAGCGATGTCCCAGGTAACAGGGAGCTATTAACCGGCAACAGAGGAGTGCTTATCGAACCACAGGCCGACAAAGTTGCAAAAGCTGTTGATTGCCTATTGAGCGATAGCCAAAGAAGATTTGAGTTTACGAAAAATGCATACAGCTATTTTTGCAGCAGACACAGACTCGAAGATCAGGTTCAAAAACTTATCAGTATTTATCTTGATGAAACCACCAAAGAAAGGACCATTTAATATTGCAGATTGCCGCACAGAAAAACTCTATTCAGAAAGACATTGCCCCTGATACTGCCATAGGAAAGGCCGCTTTGGGACTTTCAGTTATAGCCGTGTTTTCCAAGGCTTTCGGTTTTGCAGAAAAACTCATCGTAGCCCATTTTTTCGGCACAGATGCCCGGGCTGATGTTTATTTTGCCACAATGGGGATCGTTTTATCTTTAGCCTTTCTGGTAAAGGAACTTATTTACCCATCTGTACTGCCGGTATTTGCACAAGTCTTGAAAGTTTCATTTTATGCTTCATCGGATTTGTTTAGAAAAATATTTTTCAGGTTGTTCTCGATCCTGCTTGTTTTTGCATTAATCATGGTATTATTTTCAGATATAATTACCGGTATTGTCGTACCAGGATTTTCGGAAGATAAAAAATTATTAACTTCCTCCCTTCTGAAATTTCTTGCACCAGCCTGTCTTTTTATGTGCCTTATGACTTTCACCCAATCCGTACTTAATTGCCGCAGGAGTTTTTTCAAAGTTGCGATATCAGAAGCTGGTTTTAAACTCTTCATGGTGTTAGGATTAATAATTTTAGTTCCCATGATGAACATCTACGCCTTGGCGGCAGCAGCGTCTATTGGTGCGATTCTGGCTTTTATTGTTCAGTTTGTTTTTATCCCGGAGAGCAAAGCTGTTTTGACTGACAGTGTCTATAACGCACATAATGAATTTTCCCGGATACTCAAGCTCGCTGGGCCTTTAGCCTTAGGCGTGGTATTTTCACATATAAGCGGACTTGTGGACAATATGCTCGCCTCAACTCTGCCGACAGGACAACTATCTTCCCTTGGATATTCAAAAAAAATTATCGATGCGATCCTGCTGATTGGACCTGTAGCATTAGTGACCGTAGTCTATTCACAATTGAGCCATCTAAGTGCCGAAGGAAAATACGATGAATTCAGAACACTTTTCATAAGGTCACTCAGGCTTATACTGTTTCTCAGCATACCTGCTTGCGTCGTACTGATAATGCTGAAACAGCCATTAGTAGCAGCCCTTTTTGAGAGAGGCCGATTCACACATCAGTCCACTCTCGGAACATCACAGGTACTTTTTATTTATGCAACAGGTTTTGTCACATTTGCCATCGAGTCGCTTGTTGTCTTTGGTTTTTATGCTCTTTCAAATACCAAGGTTCCTGTCAGAGTAGGAATATTTGCTGTCCTTCTCGATATAATCATTGCAATCTCGCTGATTGGATATTTCGGGGTTTCCGCAATTGCATGGGCTTATGTTGTTTCAAAGACTATAAAGGTACTCATTCTGCTTTTAGCCATGGACCGAAAATTCAGATTTTCCCATGACTACGCGTTTATAAATTTCATTCTCAAAGTAACCGCATCATCTTTGGTTGCAGCAATTTGTCTCTATATTATTAAAGGTCTAAATCAAGACGGTTCATTTTCACAAGAGTTTATCTTTAACCTTTCCATACCTGCTGCAGGTTTTGCAACTATATTCCTGTTGTGCTGCTCACTGTTTAAGATTAAAGAAATGAACCTGCTTTTGGCTATACTTCTCCACAGAAAAACCCTCAAATCCGAACTTTCGGGAGGTATATCATGATCGTCAGCAAGCTATATATAGTGCAGTTTCTTCTCTTTACATCCGCAATAATATTATTATCGATTTTAAATTTATCTGGCAATTCGGTAGAGATAAAAAGGCCTGTCATTTTGCTGATCGGCTCTGTATTTGCATTATTCAACTCTAAAAAAAACGACAAGCTTTCCATCATCGCAAAAATCATTCTGCTTTATATCATTGAGATGTTCTTTGATCAGCTTTCGAGAAAACTGGTTCATATCGGGACATTTTCAATTCATCTTTCTTTGCTTACTTTAATACCTATGGCTGTTTCTTTTATATGTTCCAGGTTCCATCAATCACCATTGGCATTTATCGATACAGGCAACCTGCATAAAAGCTGTATTACAGTCTTTGTGGTAATATTCCTGCATATGCTGTTTTTATTTCTGTTACTCAAAAACATATACTGCTACGGCTATGAACGTGATTTGGGCATCTTGGCAAATATGTGCCTTTATTCCCTGGTGCTTGTTTTCACATGGCAGCAATTGAACCAAACCAGCTTTCACAAAATTGCCGCAACAATTTTTACCTTCTTCTTTATTGTCATAATCGTCAGGGGATTTTGATGCAACACAGTACAAACAAATTATTCACTGGGAACAAATACAAATTTATGGATTTGTTTTTCATAGCCCTCGCCGTGATTACCATCCTTACATCAATACTGCATTTCTGGCCTTTTCAAGACAATAAAATCTGGCAGATGCTTAATGCCCCTAACCTCTGCTGCGGAATTGCTCTTCTCTTAGCTACGTATCTTTCAATATCCAAAAAAGAACAGCACACAACCTCTCTTTACATGCCTCATATCAGTATTCTGGCTTATCTTGTAATAAATATTTTCTCTTTAAGTTTTGCCGACACACTGTCAAGGCCGCTTAACTACACAATAAAGCTTGCTTTAGTATTTACAGGAGGATTGTTTCTGTTCCAAAAAGCATTATCAAACCCAAGAGTGTTGAAGTTTTTTTATATCTTAATTGCTGCAGCGGTTTCAATAAGTATTTCAGTTTGTATCTACACCAGACTATTCTGTGATCCAAAACAATTCGGTTTTCACAGCAATGTTTTCAAATACGGAACATATATTGGGATACTTGTGCCATTGTCCTGCGTATATCTTTTTTCAGGTTCAAAATGGCAAATTCTCTTGGCGGTGCTAATTGCGACAGCCGGTATATTTTCAGCAGGCTCTGCAGGGGCTGTTCTTTCGATCTTTGCAGGATTGTTTATAGGCTTTGTGCTTTCAAAAAGGTCATCTGTAAAAACGTATATATTTATCTGTCTTCTGCTATCAGCTGCAGCTTTGTCTTTTTCAAATAGGATATTTAATGGTACTATCGGTAAGGACTTCGCCTTAAAGGAAATTGATAAAATTAACCTCAGACAGCGTTATATCGAATGGCAGGCACAGATCAATCTCATGGAAAAACGCGGCATAACCGGTACAGGCGCCGGCTGTATCAACGACTACAGGAGCAATTTCTATTACAGGTTGCCCAAACTCAATACATTAAAGGCATTTGACCAGAACAGCTTCACAGCAATCGCAGCAGAGACGGGACTCTTAGGATTGGCCACATTTATCTGGATATTAATCTATTACGGCAGAATAAGTTTAAGAAACACTCTGCACCCAAAAGCAGACCAACACGCACAAGCCCATGCAATGGCAACAGCTAATACTGCTGGTTTTGTCTCTGCTATAACAGCAAACGTATTCTCATCGGTTCATTACAATGGTACACTCATCGTCTTTGTGCTTTTGCTTTCACTCATATCATCGTCCAACAGAATTTACGGAGGAATTGCAAGTGAAGATTAAGACAGTTTTAACTCTTACCACAATTATTATATGCGGAATAATATACAGTTTCTTTGCCATCCAAAAAGAGACAGGCCATGAATTTGCCGTCAGTATCGACTTGGCCAAACCTTTAGCAATAGAATGGCCCTGCGAAGTTTCCATTGTCGGTGACAGTGGCGAAAAAGGTCTTCGAATCGCACCAAAAGTCGGTAGAGGCTGGAGAGCCGAAGCAGGCGGCAATGCAGATTACAGGTTCTTTATTCCGCAAGACGGAAGTTATCATATCTGGGCATACTGTCTATGGTTCGATGAATGTGCAAACGCAATCTTTGCACAAATTGATAATCATGATAAGGCCATCGTCGGAAACGACCCTGTCTATAACAAATGGCACTGGGTAAGAGGTTTCGATATAGCTCTAAAAAAAGGAACGCACAGACTTGTACTTTCAAATCACAGCGACCATATCGCACTGCAAAAAATTATCTTTTCAAACTCTCCTTGCGACCCGCAGCAGACAGGACTGGTTTTTTCGGATATTTTTTATGACGGGTTTGACGGCTGCGACCAGGGCAACTTTACAAGCTGGCAACAAATGATCGGCTCATGGTTAGTACAAAACCCCGATTCGCAAACTTGTTTTATTGAAAACTCCCTCATCGGTCAATCTCAGGATAAGGCCTTCATAACATACAAAAACAGTGATTGGCAGGATTACAGCTTCAATATTTCGGTAAAGATTATATCTTTCAACTCACAGGACTGCTCTGTCGCAATATGCTTTGGTCTTACCGATCCTAATAATTTTTATCAGCTCAAAATCCAGCCTGTTCTCAACAGCAAAACAGCAAAGATTACTGTTATCGACAAAAACACAAATCTCATTTCCCAATTTGAGCTTCCATTTGAAACCAATAAATGGCAGCAGATTCAGATCGCTTTGAAAGAAGGATTCATCGAAGTCACCCTTGCCGATAACAAATCAGTAAAAATAGAAACAGCTCAAAAGATAACAGGCGGAATAGGGCTTCTCCTCCAAGGCAGCATAACAGCTTATTTTGACAATATTCACATAAGAAAAATTACTTACAACAAAAATCAGGAACAATGAGATGGAGACAGAAAAAAAACCGTTCACAAACAGAACCGAAATACTCAAAACACTCGAAAAAATTTTAGTTCCATGGCTTGATGATAAAACTAAGCCAAATGAGCAAACCAATCTGCTCAGCGATCTTGGGTTGGATTCTGTGGCGATACTACAGCTGGTTTTAGGTATCGAAAAAGAATTCTCTGTAACAATAAAGGACAGCGAACTGGATTCTGATGTATTCTCAAAATTAGCAAATCTAATTGATGTTATAGAGGGCAAACTAAAATGAAACTGTTCGACTTGTTAAAACGAAGTGCCGCAAAATTCCCTGGCAGAACCGCTGTAATAGATGATGCCTGTGAAATTACCTATGCAAAGCTTTTATCAAATACTGAACAATTGAGCAAATATCTCAAATCAGCAGGATGCAGCCCGGGAGTAAAGGTTGCAGTTGTTTTGCCGAATTCTTCTGTCTATTTTGCAGCCTTTTTTGCTATCTCAGCCTCAGGTGCAGCTATTGTCGCCATGTCCTCAAAGATGACGGTTTATGAGGCCGCAGGTTTTATTAAAAGAGCCGATGTCTCTTTGGTACTTACGGAAAAAACTTTTGCAGATAATTTGGCAGAACAACTTGGCAATAAGGAACAAATTTCAATAGTAACTATCGAACAAAATTCTGATGGTGTTTTGAAGATTGGAATTTTCATACAACGCTGTCCAAAAGTTGATAGTGATAACAGCGACGTTGCTCTTATGGTCTATACATCAGGCACCACCGGTCAATCCAAGATCGTAATGCTCACCGACGACCAATTAATATCGAATATGTTTATTTACAAAGCTGTTATGGATTTTGAGATGCCCAATGTTGTTTACTGCTCGCTGCCCCTGCATCATATTTACGCTATCTGCGCACAGGTGCTTACACATATAAGCTGCGGCGATACATTCATAGCCATGAACAGACCTTTTTTCATAAAGGATTTTTTCAAAGCTGTACAAAATCATAAGGTAACTATAACGGCCTTTGTGCCATATATGGCTATACTGATGGCAGAATATTCCCAGCCAAATCAGTTTGATCTGTCCAGTCTGAAATACATAACACTTTCCGGTGCAAAGACGCCAAAACATGTCTATCAAAAACTAACCAATGCATTTGATCATATCAAATTTATCAACACCTATGGTATGAGCGAGGCAGGTTCAAGAATATCCATAGCCGCACCAGAACCCGCCGAGTTCCCGGTAGAAAGCGTGGGTAAAGCCATGCCATCTGTTGCAATCAGAATAACAGACGACAGTGGAGAAGTTTTACCTGCAAAACATATAGGTCAGATTGAGGTAAAAAGCAGTGGTGTTTTCAAGGGCTATTTTAACCAACCCAAGCTTAGTAAAGGGATGATTGTCAATGGCTGGCTGAAAACAGGGGACATTGGCAAACTGGATACACAGGGCAATCTATATCTTGTCGGCAGAAAAAAAGAAATGATTATTTGTGGCGGTGAAAATATCTTTCCTGCAGAAATCGAAGAAACTCTTCTCGAAAATCCTTCTGTAAGAGAGGCCGCCATTATAGGCATTCCTGACGACAGACTGGAAGAGGTGCCGTGTGCTTTTGTTGTTCCAGGCGACAGTTTCTGTAGTGAAACTGATATCATAAATTTCTGCCGAAAGCGACTCAGCAGCTTTAAGGTCCCTCGAAAGGTTTTCTTTATAGAACAACTGCCCATGCTTGGCACATCCAAGATAAATAGAAGAAAATTGAAAGATATTGCCCTTGATAAATTAAGGATAGATAAATGAGATACATCTACTGCCATCCATTATTCGATGAGCGTAAATGTGCCCATCGATTTTCATACCAACTGTTCAAAGCATTTGAAAGGAATAATCTTCACCTGGAGCGATTCGATTACGATGGAACAGGTGAAGCTGATGGTGCTTTCTGTAATGTTACTGTGGATAGCCTGAAAATTGATCTCCAGAAATTAGCCGCTGGCAACAGAATTTGTCTTATAGGCACAAGGCTGGGGGCAACGATTGCTTTTGAATTTTGTTGTCAAAAGGAATCCTGTGTCAACACACTTATCATGATAGAGCCGGTAGTCAATGGCTGTGCTTATGTTGACTACCTTTTCAGAAAACAACATTTAAAGGATATGATGACAGGCAACGAAAGCATTTTCTCGCATGAAGATGGTTTTCTTAATCTGGAGGGTTACAAAACGAACAATATATTCATTGAGCAAATCAGACAGCTTGATCTTTTTAAAACAAAAAACCAAATAAAAGCCGACAACGCTTTTGTCGTGCAAATATCCGCTTCTGAAAAAATCTGCCCCGAATATAACCTGCTTGCTGAACATCTTCGAAAAAATACAATATACACCTGTGTCGAAACATTTAATCTGCCGGTTTTCTGGGAGAGAATACCGGACGGCAATTATACCGCTGCCTGTGAAAAAATTCTGGAGTGGTGCCCATGAACCAGATCGATTTTTTTGACAGCAATACAAACCGCCTCTCCTGCGTCTGCACAATACCTGACCACCATAAAATAAAAGCCGGCGTAGTATTTGTCCATGCAGCCGACGGTAACAGGCTTGGCCCCCACCGCATGTTTGTCGAACTTGCCGAAAGGCTAAAAAATATCGGCATCGCATCACTTCGTTTTGATATGAGAGGCTGCGGCGACAGCTCCGGTCTCCATGCCGGAAACAACATTAATCCAGATATCGAGGACTTGCTAAATGCTATCACATTTTTTACATCAAAATACAATCCGCCGCAAATCTTTCTCTTCGCAATAAGCAGAGGCGCACGGGTAAGCATATCAGCCCTTGCAAAGCACAGCATACCTGTCAGCGGTGCTGTTTTGCTTTCAACACCATTTGCCGGTTCAAAAGCCGCCGCAAAAAACTTTTTCAACCGCCTGAAAGAATATCTGTATAAATTAACAAACATAGAAAACCTGAAAAAGCTCATATCAGGAAAAGCCCATCTAAAACAAATTGCAAAGACATTGGCCTTTGCCCTGAATTCACAAAAAAGATACCGCACTAATACTGATGAGTTTGTCACAAGGTGTCCAATGTTTTTTATCTACGGCTTCAAGGACCCTATTGCTCAAGATTCATCGCTCCATTACAGCAGAATCTGCGAAAAGTTCAACATTCCATTCAAGACAGCAGAGATCAAAAAAGCCAACCATAGCTTCTTTCATTACCACTGGAAAGAGCAGATCACAGAAATGACCGAGAACTGGTTTATGCAAAACATTCAAGAAGAAAACTTTTATCATTAATTAAAATCAAATTGATAAAATATTTTCCAGCCAAACACGTCCGCTAAAAACAACCATTTACAAACAAAATGCATCAGCTTCATAGACGAAAGATAATCCATCTCATCTTATTCTCACTTATACACGCCCATCAAATCTTTTTCCCATATCACACCCCAAAAAGGCACAAAAAAAGGACCCGGATTTTCGTCCGGGTCCTTGTATTACTGCTTAATTGCAGATTGAATCATTTTAGCCTTCAATATTAGGGCCAAAGATCCTCAACCAGCCATTCATTAG
>CAZBKA010000086.1:0-12705 GCA_964492365.1 uncultured Pirellulales bacterium | reverse complement strand
CAGAATGGCACGCCCGATTGCGAGCCTCTGTTTCGTGCCTCGCGATAAACTGCTTACGACATCATAGCGAAACACCGACAGATTCAGATTTTCTATTATTTCAGTTACTCGCTCTTTTTTATCACTTATATTGTAAATATCCGCAAAGAAATTTAAATTTTCCTCAACTGTCAACTGAGGATACATCATCGTCGTATGCGAAATAACCCCGATCATAGGCAATGTTTTCTCTGTTGATTTTTTTATGTCCCATCCCTTAATTTTTACTGTTCCATCATAAGCATGCAAAACACCCGCTAATATCCGAAGCAATGTTGTCTTGCCCGATGCATTACTGCCGTATATGCAAACGCCATCACTGGCTCCAACTTTAAAGCTGATGCCTTTGAGCACTTCCTTGCTGGCGAAACTTTTACAGATGTTTTCCGCTTCCAAAGCTGTGCTGTTAATTTTTCCCGGATTTGAGTTTACCATCGCAGCCCTTAAAGACTTTTCTTCAGTCTGGTTTTATATTTTGATTCACACCTTGTAATGATTTGGTTAGCCTTAAACTTACCGTCAGTTTGCATCTGTCCCTCGACAACAACCTCTTTGCCTGCCTCGAAATTCTTAGCAGCTATTCCTTTGTACCAAACTTTAACGGCTCCAGTTTGGCCCAAAAGTGCAAACTCCATCTCGCCGCTGGTGGTGTCCCTTGTGATTGTTTCATCAACAACACCAGCCAGTCGTACCGTCGAACCGATCTTGGGTTTCTGCAAAAACTCGTCGACATCGCAATAATAGGCCCACGAAGATTTTGCCGCCTGACCAATAAGGTACAATCCGCTTGCCCCAATGATTACGACAGCAATAACAGCCTTTATTATTTTTCTTTTATTACTCATGTTAACCGATCAAATTCATAATACTCTGTCAATCTCACAATTTATATGCGAAACACTGCTGGAATGCAATATGTTAAACAACGGTCCATTGTTCATAATTTATCAAAATAGTAATAATTATTACAATATAATGCATTTTTAAAGCCTCATCGCTTGACAAATTTGCTTAAATTGTCAATAATGAATGCATAAGCAGTTTAATACCGAGTTACGTAGGAGAAGTGCCTATGCGTCTGGTAGTAAAACACAACGATATCATTATCAAAGAACTGCAGTTTTCTAAAGGCCCAATTTACATTGGTCGCCACGAACATAGTCAGGTTTCTCTCCCGGATACTTCTGTCTCAAGAAGGCACGCTGTACTGACAGAAACAGAGCAGGGTAATTGGTTGATAGAGGATCTCGACTCTGCAAATAAAACTTACTTAAATGCAAAGCAGGTACAAAAAGCTGAAATACAAGACGGCGACATCATCCGAATAGTAGATTTCACTATCGACGTAAACCTGAAAGATAATAACGTTCAGACTCCAATGAATCTTGCTGATACTCTCATGCCGTCCTCTCTGCCTCAAAGTGTGATTATTAGAAACACCTTTTCATCTGATGCTCCGCCAATAAGAATACCTGTAACAAGAATAAACCAGTTTATCGAAGCAACTGAACTGATCTGTGAAACCAATCTGATTGAAGATGTTGTAAAAGTGCTTATAAAAATAATACTTGACCAGTTGTCAGGCTATAACTGCTGGGTCGGTCTGAGAATGCAGGTTGAAGGGCCGCTTGAGAGCTATTCAGGAAAAAACCGAACGGGTCAGACCCTGGACCTCAACGAAATTAAACTCAAGCCAAAGATAAACGAAGCACTTGAAAATTCACAATATTTTCTTTTCCCCAGGCTGTCACTGCCGAGAGGCGAAAGAAATAAACAGTCAGCTATGATTGTTCCAGTCGTAGGAGCAAAGGGCAGTTATGGCGTAATATATGTTGACAATACTCTTGTACACGAACATTACAGCCTTGCTGATCTTGACTATCTCATGCTGATAGCGATTCATACAGCTGCATTTATCCGGAATTTTTAAAGACAACTTTCTGGCGGCTACTGTTTGTATTTGCCCATTAGCTGTCCCTCGCCGAGCACGTGCCCATCCATTTTTTCCAGCAGTAAGTCTTTGTCCATAACCACAACGCTGTCAATATGCTTATCAAGTGCATATATTCTGAAGAAATAGCGATGTGTCCCGCTTGGCGGGCAGGGGCCACCATAACCGATATGCCCGAAATCATTAATGCCTTGCCGAATACCATTTTCCAGTGTTTCGTCATCAGGCACACCTTCTTCCAGGCCTTTCATCCAGCCGGCAATATCGTATATAATCCAGTGAACAAAGGTTCCCATAGGTGCATCTGGATCATCACAGATTATCGCAATCGAACTTGTCCCCTCCGGCAGATTCTCCCAGTTCAAAGCAGGGGAAACGTTCTTACCATTATAAGCAAACTTCTTGTCAAGCGTCTCACCGTCAGAAAACGATGGACTGGTTAATTTTATTTCCATGATTACCTCCTAACCTGCATTGTTGAAATTGCTGAAAAAAGCAATAACCCTGTCAAGCCCGATAAACACAATCGACAATATTGCAATCAGCCACATTGTGGGTTTAATATCTTTAATTTTTCCCACAGCTGTCTTTATAATCACAAAAGAAACAAATCCAAATGCCAGCCCCGTACTGATACTGTAGCTAAGTGCGATCATCACTATTATAATAAACGATGGAAACGCCTGCTCAATATCACCGAAATTAATGTTGCTAATTTCCTTCATCATGAAAAGTCCGACCATTATCAACGCCGGTGCCGTTGCATACCCAGGTACTATTCCGACCAGTGGTACAAATAAAAGTGAAACCAGGAAAAGCCCGCCTGTTACAATAGAGGTCAATCCACTCCTGCCTCCTTGCTCAATACCAGAAGCGCTCTCAAGGTAGGCAGTCGTCGTTGATGTTCCGAATAATGCGCCAACCATCGTCGCCAGTGCATCGATCCCCAAAAGCCTGTCAAGACCCTTAATCGTCTTATCCTTATTGACCATATTTGCCTGGTGACAGCATGCCGCAAGTGTTCCCACGCTGTCAAACATATCCATAAACATCAAACTGAATATTGCTCCTAACATGCTCCACTTTAACGCCCCGATAATATCAAGCTTAAAAAATACTGCCGATATATCACAATGAAAGTCAAACACATTCTCAGGCCAGGCAACCTTACCAGCCAGCAAAGCCGCTCCCGTCGCCGCTGCTACCCCGATTAAAAGCGAGCCTTTGATTTTTTTCATCTCCAAAATTACCATTACCAAAAGTCCGAACAATCCGATTATCACCGTAGGCGTAAGTTTCCCAGCCGATACCAGCGTTGCATCATTCTTAACCACAATTCCCATATTCACCAGCCCGATGAAGGTTATAAAAAGTCCTATCCCCACCGACATAGCCATTACCAGTTCCTGCGGTATCGCATCGACAAGTTTTTTCCTTAGTCCGATCAGCGTTAATAATAGAAAAAAAACGCCGGACAAAAACACAACACCCAATGCTGTCTGCCAGTTTATCTTGTCACCGATAACCAGACTGTAAGCAAAAAATGCATTAAGCCCCATTCCAGGCGCCATTGCAACTGGGGCATTAGCAAAAAATCCAACTGCTATTGTAGCAATCGCACTGACAATACAAGTCACCGCAATAACCGCTGATTTATCCATCCCCGCATCACTCAATATCGCGGGATTTACTAAAATAATATACGCCATCGTAAGAAACGTCGTAACCCCTGCGACTATTTCAGTTTTTATATTGGTCTGTTTTTCCCTAAGTCCGAAATATCTGCTCAGCATCTTTTTCTGCTCCAAAAAAATCTTACTGCCAAAGAATTTTAGCCCCTTATAATAATCATATCTCCCATCAAGGGAAATATATTTTACTGTTTTTCAATATCTGCTACAATACACTTTTATTCGTAATTGATTTTGAAAGATTTTACATGTGTTTTATTACTATTTTGGTAATTGCAATTGCTCTTTCGATGGACGCCTTCTCGGTCTCTATCGCAACCGGCGCTGCATATAAAAAAACAGGCAATCGTATCGCCCTGAAGATGGCGTTCTTTTTCGGTTTTTTCCAGGCCTTCATGCCCGTCATCGGTTGGCTGCTTGGTTTAACTTTCCGCAAATACATCGAATCCTTCGACCACTGGGTTGCATTTGCCTTGCTCGCACTGGTAGGGGGCAAAATGATATATGAAGCAATTTTCACAAAAGAAGATCAGAAGAACAACGGCGTTATGACCCTGACATTGTTGCTCATACTCTCCATTGCTACCAGCATAGACGCTCTTGCGGTAGGCATAACGTTCTCTCTGATGGACCAATCGATTGCTGAAGCGGTAATAATTATAGGTCTGGTGACATTCGCCTTCTCCTATATTGGTGTTTTCATAGGCGAAAAGTTAGGTCACTTCTTCGAAAATAAAATCGAGATAGCAGGGGGCTTAGTGCTCATAGCTATAGGAATAAAAATCCTGATTGAGCATTCATGTTTTTGCTGATACTGCAAATTCTACTTGTTCTGTAATTTGCCGTCACTGAAAACAAACTCAAACTCACCGCCGATTCGCCACTTCCCAAGCCAAGGCGAATATGTCCTGTTTGCAATACTGCCGTCAGGTCGGATTTCTATAAGCCTTATCCACCCATCCCCGCCGTTATGGACCCATTGGCTGTCAAAAAGTATCTGATTAACGATATTGCCGTTATTACCTTTATCACTGCGATGCCCCGTTGCAATACCATCTTCGCCGCAGTCTGCATAATGGCCGTTCAAAGTCATGTAAAAATTCTTATGCCTGCAAACCATCTTATCCCATAGCTCCTGCCCGCAATTTGCTCCACCCTCAAGTTTTCCAACAGGATATTTACGGGCACTGCCTGGCGTCTCAGGCTTTGTCCTAAGTGTTTCCCCGCCTTCCCTGCGCGAAAGCTCATTTAAAAACTCATGCGTCAGCAGTATAACCTTATGCTTAGGATGTTTTTCAATGACTCTATTGGCCCATTCAACAACCCCATCCCTTGGTCCGAACTCAAGTGACAAAACCAGATATTTGCCGGTTTTATCCTTAAAAGTGTAATAAGCATTATTCATTCTGCCTTTTTCGTAAAATCCCCTACAGGTCTGCTTATTAAGTTTATTATCTTCAATTTTAAAAAAATCATTAAGCAGTGTATTTCGATTATCAGTACTGCCGTTTGTCCCAAAGTCATGATTGCCCAAAGCCAGTACATAAGCCACTTTATTATTAAGTATAGACATGCTCTCTTTGGCTCTGTTCCACTGATCTGTGACGCTGTTGTTACCAACAATATCCCCGGCAAGAACCGCCATTTTTATATTTCTCGTCTTGCTATTGTCACGGATCCAGCTTGTCATACTTTTAAAAATTTTATTATTATCGTCGTTTTCAACATAGACCTGGGTATCAGACAGCATTGCGATAGTCATCGACCCCTCGACAAACTCCAAACCTGACCTGTCAACGACCTCATATTTCTCAACCCATTTCGCTTCCTCAGCCCCAAAAACACCTCTGACAAAGCCAAACTTACTCGCCAGCAAACAAGCCGCCGCACTATAGCCCAAAAATTCTCTTCTGTTTAGTTTCTTAGATTCAGCCATTCTCATATCCTGTCAAATATCAATTCTTCTGCCTTTGTTTTGTCGGTTAAAGCAGCTTAAATCAACCCACCATATAATATGTATATATCCTTCATGCCGCAAATAAATACGCATTATCAACACCTTGGATTTCAAAAAAACCGAAAAAAATTTGAAAAAAGTAGGAAAATATTTTTAAAAACAACAAATTTACCTGCTGAAATACCCCAAAATGCCCTATTTTAACACTGAAAACGCACTTGACGCAAATTGACACGTTTTTGCCGCAAAATGCTATTCATTTCATGTCCAGAATTTGCTTAAATACAACCAGAGTGTAAAAGGGTGTAAAAACACCTTAATAATGAAGATGAAGATAATGTAATTTTTGGTTTTTTTGAAGAAGGAGAAAAGATGAAAAAATTAGTATGTATTTTAATCACACTTTTTGTTGCCTCAGCACCTTTGATAGCAGATGTACCAACCGATGGTTTAAGGCTATGGTACAAATTAGATGAAACAACAGGCTCAGTTGTACACGATTCATCAGGAAATGGTTTTAATGGCACAAAGGCATGGGATGTTGCATGGGATAATGGCAGTGCTAAGTTCACAGTCGATTATTCCACTCTGATTCAGGTTACCGATGCAACAGCTGCTTTCAGCACAGTAACCAAAAACTTGTCAATTTCCCTCTGGGTTAAAGATGGTCCGTCAACTGACGGTTCTCAGTGGCTCTACAAGAGCAACGTTCAGGGCACATCTGGCGCAACTGCTTACGGTAGCATCTATACTGAATATCCATCTTACGGCGGAAGCTGGTGGAATATGGGGCTTGGTAATAAGGTTGTTACCTGGGGTGCAGGTGAAACCGGTTTTGAGGCTTGGCACAACTACACTATCGTAAGAGATGGCGATGCTGGCACAGTGACTCTTTATATGGATGGTGTTGTAAAGGCTGTTGATGGCTCTTACACAAAGCTTAACACTGCTGCATATACTGGAATTACTTCTTTCACTATCGGTGGAAGCTCAGGCAGTTTCTACACATTCTTCGGCAATATGCATGACTTCATGGTTTATGACACTGCTTTGACAGCTGACGATGCTGCTGCAATTTACGCAGCCACTCCAGAGCCTACAACAATTGCTCTGCTCGGTCTCGGTGCATTGGCACTTATCCGCAGAAAAAAATAAAACAAAAACTTCTTATACATAATGATGCAGACAATCAGCCGTGAGATAAATCTCTCACGGCTGATTGCATTCTATGCCCTCAAAAAAACAGCAGATCTTTAAAATATAAGAAAATATTGAAGGATAATCATCTGAGCACGCTGGGAAAATTATCCAAAGTACCTTTTTTTGTATCAAAAAAAACGAATTTGACGCAATTTGACAGGTATTTTCCGCAAAATGACCTTAACATTACAGGCAAAATTTGGTCAAATAGTGTTTGGCGAAGTGGGTGAATACGCCGTATGAGAGTGATGTAATTTTTGGTTTTTTGAAGAAGGAGAAAAGATGAAAAAATTAGTATGTATTTTAATCACACTTTTTGTTGCCTCAGCACCTTTGATAGCAGATGTACCAACCGATGGTTTAAGGCTATGGTACAAATTAGATGAAACAACAGGCTCAGTTGTACACGATTCATCAGGAAATGGTTTTAATGGTACTAAAGCTGCTGACGTACAATGGGATAATGGCAGTGCTAAGTTCACAGTCGATTATTCAACTCTGATTCAGCCCACTAACGCAACTGCTGCTTTTGCACCATTCACAGGAACTAATGTAATGTCGATCTCCCTTTGGGCTAAAGATAACGGTTCAGGTGATGGCAGTCAGTGGTTATTCAAGGCTAATATTCAGGGTACTGGTAGTATTTATTGTGAATATGGACCTTATGGCGGCAGCTGGTGGCATATGGGCCAGGGAAATAATGCTACTAAATATGGTTTCGGCGCTACTGGTATGCAGGCTTGGCATAACTGGACTGTAGTTAGAGATGGTGCTACGATGAGTGTCTATATGGATGGCGTTAAATATGGTACTGACATGAATGCAAACAACACTGCTCTATACACAGGCATTACATCTTTTGTTATTGGTGGAAGCTCAGGCAGCTGGAATACATTCTTCGGCAACATGCATGATTTCATGGTTTATAACCGCGCTTTAACAGCTGAAGATGTTGCTGCAATTTACGCAGCTACTCCAGAACCGACAACAATTGCTCTGCTCGGCTTTGGTGCATTGGCACTTATCCGCAGAAAAAAATAATACAAATAATTTTCTTAAATATGTCGCTCAATCAGCCGTGGGATTACTTTCTCACGGCTGTTTGCATTAATACACCTGTTCTCTAAAAAATATTTTAAATTTAAAACCATTTCTCTTTGTTTTATACCTGCCCAGATATAGTATCTACCTGAATAGCAACTGGGTATTGACTACCTTGAAGACGGTTTTATGAAGAATATTAAAAAAGCATTAAGCAAATATTGGGGGTATGATAGCTTCTTACCTCTGCAGCAGGAAGCGATGAGCTGTATCAACTCAGGTCGCGATTCAATCGTGATTCTGCCCACTGGTGGCGGCAAATCACTTTGCTTCCAGGCACCGGCAGTTACAATGCCTGGTATTGCCATCGTCGTCTCTCCGCTGATATCGCTTATGAAGGACCAGGTCGATGCACTTTGTGAATGCGGCATCGCAGCACAGCGAATAGACAGCTCACTGACGTATGAAGAACAAAAGGATGTCTTCGAAAAAATACGTAACAATGAACTTAAGCTGTTATATCTGTCTCCGGAACGCCTTCTCTCTCCAGGCTTTTTTGATTTCCTCAAAAAAATAGAAATATCCTTTATTGCCATTGATGAGGCTCATTGTGTCAGTATGTGGGGCCACGATTTTCGCCCTGAATACCGTCAGCTTGGTTGTCTAAAGCGTCTCCTGCCGAATGTTACGATTGCCGCATATACCGCAACAGCAACACAACAGGTACGAGACGATATATCCGACCAGTTGAACCTCAGCAACCCCGAAATGTTAGTAGGTTCATTCGACAGACCCAATCTAATCTACAAAGTAAGACCCAGAAACAATATTCTCAAGCAAGTCTGCGAGGTACTCGACAGGCACAAAAACGAGTCCGGTATGATCTATTGTATCAGGCGAAAAGATGTCGACGATTTGTGTGATAAATTATCTTCCCAAGGCTACTCTGTCGCACCATATCACGCTGGTCAAACACAAATAGAAAGAAAGAAAAATCAGGACAGGTTCATAAAAGAAAAAGTTGATACCATTGTGGCAACCGTAGCTTTCGGCATGGGAATAGACAAGTCAAACGTCCGCTATGTTATTCATACCGGTATGCCGAAGTCACTCGAACACTATCAGCAGGAAAGCGGTCGAGCAGGTCGTGATGGTCTTGAAGCCGAATGCATATTGTTCTATTCTGGTGGTGACTATGGAATATGGAAAAGCCTCTCAATGGACCTGCCTCCTCAGCCGCTGCAGGTAGCACTGAAAAAACTTGCCTCTATGTACAGCTTTTGTACTTCTTCTGTTTGCAGACATAAATCTATTCTGCAATATTTTGGTCAGGACCTCGAAAAAGAGAACTGTCAAGCCTGTGATATCTGCCTAGGTGAGCTTGATTACGTAGACGATTCTTTGGTAATTGCACAAAAAATAATCTCCTGCGTCGCACGTATGAATCAGCAGTTCGGTGCCGAATATACATCATTGGTACTCGTAGGCTCACAGGATCAGAGAATCCGGCAAAACAATCATAACACGCTTAGCACTTATGGGATTCTCGAACAGCACCCGCAAAAAAACGTCCGCGACTGGATTGAACAGTTAGTTGGTCAGCTTTGCCTGGAAAAAACCGGTGAATTCAATACTCTGACGATAACAGAAAAAGGCCTGCAGGTTCTAAAGGGACAACTGACACCTCGATTGCTAAAGCCTGTAAAAAAAGAAACCAAAACAAAACTATCCAAAACAGTATCAGATTCATGGCAGGGCGTTGACAGAGAACTGTTCAACATTTTGCGGAAATTACGTGCTGAAATTGCCTCTGAAAAAAAGGTTCCTGCCTATATAGTTTTCGGCGATGCTGCCTTGCGTGACATGGCCAGAAAAAAACCGATTACCGAAGATGATTTCCTTCTCGTAAAAGGTGTTGGTGAAAAGAAGTCCAAACAGTACAGTCAAATAATACTCAAAGCAATAAAACAATACTGCATAGAAATTAACAGCTGACCGCACGCCAAATCAAACATTTAAAAAACAAAATGCAAATTATTCTTGTGTGCTCAAATTGTGAATTGCCCCTAGACCATTAATCCTGCTCGTCGGTATCTTCCAGAAGGCCTCGCATTCGACTCATTGCCCTGAGGAGTCTGCTGTCTACACTCTCAATACTTATACCCATGGTCTCTGCGATCCTGCTGCTGGTTTGTCCCTTGACATAACGCAACACCATTGGCTCAACATATCCCTCAGGCAGTTTTAAGATTGCCGAGTACAGTTTCTTTTTATTTTGTAATGTGGATGGCATCGTATACATTTCCTATTGTACTTATACTATATAAGACGCACAATAGTTTCAGATTATTTCATTTTTTTTGAAAAACCGTAAAAATACGTGGCACCCAGATTATCTATTTTATCTATTTTCTACTCCAAAGTCTTCCTGTACAGCCGAGTTCCGAGCGACCCTTGCCATCCAGTCCAGTTAGAATCACCAGGCTCTTCGTCAATTGCACTGGTAACCTGACTCATCTTAGCATCCAGATCATCGATATAATTTACCATAAATGCCTCAGCCGTCGCGGGCAGTTTCGGTGAACCGAATTCATACTGTCCATGATGCGCCAAAATAATATGGCCCAGTAAATCAAGTACGTTTTTATCGACTACCTTTCCAGCTTCCGCGAGATCATCAGCCTTTCTCTGCAGCATCATTATGCCCTTGGAAATATGCCCGATAAGCTGTCCCGAGTCTGTATATTCAAAAGCCATATCGTAACTAAGCTCTTCAGTCTTGCCCATGTCATGCAGAAATATCCCCGCCAGAACAAGATCGCCGTCAACTTTCGGATAGAAGGGCAGTATTACATTGGCAACTTTCATCATACCATTGGTGTGCTCCAGAAGCCCCCCGATAAAATTATGATGCATCTTAACTGCTGCCGGTGCCTGACAGAAATTCTTCATCAGTTCCTTATCAGCTATAAATGCACCAACTAGCATAGCAATCTGCTCGTTTTTAATCTTCCCAAGCATCCCAACTATTTCCTCGAACATCTCTTTACGATTCTTATCCGTCCTTGCAAGAAAATCTGATATTTCCACCTGTTCTGCTTCGATAGTTTGAAACTGATTTACCACTATCTGTAAATTATTCTGATAAAGCTCACTGCGTCCCTGCACCCTGATGAACCCAGGTTTAGGCAAACTGTTGTAAGCCGACTCCGTTGCCTGCCACATTCGCCCGTTTAATTGCCCGGTCTTATCTGACAAATACATCGCGATATAAAGCCCGCCGTTGGTTGTGCTTCTAAGTATCGGGTCATGTACCATATAAATATCATCGATTTGCTTACCCGCTGTAACATCTTTTATAAAAATATGAGCCATCAAATTCTCCAGTTCTATCTGCGATTAAAATAACAATTACTCCCCCGATAATATTGCCCCGCCTGCAATTTAGCAAGTAAACTTTTACCATTAAAAAAAACAAAAAAAAGTAATCAGCTTTCAATCGCCATACCACCAGCTAAGTATCCGGCTCCTGATAAAATATCCCAATAAGACACCTGCTAACGAAGCCAGATACCAGTATACGCCGATTAAAATGCCAAAAAACCAGGACAGAAAACCTGCATTACTCGGCTTATAAGCATCTACGAATAACTGCAATAGAAACCCTGCGAAGGTCACACCAATATATATCAGATTGAAATACAGAATCGGTGCCAGCCAGATAAGTCCCCACTTACTCTCCACTTCATAGTAGCTGAAATACCCCGTAACAACACTGCCAACAAGAAATATAATTGGCATAATTATAAGAAAAGTAATCAGGTATGATAAGCGTTCATCATGAGGAAAAAACTTATCCGACGCCGTATGAGGAAAAAACTTATCCAACGCCATTGGAACAAATATAATAATAGCAGCAATTGTGACCAATCCGAGGAAAACGATCCCAATCTTTTTCATCTGTGCACTCCGATCTTTGCCTGACAACGATTATTCATGATTTCCCATGTAACATCGTATTTCTCGCTTCAGCCACGCCGCTGAGCCTCTTTTTTAACACAATATCAAATCTATATCGAAAACTCAAGCTTTCCCCGAGCCAAACTTACAGCAAATATGTATGCATAGTATAATAATTTTACAGTACAAGGACATTCAGCTTTGTTTTGCATGCAGAAATTTCACCAGATATCAATAGTAGTTTTCCGCCAAATTCCCTTTATTTCGATTAACAATCAGGCAAGATAAATATTTTCAAGTAAAATGTCTTCCAAAAAATATCTTTTGTAGGTAATTGGCACGTTTGTTGCATTCTGATTACATTGTTGAAAACATTTCACATTTAATTTTATGACAGTTAAAGCTGGGAATGTAAATAATATTGGAAAGGAATATTAAATGTCTATCAGTGGAATTGACAGTTCTGCATCATCTGCGTTGATGACGTCTCTGTCCAATGATTCGAGCAAGGTAGTTAGGGGAAAAGACAGTGACGGCGATGGTGCACTCACTATTGAAGAATCTGGTATTTCAGAAGAGGCGTTTGATAATATTGATGCCGATGGTGATGATTTGGTTACGCGGGAAGAACTGTTGACTAAGATAAAAAAGACAATCGTCGAAATGAAAGAAAAACTCGGCGAGCTGTTTACCGATGACAGCCAAACATCGGACATAGACGGGATCAAACAAATGTTAGCAGAAATAAAATTGCCGTCTCAGGAAAATGAAGAAAGCAGCGAAACTGATTCTGCCAGTGGTACAGATTTGTACACACGGATATTGAAAAAGCTTGGCATATCTGACGACGAAATAAAAAGTTTCTT
>CAZBKA010000085.1:0-12928 GCA_964492365.1 uncultured Pirellulales bacterium | reverse complement strand
TGCATACTGTTCGAAGAAATCATGGTCTTCTTTTGCAAGCTTTGTCTTATCGAGTACTGCCGCGATATTTTCTATAAGATGGCTCAAGTTGCCTCTGCCGACGCATGCCGAAGCGATTCTCTGATCTTCAAGTACCAGCTTGATTTTGGCTTGGCCTTCGGTAAAGCCTTTGGTTAAAAAATGTTCAGCTAGTTTTTTGTCTTCGTTGCTTTCGATTTTTAATCCCTGTGTTTTCATTGCAGTTATTCCGATGCCTGCATCGTAACATGCCTGTATCGCATCCTGCATTGCCTGATCTTTTGTGAGACGATAGTTGTAAGTCGAAAGGATGGCGTCAATGCCTTGCATCTTCGAAGCCGCCATCAGATTATTAGCCATGTTTTTATGTGTGCTGAACCCGAAATATTTTATGAGTTTACGTTTCTTCGCAGACTCACCCCACTTGATGAGTTCATCAGTCATCTGTGAAATGTCATCCAAAACGTGCACGCCGTAATACATATCAATATAGTTGGTATTCATTCTTTTCAGTGATTCCTGCAGACAGTTTTCGACTTCTTCCGCATTTTTTGCACCAGAGGCCTTACTTACGATAAATACGTCTTTTCGTTTTTCCGGACTCTTCTCGAAGAATTTACCGATTCCGATTTCACTGTTGCCGCCAGCATATCCATATGCGGTATCCCAGTAATTAACACCCCATTGCAGACATTTACGCAGCATTATCTGATTTTCGATAACATTGAACATTGTTCCAAGTGCCAGCGTCGAAACACTTTCTCCGGTTTTCCCGAGCACTCTTCTGGGCACTTGTGGATTTTCGTTCGTTGTGTCTTTTTTCTGCTCTTCCACTTTTGGTACGATATCTTCTGCTTTTGCCATAACCGATCCCAGACCGGCTACACCAAGGCTTTTTAATAAATTTCTTCTGTTAATAAGGTTTTTCTTTTCCTGCATTTTATCAACTCCTAAAATAGGCGTTTAAAGCAACAACCCCCTGTCGTTGCTTCTTGTTTCTCCTTCAGCGGTAACCCGGATGGCCTTTAAACCGCTAACCGGACATTCATGTTCGCATATACCACAACCAATACATTTTTCAATATCAACCTCCGGACCTTGAAGGCGTATCTGTATTTCAAATACGCTGTCTTTGGCTGGAATGTTTGTAAATTTATCAGCAGGATCTATTTCTAATTTGTTTTTGCTGTTAGAAACGATTTTTCGAGGCTTTTCTTCGCCTATCGTGCAGTAATAATCACCTGAGCTGAATTTATCTTCTGCCATACTGCTTTCGATAGTTTCTATCATAGTTTCGGTTGTGTTTTTAACAGTAAATTTGCCATCTCTTACAGTTTTAAAATAGTCGAAGGTATGTATTGCCTTTGGGCTTACCGGACAATTTTCCTGGCAGACAATGCAAGGTTTGTTCATTGACCAGGGCAGGCAACGGCCTCTGTCGACAAATGCGGTTCCCATTTTTATAGGTCCGGCTTTTTCAAATTCACCTTTGCCATGCTTTTCATCGAGTGTTATTGGTCTGATGGCAGCGGTAGGGCACACCTGACCACATGCAACGCAATTATATTGACAGCCGCTGGAGCCGATGCGGTTATTCAATATCGGTGTCCAGAGGTTTTCGATTCCAGGTTTTATACTTGCAGGCTGAAGAACATTCGTCGGACATACACGCATACATTGGCCGCACTTGATACAGCGTTTCAAAAATTCTTCTTCACTTAATGCTCCCGGTGGTCTGATGATGCTTGCCGACCAGTTACTTCCTATCTCATTGCTTAGCCTTATCGCAGGAACAGCAAACAAACTTCCTGCAATTGAAAACATAAAGCCTCTTCGATTAATATCAGGGTTTCTGATTTCACCGGCTTTTGACGCAGTTGTCTGATAGCTTATTAACCCATCTTTGCAATTGTCCCTGCAATTAAAACAAAGCAGACATTCGCTTATCTTTATTTTATCTGCTGGTTCACATCCGCCTTGGCAGTTTTTATCGCAAAGCTTGCAGTTTGTACACTTTTGCTGGTTATTTTTACCGATTCTCCAGATAGAGAACCTGCCCAATATAGCGAACAATGCACCCAGCGGGCAGATATAGCGGCAGAAAAATCTTGGTTTGTAAAGATTCATCATAACCAGTAATGCGAATACCAGAAGTACAAACCATGCACCGTCGTAGAACCTGTCCATCAAAGAGGAAAAATTGAAAGGTCGGTCAATGACGGGTATCAGCAGAAGATTAAATGATCTTGTCACCAAAGGTATCGGGTCAAGAAGCCCTGTTTGCAGAGAGGCACCAGCCATCGGGATCGCTGCCATTGTCAAAAATAATATAAGGATATAATATTTTGTGTTTTGACCTTTGCTATAGTCATTAAGCTTGATTTGTTTAGCAGCTGGTTTACGATTATGAGCTATATGGCTTACGAATTGATGTATCGCCCCGAAAGGGCACACCCAGCCGCAAAAAAATCTACCGAAGATTATTGTCAGGATGACTACTGCGAGTGACAATATCAAAGGTGCATATAACGTGTGTGTCGTCAGGATAGTTGCGACAGATACCAGCGGATCCATATGCAAAAACATATTTATAGGCCAGCCTCTAAGCTGGTTTATGTTTTCGCCTAAGCTGCTGACAATGCAGAACCAGACAAACAAACCAAAAAAGAAAATCTGACTTATTCTTCTTGTGGTGATAATTTTCATATCTGTACCTTTAACTAAAATTTGCCATTATCGGCTTGAGAGATTCATAGTTGCTGATTCCACAGCCGGCCTCTTCTGCCATCCTTATATAAGGCAGATCAGAAATGTTCATATCAAGCAAACCGCAACCAAAAGCATCCGCCGCTACCATATCACAACTTGCAATCAGGGTGTTGGTATCTCTCAGGTCTGAAACTGATCCGCCTGTCGGACCATTGTGCATCATCGAATTTGTTCCGTCAAGTATGACAAGCGTAGGCTTAAACAGCATTGCGATTTCGGTTATTATCGTATGAATATCCTGATGAAAGATATTGCGTCTGCCGCCCATCAGACCATAAAAATTTTTCATACTCAGTGATGCGCCGCTTCTATGGTGGTCTTTTACTGGTGAGATACCTATCAGCTTATTTGCTTTTTGTAATGGGCTATAAAATATAGGCCAGTTTTTTATTAACTTGCCGCCTTTTACCGTAGCATTTTCAAAAAGCTTATCATCCGGCAACAACACTTTGGCTCCAGCTTGTGTTGCAGCCTTTCCGATACCGCTTATTGCAAAACAGCTTGCCGGATCGTTGATCGGATTATCTGTTACGATAACCTGTTTTGCTCCGCCTCTCGAATAGCACAGCTTGACAACTTCAGCTATGAGTTGGGGATGTGCAGTTGCCCCTAAAAATGCCGGGCTTGCAAATGCGACATTAGGTTTTATTACTACGATATCGCCTTTCTGGACAAATCTTTCAATGCCGCCTAAAAGGTCAATCGCTTTATTTACAGTTTTTATCCGGTCGGAGCCTTTTACAATGCTTATAGTTTTGCCGTCTTTTTGGGGCACAGAAAAGTCGGGCAGTGTCACCAGGTTTTTCCCGTCACCTGACGCAGGGCCGTCTTTGTCGTAAAGCATCGCTGAGCCGATCCCTGCAGCAGCTACCGCCGCGCCAGCTTTGACAGAGCGGATAATAAAGTTCCGCCTGTCCAGATTTTTGTCGTTATTATTTACCCCCATTGTTATCTCCACCGGAAAGATTATTTAGATTCTCTAATAAAAGCTTGGCAATATTTTCAGCAGCCGACTGATCTTCAGCCTCATGTATTCCTCCCGCAAAATTTCCCGCTGAGAAAACAATCTCAGTAGTATCGTAGAAATCCAGAACTCTGTCGTTCAGAATTTCATTTTGTGCTTTTTTTATGGTCCCGCCATTATCAGTTACAAATTTTAAATATCCATCCGCCATTTGTTTAGCCTGCTCTGTGGTTTTTCTCCTGCTCAAAAAAACCGTTACGGTTTGGCCTTTTATTTCGTAATGGCAACTGAAAACATCTTTGAACCCGTCATAACCAAAAGCATCGCTGGGGTAAAATTTAACACTGCCTGCAACGAGGTTTTCTTTTGGGAAAAGCTCCATTTCCTCTATCTGTGCATTGGATTTATTATCCGAGATAAAATTGACAGCTGCTTCTTCCATAGCTTTGATTAAAACCGGCGACTGGGCAAAACCTATCATTTCGCAGTAAAAATTTCCGCTGCAAAAATATATACTGTTGTCTGTCTTATACCCGAAACCTTCACATGGAATATCTGTTGAGTCCTCACGCTTTTGAACGCTGTAAACGGCAAAAGCATTTCTTGCTGTATCCATCTCAAACAGATAGGCCTCGAAAATCAGGTTTTCATCATTTTCGCCGGCAAATCTTTGACATATTAAGCTCTTAAAGCCGGTTTCAGTATAAAGCGGGGCTTTGCCGTCGATTTTCTCATATAAATTTTCAGAATTATAGCTTTCTTCTTGGGACACACTATTAAAGCCTTTCGGCATGAGTTTGCTGATGAATCGAGCTTCTGTCTGCTGCTGGTTTTCGGATGTATCTGTAGGCTTATTGGTAATAATACCGAACTTTTCCATATTATAATCGTATTGAATTGCGATAACGGAGTAGGCAATAAGAATGAGCACTGCAAGGATTATCAATCCCGCAGCAGTTTCTGCCGGTTTAGTCTTATCTGTTATCGCTGTCATGGCGGCCCCTACATTTAATTGCAAATTACTTGACCATACCGTCAAAACAGATTATAGTCCCCGCTTATGCTTCTGTCAATCGTACAGAATTGGCTCTTGAAGCTGTTTATGTGTTGGTATATATAGTTGAATAATTAAGATAGGAGTATAAAAATGAACGGTTTGACTTTTGATATGTTGGGAATGTGGACACCTGGTCCATTTGAACTCGTTATTATAGCGATTGTTGCATTGTTAATATTCGGAAGACGCCTCCCCGAGATTGCCAGAAGTGTTGGTAAGAGTCTTACCGAATTCAAAAAGGGGCTCAATGAGGCCAATGAAACCAAAGACGATGTCATGAAAGAAGTAAACAAGGCTAAAGATGACATTGTTAATGAGACCAAAGAAGCAGCAGGTTTCAAAAATCTTGATAAATAAACTGATCGTTCTTAAAGTAGATATTAGAATCTAATTCAACGGCAGACATGAGCGATTTAGAAGAAAAGGAAGATTTGGACCTCAGATCCACGATGAGCCTTGGCGATCACCTCGAAGATTTGCGAAGGCGTCTCTTATTTGCTATTGTCGGCTTAGTGATCGCAACGGCACTGTGTCTTCTCTTTGGTCAGAAAATAATTGCTTTTATCGAAATTCCTTTTACCGACGTTGTAGGCAATGAATCCAATCTGCAAAGTCTTGCACCTTCAGACGTTTTCGCCAGCTATATGAAAATTACTCTTGTAGCCGGATTGATCGTTTCCTCTCCATGGGTTTTTTATCATTTGTGGATGTTTGTAGCTGCCGGGCTTTATCCCAGGGAACGCCGTTATGTCACGATGGCGGTTCCTTTTTCTGCCGCTCTTTTTGTTGCCGGAGCGTTATTTTTCATGTTTGTTGTCGCACCGATGGCATTGCAGTTTTTTATGAAATTTAACTCGTATTTCAGGGTAGATACTGCGTGGACGTTTCAGAACTATATCTCATTTGTAACAATTATGATGCTTGTTTTTGGGTTATCATTTCAAACCCCGATAGCGATCTTCATTTTGACTAGAATAGGGTTGGTATCTGTTGAATACCTGAAAAAAATCCGCAAGTATGTCTTTTTGGCGGCTTTTATAATAGGCGCAGTTGTTACTCCCGGGCCGGATGTTATTTCCCAGATAGCATTAGCTATACCGCTTTACGGGCTTTTTGAACTTGGGCTTTTTCTAAGCTACATTGCAGATCGTAAGAAAAAAGCATAATGCTGTTATTTTAGTTTCATAAACCAATGCTCAAAATAGGCTCATTACAATTAAAACATTCATTTTATCAAGCACCCCTTAGTGGCTACAGCGATTATGCTATGCGGAGGATAGCGGTGGATTGTGGTTGTCCGCTTACCTTTGCCGGAGTTGTGCTGGCTAAAAGTGCTATGCACCCTAAGTTGCTGCGTAGAAAAGAATTTCAGCCTCGGGAAGATGAACACCCTGTAGGGGCGCAGATATTAGGCACTGAACCTGAAATGATGGTTGATGCGGCAAATGGGCTTGTCGGTATCGGTTATGATCTCATAGACCTTAATTTTGCATGTCCTGCACCGAAAGTCTTGCGAAGGGGCAGGGGCGGTGCTCTTTTGAAGGATCCAGATACTGTAATAAAAATTTTTCGAAGTGTTCGCGATGCGGTCAAATGCCCTGTAACAATGAAGATTCGTTATGGCTATGAAGGCAGTGAAGAGGACAAAGACAAATTCTGGAAAATTTGTGAGATGGTCTCCGCCGAAGGTATTGATTGCCTTGGCGTTCATGGCAGAACTGTTATGCAGAAATACCGCGGCAAAGCAGACTGGCAACTGCTTAAACAACTGAAAAAGGAGTTTCCGCAAACAACTATCGTTGGCAGTGGTGATCTTTTTGAAGCTGATGATATTGTAAACAAAATGAAAGACTCCGGAATTGATGGTGTGATTATCGCACGTGGTGCCATAGGAAATCCCTGGCTGTTTTCAGACTTGAAAGAGGTATTGGCAGGCAACCCCAAACCTGCTTCGCCGGGCCTTAATGAGCAGGGGCAGGTCATTTTGAAGCATTTTGAGTTGGTACAGGAAATATACAGACCCGGCAAAGCTGCAAGATATTTCAGAAAATTTCTGGTCAATTATAGCAAGCGTCATCCTCAGCGTAAAAAAGCACAGGCTGATTTTATCGCTGCCAAAAATGAAGCTGAACTCATACCGGTAATAAAACACTGGTACTGTCTGGATTAATCATCGGACGCATGTTGTTTGATAACGGTATATTTCCCTAAATGATCTGATGGTAGCAAATATAATTCAGATATTTACCAAGTTTAACATTTTTTTGATATCTAAACATAGTTTCGTCACATCGCCACAGAATTGGAAGATAATTTTTTCTGTAAAAACACACCAAAACACAGTCTTTTACGTAGAAAACTAAGTCTAAGCAGTTTTTTCCTTGACAAAGAGATAATTATTTGTATCATAGTGGCTTACGGTGAGTGGTTTTATGCGAGATAACCCTCCGGCAAGGGGGCTCCTCCTTAGAACATCATCAGGTTATTGAATGTTATTTTTTGCGCGTGATTTGTTTGTACGTTGTGAATTGTTAGCATTTTTGTGAGCTTGTGGTGACTAAAAGCGAGGCGGAAGTGATTGATGAAAAGATTCAAAATCTGCTTGTAGTAATGGGATTGTTATTATTAATAGTAGCCAATGCTTCACCTGCGGTTGCTGACTCAGGCGGTTTTCCACTTGTTTTATCTCATGATATAACTATGCAGGTTCAGTCCAGTTCTTGTTTGCTCAAAGTTGCTGATTCTTCGGCTTCCAGTTTTATCGAGATAGGAAAAGAGCTTTCAAAGCCTCCTGTTACGATTATCAATTCAATTGCTATTAAACAACTGCCAGCCATACCTGCGACATTTTTAATGGTTCTGACTGGTTTTCTGTGTGTTTCATTTGTCAAAGATCGCAAAATTTGGATGAGGATTGTCTCTGGGGCATTATACCTTGGTGTTGCCAGTGTGAATGTTGTTCCGCAGTTATTGGCCAATTGTAACAAGATAAAGATTGTACAGCCTTCTGCTAAAGAAGCTGGATGTGAGCACAAAGATTTTATTATACCCACCTCTGACGTCCAAATCATAAGATACATTGGTTTGCTTCGCCGGATGGCAACAGCAGGTGATGGCAGTTTTGTGGACAATCACGGGAAAAAAACAATTATAGCACATCAATACAGTTCTGATGTGTGGTTGGTTTCATTTTTGCTTTCAGCGCCATCAAGTTTACATTCATATCTTTCTGCAATTATTAAAAGTTTACGATTTTCACTCGCATATCTGTCCGTGAGAACCTCCGATTGGTGGTGTTCATCACAAGTATTTACATCATTTGATAATTTTGCTCACAGATTTGCATATTTACTTAAAAGCAAATTGCCAGTGTGGCAAAGAGAAAATTATATTTTTTTGACGGAGGTATTATGAAGAAGTTAGTGATTATGTTGGTAATTGCCGCGATGGTATTACCGGCAATGGGTCTGGGGACAGTAGAATGGGGACCATTAGGTTCCATTGGAGGCTACTATACAACTGGCACAACTGGTGTAGGTTACGGCCTCAATTATCCCCAGGGTAACTGGGCAGTAGAGATGGTCTTTACTAATCTCCAAAATATACCAGGTCATGCAAATGGTTCTACTCTAACTACATTTTGTTTGGAATGGAACGAATCCCTCATACTTGGGAGTAAAAACACGTATGGTGCAACGGTCAGTGATGGTGCTATTACGGGTGGCAACGGTGCCATTAATGGTTCTGATCCAATTTGCAACCAGACTGCATGGCTGTATACAGAATATTTAAGCGGAAACACCTTTGGCATAGCTGATGTAAATAAGCGAGCTGCTTATGTGCAGGAGGCTATCTGGCTTTACGAAGAAGAGCGGACTACTCAATCATGGAGTTCGACTACCGATATTATAGCTATGGCCAATGCCGCAGTTGCCGGTGGTTACACCAATAAGAATGTTAAAGTCTTGAATATTATGTACCCTGACGGAATTACCCTTGGGCAAGATGTTCTTGTAATTGTTCCGGTTCCAGGTGCAATTCTGCTTGGCGGCCTTGGTGTCAGCCTTGTTGGTTGGTTAAGGATGAAAAAGGTCTGTAATATAAAAAAACAATTTTAAAACTTTAGAAAATGGAGATTAGAAATGAAGAAGTTAGTATATATTTGTGCAGTAGTTGTTGTATTGGCCAGTACAAGTGTTTTTGGCTCTGTCGATTTAGGAACTTTGACAAGCTCGCCTTATGAGTTTGATAGTAGGGCAGGAACATCGGCCGATGTCACAAAAATCTCTTTTGATTACAGCTATGGAAATTATACGCTTCCAGTTGGACAGGCGGCATTCCGTATCAGGTGTTTGAATGACGACAATAGCGATAGCTGGCTTGGGTCTTTTAATATCTTTAATGGCTCATATAACCTTGATACTGATTATGGACCATACTCCACAACTGGTAACTTGACGGGATCGCACCATTATGAATTTACTCTGAATCGTTCCAATGGTCTCTGGGATCTGGCAATTGATAACGTGACTATCGCTTTCTCAGCATTAGTTAGCACAAACAACCCTCAGCCCGATGGAGTTACGGTCTTAATAGATGGTGTCATCGCGAATAAGTATTTCTCGGACGAATCAGCAGAGGCTCATCAGAATGCTATAGACCTTGGTTGGACTGCAAATGCTGGTGATGGTGTTGGCGGCACAGGTGCTTACAGGCTTGAGTTTACTGGGCTGACTGGTGCTACAGGTGCTTATGTTGACAATATCTCAATAGTCGCCGTTCCGGTTCCAGGTGCAATTCTGCTTGGTGGACTTGGCGCTGGTCTTGTTGGTTGGATGAAAAGAAGGAAAATTTGTAAAAAATAAGGCCTGTTAGGTAATTTATACAGGGGAAATATGAAAAATTTTATATTTCCCCTTTTTTTACAGTTTTGTTCGGTGCGTTGGATTGTTGCAATAAATGATCTCTGGATATCCTGAAAATTGATGTCGACCAAATAAAAAAAGTTAACAAAAGCAAACAAAGTACCGAACAGAATTGCGAAAAATGCTGATTTTGCGAAACAAAATGCGAGTTTTACATAATATAGGTAGTTTTTAGTTGACATTAAGTCCAATAAAAGCTACAATTAGGCTTTGAAGTGTGAGATGTATTACTCTTGAATCTGTTTTTTTAGGATTTAAGAGGAGAGTGTTTGGATAGAGAGAACCAATTCCAGATGTCTCCTGATTAAGTAGGAATGTTAGCTGGTATCTTACCAGGTAGAATATTTTTATTTTTTGAAGAAGGAGAGTACGATGAGAAAATTAATTAGTTTAGTAGTTTTGCTCGCCCTGACAGCAGCAGTTTCAGCTGGTCCTGTTTTCACCGATGGTCTTGTTGCCTATTTGTCATTTGACAATGCTGGTAACCTTGGTGCTGATGGTTCGGGTATGGGCAATGATGGCACAATTCAGGGTGATATAACTTCAGCAGCAGGCGTTTATGGCGGAGCTGCACTTTTTGGCGGTAAGGAAGGTACTGCAACTTATGACCGTTTGACAAATACTTATAAGGATAGTCTGGGCAATATTGTAACACCATCTGGAAGCTGGTTCGACCTTGATGGCGCTAATTTCAACGGCATTCCGACTTCTGCAATTACGATTTCATGCTGGGCAAGTGTTTCTCAGCTTACTAATCCTAATGCTATTTTCTGTACATACGCAGAAAACGCAGCTAATGCGGCTAATCCTATATGGGTACCTCACTTTGAGGTAAAATCTAACGGCATGAGGACAACACTAAGAGGCGTTGATGAGTCTACAGGTGCCTGGACTGCTATTACAGACGGTACCAGTCGTGGCGGCAATAGAACAGTTAATCAGTGGATTCACGTTGCACTGACCTATGATAAAGCTGCTGCAGAAGCAATTCTCTACATTGGTGGCGTTGCATACGACGTTCCTGTTGCTGTAGCAGATGACCTTGCAAATAACTATAATTATGGAGCATATATTGGCTGCAATGTTGATGACAGAAGAAACTTTACCGGTCTTATGGATGAGTTCTACCTTTATAACAGAGCTTTAAGTGCCGGTGAAATTACTGACCTTATGAACAACGTTCCAGAACCAGCAACACTGGTTATGCTCGGCCTTGGTGCTTTTTCTCTCATTCGTAAGAAAAACAGCTAATACCAAACCGTAAAATTTTACGTAAAAAAATGAAGGGCTTGTATATTCTGTATACAGGCCCTTTTTACTTTGCCGATTTTTAAGTTCTTAATCCAGGATTACGGTATCTCTGTAACTTGGTACAATAACATCACAGCCCATCTCTTTTCTTACAAATTTTGCAAAGCTTTCAGAGCTGCTTTCTTCGCCGTGAACAACAAAAACTTTTTTCGGAGTTTTTTTCAGATGTTTTAACCAGTTAAGTAGTTCATTTTTATCTGCATGAGCACTGAAACCGCTGATTTTGACAATATTTGCTCGCACGATTCTCTTTTCACCCAGTATTCTGACTTCTTTTTCACCATCTACGATTTGCCTGCCCAGTGTTCCTATTGCCTGGTATCCAACAAACATTATCGTATTTTTGGGTTCGGAGATATAATTTTTGAGATGATGTTTAATTCTGCCGCCAGTACACATACCAGAGCCTGCGATTACAATGAAAGGCTCTGTAACATTAAGGATGCCCTTAGACTCATCAGTCGTTTTTGCCATTTTAAGATTTGCTATTTTAAAAGGCGAGTTTTGACTGTGAACAAGCTCTGTCATCTCCTCATCGTATAATTCTGGATGATCCTGGAAAACTTTGGTGATCTTATTTGCCATTGGGCTGTCGAGGAAAATTTTAATTGGTTTGATAGTTCTTTCATACAGCAATTCGTTAATATAATAAAGTAGATCCTGGCTGCGTTCCAAGGCAAAGCTTGGCACAATAATTTTACCGCCGCGCGATACTGTTGTGTTAATGACTTCACCGATTGCTGTTTTAATATCCTTTGTGTCATTGTGCACCCGGTCGCCATAAGTTGACTCGATCAAAACATAGTCAGCTTCATCGAATACTGTTGGGTCGCATATGATAGGCCTGTTTGGTCTTCCCATATCTCCGGAGAAGATAATTATCCTCTCTTCGCCTTCCTGTTTTACTTTCATTCTGATAAAAGAGGAACCAAGCACATGGCCCGCGTCATAAAAAGTGCATTCTATATCAGGCCCCAGGGGTTGAACTTCTCTATATTCGACCGGACTGAATTGCGGAAAACATGCCTCAGCATCTTCGATTGTATAAAGCGGCTTTATTGGTTTCAGGTTTCTGCCTTCTTTGATATGTCTTTTCGTTTTGAATTCAGCATCTTCTTCCTGCAGATTTGCCGAATCGAGCAGAATTATTTTTGCAATTTCAGCTGTTGCATCAGTGCAATATATCGGGCCCTTAAAACCTTCCTTAGCAAGTTTGGGTAGCAGACCGCAATGATCCAGATGTGCATGTGTCAGCAGAACTGCATCGATTTGTGAAGGCTCTACCGGGAACCTGTCCCAGTTTCTATCTGCAAATTGCCGTTCCTGATAAAAGCCGCAGTCGACGAGAATTCTCTTTCCGTTAGCCTCGACCATGTGTCTTGAACCAGTGACGTTTTGAGCTGCACCGAGAAAGCTGAGTCTGATATTCATTACTTATCCTTTTGTACTATAATTTATCTAAATATAATAATTAAAGAAGCCTTACACCTGCCTGTTTGCATTTTTTAACCGTTTCCACAGGCCAGATACTCGAATGCACTTCACCGATATGCATTTTTCTCAAAAAGAACATGCAAAGTCTGGACTGACCAATACCTCCGCCTATACTTTGCGGCAACTGGTCATTCAGGAGCATCTGGTGCCATTGCATCTTCGCCCGATCTGTTGCATTTCTTATTTTGAGTTGTTTGAGCAAAGCATTTTTGTCAACTCTGATACCCATCGAACTGATTTCGAATGATCGACCAAGCAGTGGATACCAAAGCAGGATATCGCCATTTAAACCTTTAAAGCCATTACTGCTTTCTGTTGTCCAGTCGTCATAATCAGGTGCTCTGCCGTCGTGTATTTCTCCGTTGGGCAGTTTACCGCCGATACCTATGA
>CAZBKA010000084.1:0-13853 GCA_964492365.1 uncultured Pirellulales bacterium | reverse complement strand
GTACCATCCTTTTCTAATATTTCCGATACATCCTGGCATCGTTTCGATCTTCAGGCTTTTAATACCCATCAGCCCGAAATGTCTTTCAACTTCACTACCTGTCGGGCAAATTGCAATAATCGGATATTGCTGTTTAACAAGCTCACCGAGCAGCAGTAAACTTTTCTCAGCTCCGCCAATTCGTCCCTCAATGCAGATAAAACACACACATGCAGGAGCATCAGAAACTTTTTTCTCTATGTTTAAAGCCATTGCTTACCCAAAGCGAACCCAATACCCCCTCTGTTGATAAAAAGATTTGAAAAACCAGGATTGATAAATAATTGATGAACTATTATCATATCGGGCGATAAATGGTAAAGGTTTCCAGAAAAAGAAAGTGAGTAAGGCATGAAATTTGGATCGATAGCTGTAATTATTCTGTTATTCACCGCTTCATTTGTATCAGCGGAGCAATCTTTGCAAGATATTGTCACCTCAGCCAGGGGTGGGGACCCTGCTTCCCAGTACAAACTCGGCTGTACCTATGCAAAAAATAAGGATTTCGTAGAAGCAATAAGATGGTATGAAAAAGCTGCAAACCTCGGCTACGCAGATGCACAGTTTATGCTCGGAACAATGTATGCCCAGGCAATAGAAGTTAAGCAAGATTTACCAAAGGCACTATTATGGCTGCGAAAAGCTGTTGAGCAAAATCATCCGCAAGCGCAGTTTCTGCTCGGAAATATGTATGCAGATGGAAAAGGAGTTGAACAGAACTTTACCCAGGCGATGGATTTGTATATTAAATCCGCAAACCAGAATCACCCACAAGCCCAGTGTGCAGTTGCCGGTATGTATGATCTCGGTATCGGTGTAAAGAAAGATTGTGCTGAGGCGGTGAAATGGTATCGAAAAGCGGCAGATTTAGGATACACGACAGGTCAATATTTGCTCGCGTGCAGTTATTATGGCGGGGAGGGGGTGGAACAAGATTATACTCAGGCATTATTCTGGTACAAAAAAGCGGCACAACAAGGTGATGCTGCTGCGCAATTCCTCGTTGGTAATATGTATGCACAGGCGCAGGGGTGCAAAGAGGATTTCGTAGAAGCTTGTAAATGGTATAGGAAATCTGCGGATGCAGGTTATGCTCTTGCCCAATATAACCTCGGTGCAAACTATGCTGCTGGTAAAGGTGTACCTAAGGACGACAGCGAAGCTGCCAAGCTATATCTCAAAGCTGCACAACAGGGATACCCGCCGGCTCAATCGGACCTCGGTGTAAATTATGCATCGGGATGGGGAGTTGAACAGGATTATCTCGAAGCGGTAAAGTGGTTTCGAAAAGCTGCTGAATCCGGATATGAAAATGCCCAGTATAACCTCGGCTGTATGTATGACCAGGGAAAGGGCGTTGTTGCTGACCCGGAAGAAGCTGTTATATGGTATACAAAAGCGGCAAAACAAGGAAATGCAAAAGCACAATTCAGTCTGGCAACTATGTATTTTCAGACAACAGGTCTGGAGGAAAATTACGTCGAAGCTTACAAGTGGGCGATACTGGCTGGTGCCAATGGTTTTGATGTAGAAAAACTAAAACAGGATATGAAAGCTAAAATGTCAAAGGACCAGATAAGAACTGCCCAGATAAATGCAAAAAAGCTAATCGACGAAATAGAAAAATCCAAGCAGCAGCAATAGAAGATAAACTATTCTATTTCTTTTTTCTTAAAATTACACTACCAAGCCCAACCAGCAAAATTGTTGCAGGTTCAGGAATGACGTCGAAAAAGTCATCACCTTCAGCAGGAATAGTCTGGTAGAAAAAAGAGCCGCTGGAATTTGAAATGGTTGCATTAGCAAAAGAGAAATCAGATACTCCATCAGCAACAGGATTGGTTACCTTAAAATATATCTCAAGAAAATCAACCTCTCGTATTTCACTTAGCCATGAAACCGTAAATGTAAGCACACCATTAACAGGATTATTATTTGTTAGCGTCACCATTGGAGAATTGCAAGGCGTTCCAAAAAAAGAGTATTTGTTATTATAAATGAGTTCTGACGTATCATAAACCAGGTCAAAATTAAACTCATTGCACGACAGACCCATCGCAGGAGAGATAAATACAGACAGTTCCCCGCCAGGCAATTCATTAACAATGATTCCTGCCTGACAGTATGCTGCAACTGAAAAAATAATAGCAATGGCTGCAAAGGTAATTTTTGAACAGTTCATTTTATGTCACCTTTCAGAATAAGACTATCCTAATTTACCCCAAACACCTGAGTAGACAAAAACCACCAGCCCAGATTCTCTCTGCTTGGAATTTCAACATTGCAAGGACACACAGCGTAATTTTAAAGCTTATGTGCAAAACAACCTCTCTCTCTAATCAATCATTATACGACTTTATCAATATTTTTCAAGAACATTATCGAAGAATCCCGCAAAAATGCCCATATTACACGGCAAAAGCTGATTATGTGCAGTTTTTTTTGAATTATCAGTTAATTGTGATATAATTGGAAAAACACAGATATACAGGAAAGTTGGAATTAGAATTTGGAGTTGGTATGAAAAGACATTTTTTCGTATTGCTTGTCTCACAGACAATTTTAATATTAATGTCAAGCTTACCAGTTTTTGCGCATATAAATATTTCGGTCCCCGATACCAATTCTCTTATATCTTTTAACCACGATGCAATAGTAGTTGATGTTCGTGATTTTTCCGAATATTGCGGCGAAACAGGCCATGTAGCTGGTTCATATCTTTACCCATGGAACAGCCAAGTTTTCCAGAACTCATTTCACGATCTCTTAAAAACAGATACGATCATCATAATCTGTCGTAGCGGCAACCGAAGCAACGCTGCGGCAACTTTGCTTGATTCTCAGGGCTACCTCCATGTTTACGATGTCATCAACGGCATGAACGACTGGCAGGGCGTCTACAACTATGAAACCGTGGACTGCATTGACACTGACGGGGATGGTCTAAATGACGACCTCGACAATTGCCCAGCTATCTACAATCCTCGCCAGACAGATTCTGACCATGATGGCATAGGAGATGTATGCGATAATCTTTGCCCATACCTCGACGATCTTAGCTTTGTTAATTTCAAAGACTATTTAATACTTGCCCAGCATTGGCAGCGGTATGGAAACAATATATTAGGTGACCTGAACAATGATGATATCGTCGACATGAACGATATGTCAATTTTTTCCAGTTATTGGCTGACAGATTGCAACTAATTACACTTTAGAGGCTTTTTTGTAACTAAAATTGTCACGTACATAAAAAAAAGCTTGATGTATAACTTCATAGTTCTTACAATTAATCATGATAATTCAGATGGCATACACCACTGTATAACGAAAATTTAGTTGGCAAAATTATGAAGGCTAAATGATGACGAAAAAAGAAAGATTTCTGTATGCTATGAGCAAGGCTAAACCGGATTGCGTACCAGTTACACCTGATATATCTAATATGATACCATGCAAATTAACTCGCAAACCATTCTGGGATATATACCTTTATAACGACCCTCCACTTTGGCAAGCATATATCGATGCAGCACGCTACTTTGATATTGACCCATGGCATTGCTCATATGGTTTAATTCGGTTGAAACCAGCCAATCATTGGGACAGAACAGAAAAGATTGTAAGCAAAAGTTCTGACCGCATTGTCGTTGCTGAAACATGGAAAACCCCTAAAGGCAAAGTATCCAGAGAGACCTCATACCTGGTCGGTGACCCACCAACTTACACAAGTAAACCTATAAAAAAAGCGACTTTCAAAGGCGATTTGGATACATGGCTTTACATACAGCAATGCGGCGAAGAAGTTGATGACAGCGAAATGCTTGAACAAAGAATTGCTATTGGTGATGAAGAGGCTTTCGGAATTGCTGTTGAACTTCCAGGTTTTCATAAATGGATAAACGACGTACAAGGAGAGCTGGAAACAATAATTGAAATTATGATGACCAGCCCAGAACTTCTGGATAGGTGGCGTCAATTCCAACATGACCAGATAATAGCAGCCGTTACTAAAGCCATAGAATACAAGCCTGATTATGTGCTTTTTGGCGCAAGCGGAGCCTTTACATTGGCATCTCCAGATTTGTTCCGTAAATATACATTGCCTACACTGCAAGAGGGAACAAAACTTCTCAAAGAAGCGGCAATCCCAAGTATGCTTCATACCTGTGGCAAATCAAAAGGCCTGGTCAAAATATGTGTTGAAGAAACAGACTTAGACTGTATCAACCCGCTGGAAGTTCCACCGATGGGTGATTGTGACCTTTCAGAACTCAGAAATTTATATGGTAACAAGATTGCTCTTATGGGCAATTTGCACACAACCGAGATCATGCTGTATGGTACGCCTGAAAAGGTAGAAGATGCCGCTAAAAAAGCAATTGATGATGCAGGCAAAGATGGAGCATTTATTCTTTCTACCGGGGATCAGTGTGGTCGAGATACGCCTGAAGAAAACATACACAAAATGGTTGAAGTGGCAAGAACATACGGAAAGTACTAAGAATGTATTTTAACGATTTGACACACAAGTCAATTTACAAATGTCGGCTGCGGATAATTGAAATAACCAACCAGATGCCTATTATAGCCGCCACGACATAGCCGACGATGCCAAATGTTTGCACACGGAATAGACCTAAAACTGTTCCTTCTTGCGGCACAAGCAAACTTGAGCCTACCAGCAAAGCGGCGATGATCAGTGCAAAGCTGATGCGATTTGAACTTTTGTCCAGTGTTTTGGTCAGGTCTTCAAGGTGCTCATGGTGCACTCTTAACTGGAATTTGCCCTGTCGAAATTTGCTTAGAATGGCGTTAATATCGTTTGGCAGTTTTGAAGCCATATCTCCGGCTCCCTGAATAGCTTTTCTGGCATTTCTCAGTATTTGTTTTGGATCCATGTCATGCAGGCTGAACTTTCTGGCGTATGGTTTCAGTTGCTCGATAATCTCAAAGTCAGGATCCAGGCCTGTTGCAAAAGATTCGATAGTTGTCATGCTTTTCAGCATTAAAGTAAATTGTGCCGGCGGGCAGACATGGTGCTTACGCATCAGGTCAAAAATTTGCGATATCAACTTGCCAAAAGGAATTTCTTTGAGTGGCAGGTTATTATAGGTATTGAGTATTTGCTCGGTATCTCGCAGAAGTTTGTCATTGTCAGTTTTCTCATCTATCATGTTGGCGTACTCTAAAGCGTTGACTATTCGGGTGGCCTCATTGTCAACAATGGACAGTACCATTTCATTCAAAAGCCTGCGGTCAAGTGATGACAGATGCGCTACTTGTCCAAAGTCGATTGGAACAAGTATATTACCCGGCAACAGAAAAAAATTACCTGGGTGGGGGTCGGCATGAAAGAAACCAAACTCGAAAATCTGTCGAAGAACAAAGTTTGCCCCATGTTTCGCAATTATCTTAGGATCAAACTCGGATTTTTCAGTCACATTTTCATTGGTAGGCTTAATACCGTCTATGTATTCCATGGTCAGCACGCCATCCGAGCAATACTTCTCATATATCAGCGGAATATGTATTGTCGGGTCGTCAGCAAAGTTTTGTGAGAAACGTATCTGATTACGCCTTTCGTTGTCCAGGCTCACTTCCGCGGATACCGCTTCACTGAATTCTTTTACCAACTTCTGAGGATCGATAGTTTCACCTTCAAAAAGTGCTGCTTTTAATAACCCAGCCAGGTCCTTAAGGATTTCACATTCAGTAAGAACAGTCTGAACAATCCCAGGCCGACGAACTTTCACTGCTACAACCTTGCCGTCATGTGTAACCGCGCGGTGTACTTGAGCAATACTGCCGGCGGCAACTGGCTTGCGATCGAAGCTGTCAAAAATATCTTCCAGCTTACCTCCCAGTTGTTCTTCTACTTCGGCGCATATTTTATTAGAATCTTCCGGTGGTACCTGGTCCTGCAACAATTCGAGTTCTTCAATATAATCGGGCGGTATCAGGTCTGGACGGGTACTGAGCAATTGGCCGAGTTTAACAAAGATAGGCCCCAGTTCCTCCAGTGCCAATCGAGCACGCGCCGCACGGCTGTGTCGTTTGGTTGAAGGCTCAGTGTGTGACGCGTCCCTGTGCCAAAAGTGTAGTTTAAAACGACTCTGCATCGCGGCGGCAGCTTCCTCATAACCATACTTGGTAAGCACAGCCATGATATGCCGATAACGTTTCAATTGCCTGAATTTGCGCTTGAAATTAAATTTTTGTAGTACCAGGCTCATTATTTACTGTGGAGAATTTTATCAAGCTTTGTTTCTATATGCTTAATGTCTTCACGGGTGGCGATGTTAAGTTCGCTGACTACTTTACGTACCTGGTCGGAAACAAGTTTCTCAAGGTTTTTCCTGCCTTCCTCCGCACTATCCACAAGGTCTTTTACAAATCCGCTTCTGGAAGTTTTTTCGGCTTGACCACGACTGACATATTCATCAAAAATTTTCTCAGCACGTTCACGTGTCATTGAAACCGCACCGAGACCAGCAAGCATTAGTTTATCAAGAGTTTCGAACATTTTTAACCTCCACAAAAAATTTAAGAATATCAGCCAATTGCATATTTAACTTTTCTGCTGACAATATTAATACTATCAGCAAAATCTGAACTATGCAACTGGATATGATAAAAAAATATCAAAGCAGCTTATATGCCTTATCCTTACTATTTGGTATATCATGTTCCCTGGTAAGAAACCCAGATTGAAGCAAAAAAAACTTGATTATTGTCTTTTGCGGCGGTACAATCCACCTTTGTCGTACAAAGTTAAATTTAAGTTAGAAGGCGAGTGAAGCAGCGTAAATATAGTTTTTTGCTTATCCGTGTTAAGAGATTGCAAACATTTTTAAGATTTTGGCAGGAGGCTAACAATATGGCAATTTCGAAAAAAGATGGTTTAGACAAACCAGCTGTAGGTAGCGGTGTTCAGGAAGAATCACACATATATGAAGATGAAATAAACCTGATAGATTATTTTGTAGTTCTCTGGAAACGAAAATGGTTTATTTTTTTTGCATCTGTGTTGCCATGTTTATTTGTTGGGATGACCAGTTTTCTTTGGCCACGCAGTTATCAAATTAGTTATGTATATAATATGCGGCTGGATGAAAAGGGTTTTAAAATTCTTGAGGATGAGTTTTACAGTACAGAGAATTTAGAAAAAATTTCTTCAGAGCTGCAAGCCAAAACGTTCAAAGACTATGCTAAAATGATTACCGACGCTAAAACCACTGAAGACTTAAGAAATTTTATTTCTTTCCAGGTTTTACCATCGTATTTTGAAGCGATAGATCCTTCAAAGGCTGAAAGCATGGAGGAATTAGAGAAGCTTCTGCAAGCCAAAGGAAATCTTTTAATTCTGCGAGTAAAAGCATTGTCTAACGAACATATTCGGGAAATAGCCTTAGTTTGTAGAAATAATTTTGAACAGATCATACCTTTGTATTCAGTGAGAGAGGAACTAAATAGTAACATCATAAGCTTAAAGCAGGAAATAGCTGCTATCGAAGGTGCAAGGTACATGTTAAACATGGAGTTGGAAAGGAAAAAATCTACACTGGAATATCTAAAAAAAACCGGTTCTGAAAGCTTCACTAAGTTGCCAAGTGACATTACCTTACAGTTTAACGATGTGGGTGCCTATGGTGCCTATTTGCCTTTAGCATATCAGGTACAAGCGGCAGAGACTCTGATAATTAATCTCCAGGAGCAAGTCCAGGCCAATAAAGAGAAATACGACTATTACAATGATTTGCTTAAATTAAATGAATCATTGCTCATTCATATTGATAAGTCGATGTCCTCGTATTATACACTTGGGCAGTTTGGTATATTTTTGAGTAATTCAATGGCTGAGTATAAAGAAGATAAGCAGCAAATGCAGGATTATTTGAAGGCTTATATTTACAAAATAGAAAATAAGATAGCAAGTGCCACACCGTTGGTAGAAAAGCCAAAGGTTTATACTATCGCTAAGGGTATGGTTAAGAAAAGTGTTCTTGTATTTGTGGCAGCGCTAATGTTATCGATGTTCGTAGTCTTCCTGTTGGAAGGTGTTCAAAAAAAACTGACTCAGACTTATTAATAAAAGTCTTTGGCTAAATAAATAAAATTTCCAAATTATCAGCGGTTAATTGCAACCTACGGGTTTTTCCATGAGCACAACCGAGGGGGACGGAGTGTGCCTGTACCTTGTTGATACGAATTTTGAAAATAGCAGAAATTTATGATTAGAAGATTATTTTCCAGTCAGCTTCGCATCAATATGGTTTCAGGTGTCAGTTCCACTGCGATCAGTTTTTTAGCTAATATTGTTGCTTATCCGGTATATCTGCATTTTCTCGGATATGAGATATTTGGTGCATGGTTAATATTAGCTACGGTACTTACATTTACGCAGTTGGGAGCGATTGGAGTTTCTCCTGGGGTTACGAAATTGGTAGCCGAAGATTACAATAGTGGGAAGCTGCGAGGAGTGCAAAAGTACATTTTCACAGCAATGGTGTTTCTTTTCAGCTTTGGCATATTGATATTCCTAATAATTCTTTCATTTAAGCATCAAATCGTAACGTTGTTTAAACTTAGTGATGGAAATGCTGAAATCGTCACTAATTTTTTACCTTATGTTGGTGCATTGACAGTACTTGCATTGGTGATGCAGGTTCTAACTGCGGCCTTGTCAGGATTGGGGAGAATGGATATAGCAAACTATATCCAGGCAAGCAGTCGAGTCTTAGCAGTAGTGGTTTCTGTTATACTGCTTTTTTCAGGTTTCGGGGTCTTGAGTCTGGTAATAGGCAACCTTCTGCAATATATATATATTCTGATTGTAAGCATTATTTTTATCCACAAATTTGCACCTGTTCAGTTGATGCAAATTTCAAACTGGGATACGTCACGCCTGAAAAAACTTTTATATTTTGGCGGGGGTATCTTCGGTGGTGGTATAATTAATATGTTGATTAGCCCTTTCAACAAGCTTATGCTCTCACGGTATGTCGGTGTGGGAGCTGTTCCTGTTTACGAAATCGCGTACTCTGGAGCTTTTCAGTGTCGTAGTTTATTAGAGGCCGGGTTTCGCGCATTGATGCCTGAGATCAGTAAACTCCAGGTAGATCGGACTGCACGATCTTGTGAGAAAATACACGTTATAAACAAAAAAGCGTTTAAATTAATTATAACCACTGGGAGTCTGTTCTATATAGTGCTTTTTTTGTTAAGTGCTCCATTATTAAAAATCTGGTTGCGAGACCAATTTGTTGATTCTTTACCTGTAGCCTTCAGAATTATGCTTGTAGGGACATTTTTAACGCTACTGATGGTGCCATCTCTTTATATATTGATGGGATTTGGGCAAGTAAGACGCTTGTTTTTCAGTTATGTTATTCAATCTGTCATTAATGTTTTAATAGTGTGTATTAACTTGCTTTTATTTAAGTCACTTACTATAAATACAGTTGTCTTAGCTGCTTCAATTGGAATGCTGTGTTCGACGATATATTTGATTTGGCAGAAAAAATTATTGATTCACAAATTTTCATTAGAGCATAGGGTATCTGAATGATTGAAGTTACTCCTTTTGGTTTTTTCGCCATATTTGTGTTGACGTTTCTGCTTTTAATAAACAAATATCGGGTTACTGTTTTTGTAGTAATATTTTTTATTGTATTTGATACGTTTGGGGTAGTAAATGTCACCACTGATAAAAGTTTCTGTTTGAATCTACCACAGTATCTAACGATTCTGTCAAGTTTTCTTTTTACTATGAAGCGGGTACATTGGAAAGATACACTCGGTGTGGAGCTTTGCTTGTCCGTAAAGACAATGCCGATTCAAATAAAATTGGGGCTTGTTCTGATTATAATATCGGTCTTATTTTCATTTCTTGCCATAAATCCGGAGATCATTGTTTTCAACAGGTCAGGCTCTTTCATAAGTAGTGCAGAGGCGATTTTCAGCATGCGGCATGTTACACAGATGATTTATCTGCTGTTTTCCATATTTGCCTTCGGAACCTTTTTTAAAGCTTTTCGTGTTATTACAGCCAAAGAGATGGTAAGAACGTTTGTTATAAGTGTGGCATTTGTAGCGGTAACAGCTCTGTTGAGTCTGGTATTCAGAGAAAGACTTGCTGGTACTTATAGTTATTTTATGAATAATATCAGTATCGGAAAAGAAAGTATGTACAGCAATATTGTCAGCGAGGATAGCTTAGGTGCCTGGAGGGTTTCTGGTATTATGAGAGAGCCTGGGGTCTTGTCGCAAGTACTGCTATGCGGGGTTGTAATTATAGCCGTATACATCATAAATTATGGTATTCTGTTTGGCAAAATAATAGATAAACTGCTCATTGTTTTTCTCATTGTTATGACTATTACTACGATGAGTTCAACTATAATAATAGGTTTTTGTGTCCTTTTGTTAGCTTTGTTTTTGCCGATGCTAGCTTCAAAAAAGAATTTTTCTTCTCGTTTTGTTAGAATCATAAAGTTTATTTTTGTTGTTCTGATTATAGTGCTTATTTTAAGTTCAACAGAAGTCTTCAAGCCCGCTTATATTTTTAAATATACGATGGCTAAATTAGGAATTTTAAAAATTTCAGGGATTGGTGTATCACGATTACATGACAGCAAATTAATGCTTCAGTCGTTTCAACAAAGCCCAATATTCGGATGCGGCTATGGAAGCGGGTTTCTTGGAGCAGGAGGACTGGTTACGCTGCTGGCAAATGTAGGTATATTCGGAACTATATGGTTTTTGTACCTTTTTAAAGAGATAATTTTTACGAAAATTACAAAAATAACCAGAAATCTGAAAAACCCTGATTATCTCGCATTATTTGCGATAAGGATGGCAGCTTTGAATCTTTTAGTGATTATCTTAGCGACGAGAAATATGGGGATAGGAATGTATCTGCCTTTATGGCTTCTGGCTGCGGGGTCTCTTGGAAGCTTTAAGACCGAAAAATGTCAAAGTGAAAAAAGGATACCATTGTAATATGCTCAAACTAAAAATGATAATTCGGAAAATTCTCATCTGGGTATTGAAGTTTGTTCCAATCTGGTTCATTGAACGAATAAAAAATTCATATATAAATGAAAACAGCGGAACATTTAAGAAGAAACTGCTTCACAAAATTCTGTCAGTTTTAAGCTATAAGGATATAAGCAAATCAATTGATTCTTTTCTGGTCGGTAACACAACACATTTCAGGCTTACAGCTTGTCACTCAGTTCTTGTAAATAAGTTATATTTTTTTGGTGACGAAGGATATGAACCTTTGGAATCAGTTTATTGGCAACGTCTGTGCGAACAATCAAAGGGAATTTTAGAACTTGGAGCAAATGTTGGATATCATACCATTCAGGGGGCACTTGCGAACAAAAATGCACGCTATGTTGCAGTCGAACCGCACCCTCACAATTCGTCACTCTTAAGAAAGAATTTAAAACTGAACAATATTACAAATGTTGAAATTATTGAAGCAGCGATCGTAGGGGAAAAAAACAGGGATAAAATGACTCTCGCGGTCCCTGTGAATGATTTTCAGGGGTCACCCTGTGGTTGTTACCTGAGTGAAGGAGCCGAGGCCATAAAAAGAGTTTCAAAGCAAATGATTACGGTTGATGTTCTTGAAGCACGTGATTTGGTCGAAGGAATGGACCTTATAAAAATTGATGTGGAAGGATATGAATACAACATATTATATTCACTGCAGGAATATATTGCTAACAAAAAACCAGTAATTTTTGTGGAAGTACTGAACAAGGCTGATCACCTTAAACAGCTTCTTTTCGAATTGTCTCAGAAATATGGTTACAAGCTGTATTGTTTTTCTGACTCTGGTTTGGTACAGATCGATCCAGAAGTTATATTGCAGATTTATGTTCAGCAAGAATTTACCAGCAGAGATGTTATTTTATCAACGAAGGTGTTATAAACTCGATTTTTAAATAAGGATGACCAGTGAATGAAACGCCCTGATGTATGTTTAATAAATTCTCCATTACGTGCAACTTCAACTATAATGCCGCAAGCACTGTTATGGCTGGCTGGTTGGGTTGAGAGTAAAGGATATCATGCCGAAATCATAGATGTTAAACGTTCTCCAATGAATAAGCTTACCGAAAAAAAACGTGAAGACGTTTTTAGAGAGACACTCGAACGTGTTATTGCCTCAAATTCACGAATTGTGGGGCTTACTGGTTATACTGGAGAATTCAGCAATATCACAAGATTGGCAAGAGAAATCCGAAAAAGGTCAGACGCTAAAATTATTATCGGAGGGGTTCATACTTCTGTTTCTCCTGAAGATTACTTTAATATTGACGATAGTCCTTTTGATGCTGCTGTTATTGGTGAAGGAGAAGATGCTCTGACGGAAATCCTTGAGTATGAAAAAACAGGAAATAGCGATTGGCAAACTATCGAAGGACTAGTAATGCGTAAAGATGGTGATATTATTCGCACAAAACCACGAACTTTTCGCAAAGATATAGATGATATGCCATTACCACCTTATCATAAACTAGATATGGTTTACTATACACGTCCGCAAACTAACTTGCTTCGTTATGTTTTTTGTTCCGGCGCGCACATTTTTACGTCACAGGGCTGTCCTTATGAGTGTACGTTTTGTGCAAACAGGCTTCGGAAGGTTCGTTATCGTAAACTTGACCATGTGATTGAAGAGATCCGGTTGCTAAAAGAAAAATATGATATCGACGGCTTTTATATACAGGACGATACATTCACAATTAAACCAGAGCGTGTAATAGAATTTTGCGAAAGGCTTAAGGCAATTAATTTAGGACTGGTTTGGGGAATCGAAGGTCGTGTTAATCAGTTTCCTGATAATGTTTTCAACGCGCTTGTAGATGCGGGTTGTATGCAAATGGATTTCGGTGTTGAATCGGGTTCGCAGAAAATGCTGGACAAGATGAAAAAAGGAATCAAAATAGAAGATGTTAAGCGAATTTTCAAGCTGTGCCGTTCTCATCATGTCCGAACTTATGCAAGTTTTCTCTTAAACACACCAGGTGAAACAGAAGAGGTTGTTCAGCAAACACTGGCTCTGAGCAAAGAAATCAAGGCAACTGTCTACGGCCATGCTGTAATTATCCCTTATCCTGGTACGGCTATCAACGAGGAATATGTCAAACCTCCTCTTACAATTAATGAGTATGATCTACTCTCATTGGCCGAAGCAAGATATAAAATCGTTGATGACAGATTTAGAATAGCTGCTCATGATCTGGATTTAGAGAAATTGGCACTTAAGTTTAATTTGCGGTTTACATTCTTCCAGAGACTGTTTATTCTGTCGCTTCATCCAAAATATCTACGAGTATTATTAAGAAGTTCTCGAAAAAAACAATATATGTACATGATACTGGTCTACAGTTTTAGAAATATGATTTATTATACCCAAGCTTTGCTAAAGAGACTCAGGAGTATTTTGATTAGACATTAGAGCTAATTCTTGTAGTTCCGCTTGTTCCGAAATATTTTTTATAATACAGGCGTGATTTTTTTCGCAGCTTTTTGATTTTTACACGGATAGCTTTAAAGAGTGACTTACTTATATGTTTTTATTTCAGCATTTTAGTCTTATCAAAATAGTCAGGGAAATCATTATATGAAGATACTTAATTTAGGTTGTGGTACTAAAACAAGTTCCAATCCTGATGTTATTAATATTGATTGGTCAATCTATTTAAGAATGAAAAAAAACTTCTTACTGCATATGATCGCTCCTTTGTTTCTTAAAGGAGAACGTCTGGAGAGGTTCCGGAATCTTTCTGATA
>CAZBKA010000083.1:0-13985 GCA_964492365.1 uncultured Pirellulales bacterium | reverse complement strand
TACATTGGCTTTATATAGGGTTTTTTGTGCAGGTGATAACTATGGTGGGAATCGCAGTTGTTTCTTTATTGACGCCTGCACCAGCACCTGAGAAGGCACTGCCTTTCCGATGGCGGCTTTCAATGCTTACTGGTTATGACGATGGTGTTAAAAGACCATGGTATAAGGGCCTGTTGCTGTGGTTCATTCTTTTGTATGTGGTGATTGGAATTACTTACTGGTACTTATGGTAAAATTGATAAATATAGGAATTTAAGAGTTAGGAAAATGATTAAAAAAGCAACAATAGAATCTGCCATGTACCAGGCTATGTGCAAAGCTGCTACTTTGATGCCTGATGATGTTAGGCAGTTTCTTGAAAAAGCGATCAAAGAAGAAACCGACCCATTAGCGGTTAAACACCTTGAGTTGACTTTGGAAAATGTCCGTTTGGCGTCGGAGGGTAAAGGTCTGATTTGTGGCGATACGGGGTTTCCGCTTTATTTCGTGAAAGTCGGTAAAAATGTCGAAGTCGAAGCAGGTTTTACCTCTTTATATAAAGCCGCACAAGCTGCCACAGAACGCGCTACAGCTGAGAGTTTTTTACGACCGACAATGGTTGACCCGATCACCCGTAAAAACCCGGGCAACAACATTGGGTTTCACATGCCCAAAGTTGATATTCTTTTTGATGATAATATTAATGGCATCGAAATAGTGGCAGTACCCAAGGGTGGCGGTTCTGAAATTTTCGGTACGTTTTACAAAATGATGTATCCTTCTGACGGCGTTCAGGGCATACTTAAATTTGTTATTGAATCTGTCTGCAATGGCTGTTATGCAGGTAAAATTTGTCCGCCTGCGATTGTTGGTGTTGGCATTGGTGGAACAGCCGATATCTGCATGAACATTGCGAAAAAAGCAGCGGTACTAACACCTCTTGGAAGTCATAATCCAGATCCTTTAATTGCGGAAATGGAAGTTAAACTTCTTAATGCTTTGCGGAAAACTGGTCTTGGCCCTATGGGGTCAAAGGGGATTAATGCGGTACTTAGCCTGCATATTGCAACAGCGGTTACTCACACAGCTGCTCTGCCGATTGCGGTAAACGCTCAGTGTTCGATATGTCGGCGATGGAAAGTTAAAATTAGTTCTGATGAAAAAATTGTTTTTACAGGAGATTTAAATGGCTGAGCAAATTGTTGATCTAAAGCTGCCTGTTTCAGCTGATCAGGCTCGGCAGTTAAAACTTGGTCAGGTTGTTACTGTTTCAGGGCTTGTATTCACCGGAAGAAGCAGGTTTCATATTCGTGCTATCGAAAACAATATTGTTCCGCCGATAGACTTTGAAAAGATAAACTGTTTTTTCCATGTTGGTCCGGTTATGAAGAAAAATAAACACGGACAATGGGAGATAGTCAGTATCGAACCAACATCGAGTATTAGGTTTGAACGTTACGGTGCCGATGTTGTTCGCAAACTTAATCTGCATGTGTTGATTGGCAAAACCACAATGGGGTCGGAGACTTCTAAAGCACTTGCCGAAGTTGGCGGTGTACACCTTACCAAGATAGGTATTTGTGGCAATCAGCTTTCTGCTCAGGTCAAAAAAATCCATGATGTTTATTTCCTTGATGAGCTTGGCAAAACCGAAGCAACCTGGGTATTTGAAGTTGATAAATTTGGCCCGTTCTTCGTCGATATGGACGCATTTGGTAATAATTATTTCAGCGATCTTAACAAACAGGTCAAGGCTAACATCGAAGATATATCGCAGAGTTTGGGTATTCCGAAAGATTATAATTTTACCAACGTTGAGGCAGAATAGCAATGGCAGATGAAATTCGTTTTCTATCTATTTGTGGTATGCTTGGTTATGGCTATGCTGTGGAAAATCTTCAAAAAGCCATCGAAGAATATAAAGTAGATTTTTTAGGTTGTGACGCAGGTTCGACAGATCCGGGGCCTTACTATCTCGGTAGCGGCAAACCTTTTGTAAAGCCCGCTCAGATCAAACGTGACCTTGAACCAGCTTTGATAGCTGCGGTAAAAAATAAAAAACCGCTTATCATCGGTTCAGCTGGAGGCTCAGGTGCTAAGCCTCATGTTGAATTGTTTCTTGAGATACTGAGAGAAATAGCAGCCAGAAACAATTTACATTTTAAACTTGCAATTATATATAGTGACATAAAAAAAGAGACCGTTCTCAATGCTCTTCAGCAAGGTCGGATATCACCCTGTGGCCCTTCCCCTGAGCTTACAAAAGAAGCGGTTGAAAACAGCGTAAATATCGTAGGACAATTTTCAACTGAACCGATAATCAAAGCATTGCAAACCGGCGCAGATGTGATTATCTCAGGACGTTGCTGTGATACCGCGATTTTTGCCGCACCTGCAATTATGCATGGTTTTGATCCGGGGTTGTCTCTTCATTGTGCAAAGATTGCCGAATGCGGCTGCTTATGTGCAAGACCGGCCGGGGCAAATGATTCACTGCTGGCAACTATAAGAAAAGATAGCTTTACCGTTGTACCAGCAAGCAATCTTCGCAAATGCACCCCTGATTCTGTCGCTGCTCATTCACTTTATGAACAGCCGAATCCGAACTGTTTTTTTGAGCCTGAAGGTAAGGTCGACATGGACCATAGTGTTTTCGAGCAGATATCTGAACACCAGGTCAGAGTATCAGGGACAAAATTAGTGCCACCTGAAAAACCGACGCTTAAACTCGAAGCAGCAAGACTTGTGGGCTATCGAAGTGTTACTATCGCAGGTACTTGCGACCCGCTGGTTATTGAAAATCTCGATAAAGTTGAAGAGCAGGTTCGCAAATCTACCGCCGCAAATCTTAAAGGCGTCATTGAGCCTGATAAGTTCAGCCTTAGATTTTTGCGTTATGGTCTTGATGCTGTAACAGGTATTAAGCTTTATGATAAATTGCCGTCGGAAGTTGGTGTTCTTATTGACGCTATTGCCCCGACTCAAAAGCTTGCAGATACCGTAATAAGTCTCGCAAGGTCAACTGCTTTGCATCAGTCTTTTGATGGTCGCAAATCGACAGCAGGTAATTTTGCTTTTCCATTTTCACCATCCGATCTCTCTGCTGGTGAGGTTTATGAATTTTCTATTTATCACTTGATGGAAACAAGAAAAGACGAATGTCTTTTTCAGTTAAAAATGGAGGAGATTTAACATGAAGCTCTATGATTGTGCAAAAGTAATCAGAAGCAAAAACGCAGGGCCTTTTACCCTTACGATAGATCTGATCTTTGATTCTGAAAATATTTTTAATAAAGTAATTAATTCTGTTTTTTTTAATGAACAGCAAATAGCAAAACTATATAATGTCCCTGTTTTACAGGTAAAGATACATGTTTTTAGGTCTATTTTGGCGGTAAAGGTCACAATGCCTCGCACTTTTGCGTCATCAGGCTCGGCACTTGACCGTGATGTATATGGTTGCCAGCAGCATTTTCCGCTGGCTAATCTTGAAATTTAATTTTTTTGATTTATTTGATTCACAGGAGAAAATAATGGTAGTATCAAATGACAGTAATGAAGTTAAGCTTATAATACGCGGAGATGACATGGGGATGACTCATGGCTCTGTAGTTGGTTTTGAAAGATCACTTAACCAGGGGGTTATGACTTGTGCGTCTATGCAGCCGGTTGGACCTTGGTTTGAAGCTGCAACTCAGGTGGCAAAGAATAATCCACAGTGGTGCACCGGAGTTCATTTGACTTTGATAGGCGAATGGATAGGTTGCCCCTGGCGTCCGGTATTGCCTTGGGATAAAGTCTCTTCACTGGTAGATGATAATGGTTATCTCTTTAGGTATCCTGATCAGCTTTGGCAAAATAAACCTAAGCTTAAAGAGATTGAGGCTGAATTCCGTGCACAAATCGAACTTACGTTGAAGATGGGTGTTCCTGTTTATTATATTGACACTCACTACATCAGCTTGTCTAAAGATAATGGTAGATTTCCAGGATTGTTTGAACTTGTGCAGAAAGTCGCAGCTGATTATGACGTTCCAGTTTCTGCGCTCTACGATGAAAAGAGAGTTTCAAGTCTTGTTGGCAGACCTGGTGTTTCTTATATAGATGATTTACCGATTTCAGAAAGAAAAAAGGCACTTTTTGATATGCTTGATAAGCTCACACCGGGCATTTGGTTATGGGCAAGTCATCCTGGTATTAAATCACCTGAGCAGGATGCTCTGGTTCATACCAGTCTTGCAGATAGGGTTACCGATGGTTTCGGCATTGGGGCTCACAGGGCAGCGGCGACTGAGTTGCTGACCGACCCGGAAGTCAAAGCCAAGATAAAGGAAAAGAAAATTAAGCTGACAAACTACAGAGAGCTGACTGGCAAATAAAGTATTAAACATTGCGTTGTATTTTCTAATAGCCCCGGTAATTCGGGGCTATTTTTTTGCATCTGGTATAGTCTTTAACTTGTGATTGCAGGATAAAAAAACTGCCACGAACGTTTTATCGTTGGTGGCAGTTTTTCATTTTTTTATGGATTTAACTATTATGAACAGCCCATTGAGTTTCCGCAGTTAAAGCACCGGTAGCATGTACCGTTGCGTACCGTTATTGAACCGCAAACGTCACAGGCAGGGGCGTCATCCTGAAAATGCTGGAACTGATCATTAAACTGTTGCATTGTCTGAGCGTCATTTTTTGTTTCGGTGATGGTTGTAACAACAAGCTCTTCAACTTGTTGCTCGACATTACCGAACCTGTTTTTGGCAACTGTTTGTTTTGAACCTGATGAACCTTTTGCCACCGGGTTGGTTTTCTCTGCTTTTACTTCCTTAACCTCAGCTATTTTCTGTGCGAGGTCTTTTGTTTTTTCAACCAGCTGCTTTGCGGTTGTGTTGTTTTTATTGGTACTCGGTGCTTGGCTCCTGTTAGGCGTATTCTTTTCAGCATAACCAGGGATGAACTGACAGCCTAACCAGCAGAAGATATAGTCGATAAGGCTCTTAGCAAACGGGATGTCACGATTAGAGGTCATACCTGAAGGCTCAAACCTTGCATGGCGGAACTTGTCTACCAGTGTAATCAGTGGCACTCCATATTGAAGCGCCATTGAAGTACATGTACCGATTACATCCATCAGGCCACCAACGGTGCTGCCCTCCTTGGCCATAGTGATAAATAACTCACCAGGCTGTCCATCCTCATACAGCCCCACCGTCAGATAACCTTCATGTCCTGTTACAGAAAATTTATGCGTAATGCTTTGGCGAGTCTCAGCTAGTCTGCGTCGAAACGGTTTCGCTGCGACCTTTTCCTCAGCTTTTGATTTTGAATTATCTTTGTGTTTGTTAGTTGATACAGGCTGAAGCATTTTACTTCCATCGCGATAGATAGCAACTGCCTTTAAGCCTAATTTCCACCCATCGATATAAGCAGATGCGATTTCTTCAGTCGTACTTTCATTCGGCATATTGATAGTTTTACTGATTGCACCGGAAATAAAGGGCTGAACCGCAGCCATCATTCTAAGATGCGCAGAGTAATGAATGAATCTGACACCATTACGGGGCTTAAACGCACAGTCGAATATGCAAAGATGATCTTCGCTTATTTTATCAGCACCTTCGATAGTTTCATTTCGGTCAATATACTCACAGATATCTTTGACTTCTTCTGCACTATAGCCGAGCCTGTCCAGTGCCATAGGAACCGTTGTGTTAACCAGTTTAAGCATCCCGCCGCCGGCAAGCAGTTTATATTTCACAAGTGCAATATCAGGCTCAACACCAGTCGTGTCGCAGTCCATCATGAAACCAATCGTTCCTGTTGGTGCAAGAACCGTAGTTTGTGCATTGCGGAAACCAACCTTAGAGCCCATATCAAAAGCAATGTCCCATGTATTCTTTGCTACATTACGCAGATAATCAGGGCAATGAGATTCTGGTATATTGTAGGCATGTTCGCGGTGCATATTTATTACTTTAAGCATTGAGTCTCTGTTCTTGCTGAATTTAGCAAAAGGCCCTTTTATTTCGGCTAACTCAGCGCTTACGGTATAAGCAGTGCCGGTCATGATGGCGCTTATTGCTGCTGCCATAGCTCTTGCCTGATCTGAATCATAAGGCAAAGCCAGGCTCATCATCAGGCACCCAAGGTTTGCATACCCAAGTCCCAGGGGTCTGAAATTATGGCTGTTTTCAGTGATTCTAGCTTCAGGATAACTGCCGCCATCGACCAGTATTTCCTGAGCGATGATGAATATTCGTACCGCATGTTTAAAGCTTTCAATATCAAATATGCCATCCTCGTTGCGGAATTTCATAAGGTTCAGCGAAGCAAGATTGCACGCCGAATCATTAATGAACATGTACTCGCTGCACGGATTAGAAGCGTTTATTGGTTCTGATTCAGGGCAGGTATGCCATTTATTGATAGTAGTATGATACTGCAGTCCCGGGTCGCCGCAAACTCTCGTACCCTCTGCGATAAGATTCATTAATTCGCGGGCTGAATGTTCTTCGCATTTTTCGCCGGTGGTAACTGCTTTTGTCCACCATTTGCTGTCTTTTTCAACAGCCTCCATGAAATCATCTGTTACCCTGACAGAAAGATTAGAATTCTGGAACATTACACTTTCATAAGCTTTCTGATTATATTCGCCGCCAAAACCAGCTTCTATCAGTGCTTTTGCTTTTTTCTCTTCTTCGGTTTTACAGGTGATAAATTCTTTGATATCAGGATGGCTTATTTTCATCGACTGCATTTTTGCGGCTCTACGGGTTTTACCACCAGATTTAATCACAGCTGCGACCTGGTCATAAACTCTCATAAAGCTTAGTGGTCCGGAAGGTTTACCTCCTCCGGAAAGCTTTTCCCTGCTGCTTCTAAGGGTTGAAAGATCTGTTCCTGTACCGGAACCATGCTTAAAGAGCATAGCTTCGCTTGTAGCAAGACGCATTATATCTTCCATCGAGTCTTTAACTGACTGTATAAAGCATGCTGACGCCTGTGGAAATTCATAACTGCTTTCGCTTGGGACGGCTTGCTGTTTTTCCGCATCCCAGTGAAAGTTATGTTTGCCGCCTTTGATGCCATAAATGTCATAAAGTCCGACATTGAACCAGACAGGAGAATTAAAAGAACCATACTGGTTAACACAAAGCCAGGTTAGTTCGTTATAAAATGTTTCCCCATCTTTATCGGTTGCAAAGTAGCCGTCTTTTTTGCCTCTGTTAGCGATGGACCGGCTGACGCGGTGGATGAGCTGTTTTAGAGAATTCTCCCTTTGACCTGTCTCAATATCACCAAAAAAGTATTTGCTGGCAACCACTTTTGTCGCAAGTTGGCTCCATGTTGTTGGTATTTCAATATTATCCTGCTCAAATACCGCATCTCCAGCATCGCTGGCTATTTTTGCAGAACGTATTTCCCATTCTAACTGGTCAAATGGGTGAATCCCTGGGGTAGAGAAAAAAGCATCTACCTGTAAGCCTTGTTCTTCAAGGTTTTGTGAATCATCGCCTGAATCTGGTTCTGGCCGCATATTTTTGAACGGATTACCCGGGTTAAAATCTTGTGACATTTGCTATCTCCATGCAAAAAAGGTACTCTCTAAAAAATAAGGACACCACAATATATAGTATAATAAATTATTGGCAAGCCCTTATATAGTTGAAACTACGTAAGTCATAATATTATTAAAAAAACAAAAGTTCAATAGCAAAAATTCTATTTTTTATTAAAAAAAAGAGGTATGTTTCATTACTCCTTATAAAGCTTGAATTTAACGAAATTAATAAAAATGTTTTTTTTAAATTTAAACATGGTCCGGTAACATACTCATGTCAATAATCACTTTTTTTTCTTATCGGAACTTAAATTCATAATGTCCGAACAAATTTTATCTGTCTTTCTTGAAAATAACGATAGTATACTAACAGGTAGAATTAGTTTTTGCAGTCAGGTTTTAAATGACAATAAGCAACAATAAAAATATAGAACGAATAAAAGAGCGAATAAAAGAATTTCCGATAGCTCCTGGGCTTTATTTTATGAAGGATGCTGGTGACAAAGTTCTTTATATTGGTAAAGCTAAGAATCTTCGCAGCAGGGTCAGCAGTTACTTTCAGGCATCTGCAAATCTTGCCGAATCAAGGGGTCCAAAGATAGTTGAAATGCTTTCAAAGGTCGTCTCGGTTGATTTTCTTGAAACAGAAACAGAAGTTGAAGCCATGTTGCAAGAGGCCAGGCTGATAAAGGATATTCGACCTGGATACAACTCTGATTTAGTTGACGACAAAACGTTTCCTTACCTTGAAATTACAACAGGCGATGATTTTCCAGGTGTCTATATTACCAGAAAACCAAGGCAAAAGGGCACTCGGCTTTTTGGGCCTTTTACTAATGTAAAAGACTTAAGGCAAAGCATGGTTGTTTTGCAGAAAATATTCAAATTCAGAACCTGTAAACTTGATATCTCTGAGAATGATGAAAAGAAGAGATTTTTTAGACCGTGCTTGCTTTACAGCATTAAACAATGCAGCGGGCCTTGTGGTGACAAAATAAGCAGGGAGCAATACCGAAAATTGGTAAAAGATTTTATCCAATTTCTGAAATCTAAACGCTCGGTCGTTATCCGGCAGCTTAAAAAGAAAATGGCTGAGGCATCGCAGCTAATGGAATATGAAAAAGCGGCTGCATATCGCGACAGAATCAGGCTTATTGAAAGGCTTGACAGACGGGGGAGTCCGGAAAGTAATGTTCAGCCTGAAGTTTTTGTCTCTGACCCAACTGAGGCATTAACGAAACTGCAGAAAATTATTAATACCGATCAGCCTGTGCGAATTATTGAAGGAATCGATATTGCACATATTTCAGGTCAGGCAATGGTAGGTTCGTTGGTAAAATTTATTGACGGCAGGCCTTTTAAGAACGGATACAGACGATTTAAGATCAAAACCGTTGAGGGAATAGATGATTATGCCAGCATCGCAGAAGTTGTAATGCGAAGGTATAAATATGCTCTTAAAGGTGAGGAAATCTGGCCGGATTTGGTATTGATTGACGGAGGAGTAGGTCAACTCCATGCCGCAGAACAGGCTTTCAAAAGCATGGGAGCTTCCAAAAACGTCAAAATTGCCTCAATAGCTAAGCGTGAAGAAAAGATTTTTCTGCAAGGCTGTGATACTTCGATAAAATTGCCCGCAAATTCGCCGGTTCGCAAGCTTTTGCAGTATATTCGAGATGAAGCGCACCGGTTTGCCCAGCATTATCATCATATACTGACAAGTAAAAATATGCTAAATAACCAAAGTTAACTATTTTGTTTTCAAGTTGTTAATTTAGTTAACTTTTAGTATAATGTAAGCTGAAGATTAAAGTTTAATTTGTATGGGCGATGAAAAAAGATATTGCTGAAATTCTTGTTGTTGGTGATATGACCAAAGCTTTTCCGGAGCATTGGCAAAGTAATGGTTTGCCTTTCACAAATTGCATAGATATTGATGATGCTATTGCCTCAACCGCGAGCAGGGAATTTAGTATTATCATGGTAATAATGGTTGGGTTGATTAAGCCGGAAGTAAAACTCAAGTCATTAAGAGCAAATTGCATAAATAGTAAACTTGTTTTGATTTCTCCGATACCTTTAGAACAGACAGCTCTAAAATTTGTCAAAGCGGGGCTGGCTGATAATTATGTTGTCAGCTTTTCTGAGTTTTGTTCTATATTTACCAAGTTGCCGGTTGATCAGGATGAAATACCTTCTGACTACCAGAGTCTCACTAGGATCGGGGTACTTGAGAAGCTTGCTACAGAAGATGAGCTGACCGGACTCAAGAACAGAAGATATTTATGGGAGTTTTCCAGACAGGTGATTAATCTGGCGAGGAAAGAGAATAGCCAGATAACATTGCTTGTTTTTGATATTGATGATTTTAAACATTACAATGATATGTATAGTCATAGTGTAGGCGATAAGATACTCAAACAGGCCGCTGTCCTGATTAAGCGTTGCTGTAGAAGTCAGGATATTGTTGCCAGAATCGGCGGTGATGAATTTGCGGTTGTTTTCTGGGATCTGCCTGTTGACTATAGCAAACCTGAAAATGAAAGAAGAACTGTTGGCAATCATCCGCAGGAAGTGCTGTTCATTGCAAAGAGATTTATGAAGGAATTGGAACAGGCAGAATTGCCGTTTTTAGGTTCAAGGGGAAAAGGTACTTTGACTATCAGTGGCGGTTTGGCAACTTTTCCACGCGATGGTCGGTCGGTTGAAGAGCTTTTTATGCTGGCTGATGAAGCATTGCTTGATGCTAAAGGCAGCGGTAAGAATAAGATTTATCTTGTGGATTCAGAAAGCGGCTCTGCTGATATTGGCTGATAACATCGTCATTTTATTTTTGGTCAATGATGATAGTCTCTGTTGGTCCAACCAGTTTATATTTTATTGATCGCCAGATTATCGTTCTGCCGAAAGCTGATGAAACCATTATAATTAGTATTAGTATGTGCCAGACCCAGAAGAAACCAACATCTGCTATGATCGTAGTTTTCATTTTGGTTTTATCTTCTCTGCGGAGTAATCTGATAGCTGCTGTCTGACGCATTATTGCTCTGATTGCAGGAAAGATAAAAAATGATATTGGTACGACAGTACTAAGCCATTTGCCGCTGAGATTGTTTTCAAATGCGTAAATGCTCATCCAGAGTCCGCCCCACAAACCAAGTACCGCAAAGAAACTGCTCGCCAGTCCAAAAAGCCAGGTGTAAGGCGTACTTACACGAGTAATCAGAAACTGTCTTCTTGCAAATTCCCATAGTTTGCCCCAACTTGTTTTTTCGTAAGAGGCAACCAGGCACGCAGGGACAAACGTTACTTTTTTGTGGGCTTTTTTTACTGCATAACTGAGAGAATAATCATCGCTTAAAGCATTTTCCCAGATTTTGTCGATGCCCAGCTCTTCAAATAAATCAACTTTAATCGCCATTGATCCACCCCAGGCCTGGTTAAAACTGGTATTTCCCAGAAGCTGAGTTACTTTAGCATTCAAAGCTGAAAGGGCGACCGTTGCCAGGTTTCTTTTGTCTGGTATAAACCATCGGTATCCGCTTGCGGCTCCGCATTTCGGTCGTCTTATCGGGTAAACAATATGACTTAACCAGTTCGGTTGTATACATACGTCTGAATCGGCAAATGCCATTACCTCAATATCCTTACCGAGTTTTCTGTAGCAATGCAAAAGGTTGTGAAGTTTCTGGCTGCATGTTGTGCTTTTGCCTGATTCTAATATGAAAACATCTTTCACTTGCGAATTATCGAAAAGCTGAGTTTTTATTTTGCAGAGCTCGTTGTAAGCGGGATCGGTTTTGTCTTCGACAACGAAATACAGCACGTATTCTTCATACTCCTGATGATAAAAAGATGCGATGTTTTTGCTGAATTTGTTGTCTATGCCTTTACAAGGAACTATCAGAGCAGTTTTAGGTCTGTACCATAGGCGTTTTCTCTTATATCTGCTCATTGCATAACGGTAATTGTGTACAGTTAACAATAGGAAGAGTATCTGCAGGATAACGGCAATCATTCCTGTGTAAAAGTACAAATTCATTAGCGACATTTCCTTTGTCCTGTGTTAAAACTATAAAATCGAAGATAAAGCTACAATTTTATTTTTCAGCTCTTCAGCGGTATAGCTTTTATTCAGATCACAAATTATAAGGCATCCATGGCTATGGTCAGATGCGATTATTATTAAATTTTCACCGGCTTTTAACCATCCATCTGGTTGGCTCTGGTGTCCGAGCACGAAAGTTTTAACTCCAAGCTTTTCTGCGGCATTATTGAGCAGTTTTTGACTTTGGTTTCTTCCCCATGTTAGAAGATAAACGCTTCCGGTCCTCATCAGATCATCTACTACTATTTCACGTTCAAATATTGCTGTGTCAAATTTATCCCAGTTTCTCTCTGATGGTAGCGAATGTGATGCCCAAAGCCCATTGTTACATTTAACCGCTAAGGGCTGAGAAAGCAGATATTCAGTTATTGCCATTTTCACATCTTCGCTTTTGTCTCCAAATTTTTCGTCGAGAGCTTGTCTCATTGCAAGATTCATTTCTCTGCCGTCTTTCATTATTTCGCGGTTACAGATGAAAGAAGTATCATGGTTGGACATCAGAATATGAACATTGTCAGGATATTGCAGCTTATATTGTATGACATCGAACAACAGCTCATAAGACAGGCATCGTCCTTCTTTGTCCGTCGGGCCGCCGTGGATTATTTCCTGCAGGATCAAATGTCTTTCCGGATTGCTATCAAGTTTTGCAAAAGAAACAATTCTTTCGAAGTTTCTCCTGTGGCCGTGGATGTCACCGGTTATGACGATGTCACCTTCATCGCCGAGATAAATTACATTACCTTTGCGATATTTATCTCTAAGGTTGGCAGTTTGGCCCAACTGTAATAGTTCAATTGTTTTTTGAGGCATCTTTATTATTTTTTTAATTTGTCGCCAAGAAGATTGTGAATCATTCCGTCGAGGCTGGTGATAACTTCCATCATATTGTGTGGACGTTCACTCGGGTCATTTTTAACACAGTCCATTACCAGTTCTGATAATTCAGTTGGTATTTGGGATTTGATTTCCTTGGGGCTGCGAGATTTCTGGGGCGGTACCGGCAATCCTACTTCATCTTTTTTGGGAATAAGAGTTGGGACATTTGCCCCTGTCAGAGCCCAGTACATCGTAGCTCCGAGATTAAATACATCAGTGCTTGGGTTCAGCGGTTTGCGTTTTACCTGTTCCGGTGCAATATAATCTGGTGTGCCCTGAATACGTTGTTTTATTGTTCCTATTCTGCAGCTTTGACCAAGGTCAATTATCTTTATCGAACCGGATTTGTGCAAAAGAATATTGTTGGGCTTCATATCGCAATGTATATAGCCATGCTGGTGCATTGCGTGCAAACCACCGGCTACCATTCTGAATACCAACAGAACATCCACCAGGCTCAGCGTTGGGCTTTCTTCAAGTGTGTTAGCATCAAAAAGCTCCATTGAAAGAAGCATTTCTTTTACTTTGAAAAAATTTCTTATTTTTTTGAGCTTGTAGCATTTTCGAACATACGGATTATCAATTTTATTGGCTACTTTAAATTCTGTCTCGATCTGCTCAAAAATACGTATATCTTCCGGTCGTTCTAAAATAACCCTTTTTAAAGCAACATCCTGCTTGGTTTGTTCATCGGTTGCAAGATAGATTGTGCTGCGTGCGCCGCTGCCGATCCTCTTTTTTATCGTAAATCCACCAATATCGATAATGTCTTTTGCCATCTAACACAAATTCCTGAATACATATAATAAAGAATGATTTCAAGGCTTTAACCAGCCTAAACACGTAAATATACTAACTATAAACATAACAATATATGATATAATCGACAAATTGTCCAATACAACGAAATTATTTAGTGTTTTTCTGTGAAAAAAAGTTTTTGTTTCTTGACAAATATTTTGAAATATTGATAATGACCTGAATATTCAGCTTAAAAAGCTGGTTTTGGGTGTTATTCCCCGATAGCTCAACAGGTAGAGCGAGCGGCTGTTAACCGCTAGGTCGTAGGTTCGAATCCTACTCGGGGAGCTATGAAGGCTGTAGGCCGTTAATACGGTTTACAGCCTTTTTTTTGTTTAAGCAGGCTGTTTTGGTTTGTATTTGCTTGGAAAATGAGTGAATAAAGGGGATTTGTTCGGTATTCAGGGGATTTTGCTGGGAGTAGTAAACAGAGTTTTTTTTGCTTTTTTGAAAAGAGAAACGGGGTAAATTGGGGGGAAAGTTGTCTGGCGTCATTGGTGGTTTAATCGTTATAATCATTACAGGTGGACTATTTTGGGGGTGAAAAATCGACTCTGGGGTGCGCGTAGTGGGGGTTTTAGGGGAAATTTTTTTGACTTTTTTACGGTTTTTGATGGTTTTTTACCCATTTTTTCGCGTTTTTGATCAACAATTAACGGG
>CAZBKA010000082.1:0-14260 GCA_964492365.1 uncultured Pirellulales bacterium | reverse complement strand
ATTAAGTAATTATATTTTAAAGTGTTATTTGCAATGGTGTTAAGAATTAGTATAATGATTGGCTGTTAATGGAATAGCATTACTTTTAATAAGAGGACAAAGGTATGTCATTAAAAAAAGTGTGTTTATTGGTGTTTATAGCGGTTATGGTTGTTTGCCAGGTTAGTCCTGGCGAGACGTGGTATTTGAAAGATGGAGCATTTACTGCATTGGACAGTGAAAGTCAAAGTCTGTACCTTCGTGATGTTGCGGATATCAAGAATCTTGCCAGTATGGGCGAATGCAGAGAATTAAAAAAAGCAGTAGAGAAGCTTAAAGCGGATTTTCCTGATATGGCAGGTGAAGACTTTGAAGCGTTCCTGAAAGCAGATATGTACTTTTGCAAACATCAATATACCAAGGCGATACGAGCCTACGATAAGTTTTTGGAGGACTACCCTCAAAGCAGTCTTTTTGATGCTGCATTGGAAAGGCAGTATCAGATAGGGTCAGCTTATCTTAATGGTGAAAAGAGAAGAGTTCTGTTGGTTTTCTCAATGAAAGGTTATGCTTCAGGCGAGAAGATAATGGAAAAGCTGAGCGATATGGAAGGCGACAGCCCTCTGGCGATAAATGCAGCTAAAGAGATTGCAGTCAGCTATGAGAACCGAAGCGAATACAAAAATGCGTATATGCAGTGGTCCTACATTTCTTCTCATTGGCCTTACGGTGATATCGGTAAGGAGTCGTTGCTTTCTATGGGCAGATGCAAACATGCCGCTTACAAGGGGCCCCGGTATGACAATTCAAACCTTGTCAGTGCACGAAGCTATTATGAGAAATTTATAGTTAGATATCCGGAAGATGCCAGCGGCTATGGTATCAGTGACAAAACCAGTCAGATAACAGAGCAGCTTGCATATAAAGAGTTTACAATTGCTCAGTATTATCAGAGAACCGGCTATGCTCACTCGGCAGAATTTTATTACAAGATGATTCTTGAGAAATGGCCTGATTCCACTACGGCGGAAATGGTAAGAAGAGTAAATGAAAATTAAGGCACTTAGAAGGTCTAAATATGAATAAATTCAATTTAATTATGAGTAAATATTTCAAACCCACAATTCTGCCTGGTGTTGTGAGCTGCGTCTTTGCGGCGTTGTTTGTGACGGGCTGTGGTGGATATTCAAATGAGGTTTTGTATCCTGAAGAGATAAATACAGTTTATGTCGAGATGTTCGATAGTGACAGCTTTTATCGAGGTATCGAATATGAGTTGACCGACGCTTTGGCTAAGCGGATTGAGGCTGATACGCCTTATAAGGTTGTTTCAGATAGAAGCAAGGCAGACACTGTTATTGGTGGTTCTATTTCCTCAGCACAAAGGTCCGTTCTTACGGTTGAACGTGAAACAGGAAGGGCAATGGAGAAAGAAGCAACGCTTGAGGCGATTGTGGAATGGAAAAATCTTAAAACTGGAGATGTGCTGATAAGTAATAAAACTGTAATTGCATCTGCAAGTTATTCCGAATGGCAAAGTCAGGGGTTCCGGTACGGTTATACCTTATCAGCGAACAGGCTAGCTGAAAAGATCGTAGAGTTAATGGAGAAGCCCTGGTAATCGAGGGGGCTATTTTTTTATTCTGCCAGTATTTTAAAGAATATTTTTTAGAAAGTCAGATAACGTTAAATTATGAGTGATAGTAAGAAAAAAAAATCAGATACAGATAAGAATAAGTCAACAAGAGCACCGTTGCCGAATTATAAACGAGGGTACTTCAATATTTTAATAATCACCGTTGTGGTTATTACAATGATGACGATGCTTCAACAGTGGCAAAGTGTGGAAGATTTGCGTTTTGACCAGTTCCAATCATATGTGGAGAATGGGTATGTTGATACAGTAACTGTCAAAGATACTGAGATAGTTGGTACTTTCAACGAAAAAGGTATCGAACAACTTGGTGACAAGGTCAAGCCTTCATTTGTGGTTTATTACAAACCAGATGTCTATGGCGAGTGGATCGGAACGCTGCTCAAAGAGAACAATGTTAAAAATGATGCTGAGCAGACCCGCACATGGTTGCTGAACCTTATCGGAATGTTTCTGCCCCTCATAATTTTAGTAGGTTTCATTTACTTTATGTTTATGAGAAATATGAAAACCGGTGGAGGTATGCTTATGTCTTTTGGTCGGAGCAAGCACAGGCTCCATGCAAAAGATAAGGTACAGGTAACATTTAACGATATTGCCGGCGTCGAAGAAGCAAAAGAAGAAGTTTCTGAGATTATTGAATTTCTCAAAAATCCTAAAAAGTTTCAGAGGCTGGGCGGAAGAATTCCTCGCGGCGTTCTATTAGTAGGGCCTCCAGGCTGTGGTAAGACCTTGATGGCAAAAGCCATGGCAGGTGAAGCTGATGTTCCTTTCTTCAGTATTTCAGGAAGTGACTTCGTTGAGATGTTCGTGGGAGTCGGAGCTTCACGTGTCAGGGATTTATTTAAACAGGCAAAAGAGAATTCGCCATGTATAATTTTTCTCGATGAGATCGATGCCATAGGAAGAAAGAGAGGAGCCGGTTTTGCCAGTGGCGGTCACGATGAACGTGAGCAGACCCTTAACGCGATTCTTGTTGAGATGGATGGTTTCGATACTAATGACCAGGTTATTGTAATCGCGGCGACAAACCGTGGTGACATTCTGGATAATGCACTTACTCGTCCAGGCAGATTTGACAGGCAGATATTTGTGCCGCTTCCTGATTTGAAGGGAAGGGTTGATATTCTTAGGGTACATTCCAAAAAAATTAAAATAAGCCCTGATGCTGATATCGAGAGACTTGCAAGGGGAACACCTATGTTCAGCGGAGCCGATCTGGCTGCGATAATCAACGAAGCGGCGTTGGCTGCTACTATGGCAAATAAAGATTGTATTGAAACCGATGACCTCGAAGAAGCCCGGGATAAAGTTCGCTGGGGGAGGGCGAAAAGAAGCAGGGTTATTGATAAAAAAGAAAGAGAAGTAACCGCATATCACGAGGCGGGGCATACTCTCGTACAGTCGATGCTTGAAGATGCTGACCCTTTGCATAAGGTTAGCATTATACCAAGGGGGCCTATGGGCGGAGCTACGTTTGCTTTGCCTGAAAAGGACCGAACCTTATTTACCAAACGATATTGTATGGCTTTGATACAGGTTTGCTTTGGCGGCAGGATTGCGGAGGAACTTTTCTGCGGTGATATCTCCAGCGGAGCTCAATCTGATATTCAACAAGCTACTAAGATTGCCAAACAGATGGTTAAGGTATGGGGTATGAGTGAAAATCTTGGTCTTATAGGCTATGTTCCGGATTCTGAGCAGGAAAATATGATGTATTCAATGACAGGACAGAATACATATTCAGAGAAAACTTCCGAATCTATAGACGAAGAGATCAAAAGGATTACTGATCTTGCTTATGAAAAGTCAAAGCAGCTAATAGAGGCTAATAAAGATAAGCTTGAGAATATAACACAGGCTCTTTTGAAATATGAGACACTTGATGCTGATGATGTCACTCAGATTATTAATGGCCAAAAATTAGATAAACCAACGGTTGCTGATCTGCTTAAAGCGGAACAAAAAAAGAGTGAAGAAAAACATTTTGAACCTGAAGAAAAAAAAGAAGATGGAAGGGTTAACGAAGCTTGAAATATTTAGAATAGTCTGGCTGGGATGATCATTGTTTTATTTATAATGATGATTTTAATAGCGGATGTTACGGCTGTTGATTTGGGAATTCGGACAATGGATGAGAGAAAATATGCAAGGGTCTCTATGTTTTTGTGTGCTTTGCTGATTCCGTGTTTGATTTCTGCGGTGCCTGTTTGTGCGGGAGTTCAATTTGCTGATGATATTTTAAATATAACGCTTAGTACTGAGCATGATGTTGTTTCAGTTGATTCGGTTTCTGCTTTAAAACTTCACTTTGAGCTTAAAGATAAATGGCATTTCTATGCATCAGAGGAAAATGCTCCGGGTGAAATGAATCTTAAGCTTATTACACGGGAAGATGAAGCTATAATTTTTTCGCAGCCCTTGTTACCAGAGTCCGGAAAATATTTCGACAAGGAGACTGGGAAACAGGTGGATGTTTTCAGTGGAGAGTTCGATTTTTACATCCCATTTACAGTGAACAGCAAAGCTGCAGATAAAGAGACAATTGAATTGAAGGTTAGTATCGATGGGGCTCTTTGTTCAGATACACAGTGCAGATTTATGCCTGCAGGCGCAAGTGTAGAGACGACTGTCAGAGCTGGTGATAGTTTAAGTGAAGCAAAGTTTAACTTACCTTCTGTAACGGTTAAGCAGACAGATGCAACGACCGACATCAGACTTTCTTATTCTATCTGGTTTGCTATGGTGCTGGCCTTGATTGCGGGTGTAACTTTAAATATTATGCCTTGCGTTTGGCCGGTATTGCCTATTATTGTCCTAAATGTTGTCGACCAAGCAAAGAAGAAACAGAGCGGATCATTTTTTATGGGGTTGGCTTTTTGTGCTGGCATCATGCTCTTTTTTGCGGGTCTGGCGGTTGCAAATATTATTCTGCATTTGTTTTATGGCGTGGCTTTACAGTGGGGTGACCAATTTCGTAATCCATCTTTTGTTGCGGCAATGGGTCTGTTGATGGTTGTTCTGGCATTGTTTATGTTCGATGTTTTTTCAGTAGCTGTGCCATCATCTATATCATCTAAAGCGGGGAATTCAGGTGGATTTATTTCCACTATCGGGATGGGAGCGTTGGCGGCTATTTTAAGTACGCCTTGCAGTTTTGGTATTCTTGCAGCTGCTTTTGCGTGGGCTCAAAGCCAACCACTTTTGCCGGCGACGATAGTAATTATGACCATAGGGGTTGGGATGGCAGTTCCATATTTGATTTTGACTTCGATGCCAAGTGTCTTGAAGAAAATGCCTAAACCTGGTAAATGGATGGAGCTTGCCAAGCAGACGGCTGGTTTTATTCTTTTGGCGATAGCAGTGAAACTTATTGCAGCGTTGCCTGACGAGCGGAAGATGAGGGTTATTTACTTTGCGGTTCTGCTGAGCTTTTGCGTCTGGATGTGGGGCAGCTGGGTAAGCTTTAATACCAAGAAAATTAAAAAATATACAATAAGGATTATTGCTGTTTCACTGGCAGTCTGGATGGGTTTTTTGTTTTTACCATCGCCCAAAAAGTCACTGGTTGGCTGGGAAAAATATGATGCTCAGAAAATACAAACAGCTATTGAAGATGGCAGAGCTGTTCTCATAAAGTTTACTGCTGATTGGTGTTTAAGCTGTCAGACAATTGAAAAAATAGTCTATGGCAGAAAAGATATCGCGGAACTCTTAGAGCAAAAGAATGTTTTGGTTATAAAAGCTGATACTACAGTCAAGGATTATGCTGCGACGAAAGCATTGAAAGAAATTTACAATGAGCCTGGAGTTCCGGTAAGTATATTGTTTGTTCCTGGTGAGGAGGCTTTGCGCTGGCGGCAGATAAGCTTTGGTGACTCGCTTAAAAAGGCGTTGGAAAAACTTCCTTAGAGATAATTATGACAACAAAAAAAACAGCAGCAAAGAAAAAGATAAAAGTTGATAAAGGCCAGGCTGAAAAGAGGGTCAAGAGCATTTGGCCTATACTAAAAAAAACATATCCGGAGGCTAAAATAGCTTTGGATTTCAGCAATCCTCTTGAGCTTTTAGTCGCCACGATATTGTCCGCCCAGTGTACCGATGTGCGGGTTAATATTGTTACCAAGAGTCTTTTTAAAAAATATAAGGCTGTAGCTGACTGGGCAGATGCGGATATAACTGAGATTGAAAATGATATCAAGAGCACAGGCTTTTATCATAATAAAGCGAAAAACATAAAAGAAGCTTGCAGAATGATTATTGACGATTTTTACGGCAAAGTACCATCAACCATGGAACAGCTTACTAAGCTTGCCGGTGTGGGCAGAAAGACCGCTAATGTCCTTTTGGGCAATGTGTTTGACACTCCCGGCATAACATGCGATACTCATGTAATCAGGCTTTCGAGGAGGCTTTGGTTGTCGGAAAACTCGGATCCTGTTAAACTTGAGTTCGACCTGGCAGATATAGTGGATAAGAAAGACTGGACGATGTTCAGCCATCTTATGATTTTTCATGGCAGAAATATATGTAAGGCACGTAAGCCCGATTGTCAAAATTGTCCGATAGCGAAATATTGCCCGTCAGCGAATGCCCCTGATTTGTGGTAATGTGCTGATATTAAGAAAGGTTTTTTTTTATGCAGGAATTAACTAATAATCCGGTTCAGGATCTTTGGCGGATATTCAGAATAATGGCAGAATTTACCGAAGGCTTTGAAGAGCTGGCAAGTGTTGGCCCAGCGGTTTCTATTTTCGGCTCGGCAAGAACAAAACGAAAAGACAAGTATTACCAGGTTGCACAGGAAACTGCTTACGAATTTGCGAAAGCTGGCTTTGCTGTCATTACAGGCGGCGGAGGCGGAATTATGGAGGCTGCGAATAAGGGTGCGGCTTTGGCTGGCGGCAAAAGTATAGGTCTCAATATCGATTTACCGATGGAGCAAATACCGAATGACTACCAGGATATCTCGCTGCATTTTCGGTATTTCTTCTGCAGAAAGGTAATGTTCTTAAAATACGCTCATGGTTTCATAGCATTGCCTGGCGGTTTTGGTACTATGGACGAAAGTTTCGAAGCACTGGTTTTGATACAGACGTTGAAACAAGCTTCTTTTCCTGTTGTCTTGATGTGCAGAGATTACTGGTCAGGTCTTATAGATTGGATAGATGAAGTAATGCTCAAAAAACACAACTACATTTCCAAAGAAGATATGGATATGTTTACGCTTGTTGATAATCCATTGGAAGCGGTAAAAATAATCACCGATTACAGGGAAGCAAAAGGCAAAATAGGTATCGAGCTGCCCAAGTCAGATATGAAAAAAATATCTTGTACCAGAAAAAAATAGACCAGTAATATCGTTCTTTCAGGTAACGAAAGAAATAATAAAACTCTGTGGATTATATTATTTAGAGCTGTTCTTTGAGTTTTTGCGCTTCTTTTATAAGCTCATTTTTATCCACGGGCTTTTTCTCTTCAAGAGTGAAAGTCCATTCGTATGAATCTACGATTCTTTTTGGATTGAGGCACTGGGCGAAGAAGTCGAAAGGGAAACCGTCATGCATCGGAGCTTTTAGATCGCGGTGTGTTTTGAGGGTTTCATAGCCTTGCTTGGAAATGCTGACGTTATAGTCGCCATACCACTCAAAACCAACAGTAACGGGAGATGTTCCTATTTCTTCGTCATTTAGAGTCACAACAGCTCCCTGAGGCTCGGTGTTTATTGTGAGTTTTCGCTCAACGCATCCTGTTAAGAAAAACCCTGAAACAGCTATTGTTAATACGAGCAATCCCTTATATCTACGCATAATCATTTCCTTATAATCATTGAATATTTCTGACATTATAGGAGAAAAAAACGAATCGAAAAGGTAAAAATTTCATAAATAGTGTTTTCTATAGCTGAGTTATTAAAATTTTGAAATCGGTAATTGATTTTGTTGTGAAAGTGGAGTAGTTAAAAGCGTTGACATTGTGGGCTTTTAGTAGTAAGTTATTGCCATTTATAGAGTTTTGTCATTTTTTTATGGTGGTTTGGTATGAAAATTTCAATTAACTGGTTAAATGATTATGTTCAAACGGGTTTAAGTGCTGAGCGGATAGGGCAGATTCTCAGTGATGTTGGTCTTTGCCTTGATGGTATTGAGCATTTTGAGGATGACGCGGTTCTGAATCTTGATGTTACAAGTAACCGAGGTGATTGCCTTGGTCATATCGGTGTTGCTCGTGAATTGGCGGCTGCGACTGGTTGTGAGCTTAAGTTGCCGAGTGTTGATGTTAAGAAGTCCGATAAAAAAGCGGATTCTTTTGTTAAAGTTGAAATAGCAGAGCCTAAGCTTTGCAATAGATATACTGCCAGAATCATAGAGAGTGTTAAGGTTGGGGCAACGCCTGAGTGGATGAAAAAGCGACTTGAGGCTGTTGGAGTTCGCAGTGTTAATAATGTGGTTGATGCTACGAATTATGCGATGATGGAAACCGGCCAGCCACCTCATGCGTTTGATTATTCAAAAATAAAAGAAGGCAAAATTATTGTAAGAAAAGCTAAGTCAGGTGAGAAAATCATAAGCATTAATGGTTCAAAATGTGATTTGACCGAAAATATGCTGGTTATTGCGGATCCAAGCGGGCCTGTTGCTATAGCGGGGGTTATGGGTGGTCTTGAAACTGAGGTTTCGGATTCTACAACGACGATTTTGCTGGAAGAGGCGCATTTTGACCCAGTAACAATCAGGACAGCTTCGCGCGGGCTTTCGTTGCCATCAGAGGCATCTTTTCGTTTTGAGCGGACTGTTGATAAAGAAATGATCGAATGGGCATCAATGAGGACCGCTCAGTTGATAGTCGAAGTTGCCGGTGGAAAAGTGTGTAATGGGATGGTTGATGCTTATCCAACGAAGCTTGAGAGAAAGCAAGTTGACTTGCGGATTTCGAGAATGAATAAACTTTTGGGAATTGAAATCGCTTCTGATAAGGCGGTTGATATTCTTACGAAGTTGAGTTTTGAACCTGTGCTTAAAGGTGATATTATAACATGCAAGGTTCCGAGCTGGCGAAGTGACATATATCGCGAGGTTGATCTGATTGAAGAAGTTGCGCGTCTTTATGGGTTTAATAATATACCGACTGAAGATAAGATCGAAATTAAAGTGACAGCGGCAGATGTAAGACAGAAAGGCATTTTGACAGCTGGGGCAGCTTTGAACAGCTGCGGATACTATGAGACGATTAATGTTACTTTTACAGACAACAGTATTGCGGAGCTTTTTGTCGAAGATAAAACCAAGCTGGGGTTGGGTGTAAAAGATGTTTCGAGGAAGAATGCCAATCTTTTAAGACAAACGCTGCTTGGATCCTTGTTTAATGTTTTAAAGACCAATCATAATTCAAAGAATACTGATTGCAGGATATATGAAATTGCAGATACATTTGTTCCTTCAAGTGATAAGCTACCAGTGGAGAAGACTAAGGTTGCGGTTGTCTGTGACGGCGATCTTCGTGATATTCGCGGGGTTGTTGAGGCGGTTGTGAATGGGTTCGATAATCATGCAAAAATAGAGTTTGTTCCCGCGGAGCTTGTATGGTCACATGGTGGTGCTAATGTTGTTGTTAACGGCGAGGTGATCGGTGTTGCGGGAGTTGTAAATGATATGGTTAAGAGTAAATTTGACTTTAAAGAGATTACCCCGGCAGGAGCGGAGCTTGATTTTGAAAGCTTACTGAAACTGCGGGGTGATGTTGTGAAGATACAACCAATCTCAAGATTTCCCGCGATTGAAAGAGATCTGTCTATAATTATTGAAGAAGAAGTCAGTTGGTCAAATGTTGTTTCTGCTGTTAATAAGAGGCCTTGCGATAAACTTGAGGGTGTTAAATTTGTTGAGATATATAGAGGCAAAGGTGTGCCGGAAGGTAAGAAAAGTGTCACCTTGTCGCTATGTTTCAGAGATGAAGACGGAACGCTGACCCATGAAGTAGTTGATGGTTTTGTGACAGATATTATCAAAAGTTTAGAGGAGGCTGTTGGGGCGGTTCTCAGGACTGCTTGATTAACGGCTTAGGAAGGGATGTAAAAACCATGGATGATACCGAGAGGATTAAGAAGCTGATAACGTCAGGTTGTCCATGTATATCTGTTGTTACATATGAAGAGCAGTATGTTCTTGATGTTGTTAGAAGTGCGGCTATGGACCTTAAAATTGATATGTGGATATGGTCCGTTGCAGATGGTGTCAGGGATGGGATAGGTTTGCTTGATGACAGTCCAATGGTTAATAATACAGAATCACCAGAGGCTGGACTTAATAATCTTGGAGGGGCGAAGGAAGGAACTATTTGTGTCACTCTGGATTTGGGTGAGTATCTCAAGGATGCAAAGAACCAGAGGCTTTTGCGTAATATCATCAGTAAATTTGAAAAAACCAATCGCAGACTGGTGATGATCGACAATAAGGATAATTTACCAGATGTTTTACGATCTTATGTTAAGTCTTTTGAAATATCATGTCCGGATGAGCAAGAGCTTCGTGAGATTATTACCGATACTTTGAAAAGGATTCACAGGAAAAATCCTGTTGATGTTGGTATCACCAAGAAGGGGTTAAGTGCCATTGTTCGTAATCTGCGTGGGCTGACGCGAAGGCAGGCTCGTGAAATAATCAGTGATGCTGTTTCGCATGACAGCAAGTTTGATGATGAAGATATTAATGTTATTATTGCCGGCAAAAGAAGAATGATCCAGCAGGGCGGGTTGTTGGAGTATATAGAAACACCTCTTGACCTGAGTGAGATAGGTGGGATGAAGCAACTTAAGAAATGGCTCAAGCAACGTGAGAATTCATTTACTGATGAGGCAGAGAAGTTTGGTTTAAGTGCTCCTCGTGGAGTTCTTATGCTTGGTGTTCAGGGTGCAGGTAAGAGTTTGTGTGCAAAAGCAATTGCGACGGCATGGCAGCAGCCTTTACTTAAGCTTGATCCTGGGACATTATACGGCAGTTATATCGGTGAGTCTGAAAAAAATCTTCGTTTTGCATTTCAGCAGGTAGAGATGATGTCGCCCGTAATTTTATGGATCGATGAAATAGAAAAGGCATTTGCATCAGCGGCGAGCAGGAGTGCTGACGGTGGGCTCTCGCAACGGATGTTCGGGTCATTATTGACATGGCTTCAGGAACATAAGGAACCAGTTTTTGTCATTGCTACTGCCAATGACATTGAAGCATTGCCTCCTGAATTGTTGCGGAAGGGTCGTTTTGACGAAATATTTTTTGTTGATCTGCCGGACAAAGAAACACGTGAACAAATATTTGGAATACATATTAAAAAACGTCATCGAGACCCGAAAAAATTTGATCTTGAAAAACTGGCAATTATTTCTCAGGGCTATAGTGGTGCAGAGATAGAGCAGGCGGTTATTTCAGGATTGCATCAGGCTTATGATGAGAAGTCTGAACTTGATACAGAAAAAATAATTCATGCTGTCAAAATATCACCACCATTATCCGTAACTATGGCAGAAAAAGTTCAGCAGCTTCGGCAATGGTCGAAAAACAGATGTGTGTCGGCGGATTGATTTTTGTTTAAAATTTTTAATATTCAATTCTTACTTTTCGATTTATATTCACAGCATAAAGTTAAGTAATGGTGTATTCCTTATGGATTGTTAGCTTTTTTCTTTAATAAAAAAAAGTATTGGCGGCCGATATATATACAGGTTCAATAGTTTATAATATTTTTGAATTATACTGTGTGCTATTGACTTTTAGTATTTGATTTGTTATAGTTAATTATGCAGGTTGACCCTGCGGTGTTAGGTATAGAAAGTGAAGATTTGAAAAAACCGATACCCATACTCTGGGAAGCTAAGCCCTAAAGGATCGGAAAAGCCTGCTCGACAGGACTTTCGGACTTTATTGCTAGTTACCCACTTTGAACTAATGGGTTTATTCAAGTGCTTTCTTACGGCATTCGCGGAGACAACCGGCATTTTATTAAAGGGTCTATTTTAATCATCTGACTTTTTTTATTTTGTGGTTTATTTCAAACTAAGTTTACTGTTTTTCAAACGTTATCTGCCATTTTGCTTTTGTGGTTTTCTCCGATACAAAAGTTACTATTGTCATATTGTTTTTTTCACATTTGGAATCTACGAGGTCAAGAGCACCTGCGGTTAAATGTCTGCTTGTGGAAAGCAGTACAGGTTTGCCGGTGAATTCAGGAACAATTGAAAAGGTCAGGCCTTGTTAAGATTTTAAATTTATTCTATTATATCATTTTTATCGAACAGACCAAGATAGGTACTTAGGTACTGCTCCAGTATTCAAAGATGTGTACCTTATCTGATGGCAGTTGAAGTTTTGCGAGTTCCAAAGTTTTTTTGCATTGGTTTTCATTATAATTGAAAACCAATGCTACATCCCATGTTTGCCATGGTTTTACTATTCGCAAATTAAATACGTCATAGTCCTTACAATTTCATCGTACGGGATAATTCCAAGGTCATTGCGTGAAATATCAAATGTTCGATTTGATTTGTTGAAATTGACTTTAATGCCATTATTATTACCACCAGCAACGGTATTGCATATAATTATTAAGAGTATAGTTATAATGGTCAGGGAGATGATGCTTGTTTTCATTTTTGTCCTCTCGAAATTTTATAAAAAGATTATCGGACAATAATTATTATTACATTTATTCAAATTATTTTAACAATAACTTTTCTGTTAAAAAATGGTTTTATTTTTGTGGTGTTTATTGTTTGAAAAGGGCATAGTAAGATTGTTTTTGACGAGAATTAGAGATATTAATATGTGTTTTATATTTTAAGATATTTTTTTTAACAATATCGGACCATGAAAATATATGAATGTTTTTTTAGTTTTAAGCTAACAGCTTTAATAGCCGATTAGGTGATGAGTTGATAGAAAGTTATTTCTGTATGTAATAATTTATGAAGATTTATGGAGAATTTTAAAATGCCTAAGATTCGCAATTTTACGGTATTACCTGCGTTGCCAGAGCCATTGAAAAAGCTGGAGATAATCGCGAAAAATCTGTACTGGTCGTGGGATCCTGAATTTATAGACCTGTTCAAGAGGATCGACAGTAATTTATGGCAAGCCAGCAGATATAATCCAGTTAAGCTCCTTGGTAGTGTTTCTCAGGAACATCTGGAGTCTTTGGCAGAAAACAAAGGATTTCTTTATGAATTAGAAAGAGTTGCTAATAAGCTCGAAGCATATCTCAAGAGTCCAATATGGTTTGAGAGATATGGTGATGAATCTTCAGAGCCTTTAGTTGCTTATTTCAGTGCTGAATTCGGTTTGCATGAGTCAGTACCGGTTTATTCTGGTGGTCTTGGTATATTAGCTGGTGACCACTTGAAGAGTGCTTCGGATTTGGGTGTTCCTCTTGTTGGTGTCGGCTTGATGTATCAGAAGGGATATTTCAGACAGTATCTCAATATTGATGGCTGGCAGCAGGAAGTGTATATCGAGAATGATTTTTATAATATGCCGGTAGAACTTATTAAAGATTCGCAAGGTGAGCCTTTAATTATTGAAGTTGACTATCCTGGTGAAACTATCCGGGCCCAGATATGGGTTATTCTCGTTGGCAGGATTAAACTTTATCTGCTTGATACTAATATAGCATCTAATTCACCTCAGGCCAGGATGATAACTGCGAATCTTTATGGTGGTGACAGTGAGATGAGAATTCGTCAGGAAATTATGCTAGGTATCGGTGGTTTGCGAGCTTTGCATGCTATGGATATATCACCAAAGGTTTGCCATATGAACGAAGGCCATGCGGCATTTATGGCACTTGAGAGAATAAAGGTTTTAAGAGAAGAAGCTGGTCTTACATTTGAGGAAGCAGTAGAAGCAACAAAGGCTGGTAATGCTTTTACAGTTCATACTCCTGTGGCAGCTGGTAATGATGAATTCAGTGTTGAGCTTGTTGAAAGGTATTTCGGTTCTTACTATCCCAGTCTTGGTATCGGTAAGAAAGAATTTTTGGGTCTTGGCAGGTTTAATACAGAAGATAATAACGAACTTTTTAAGATGCCTGTATTGGCAATTAAACTGAGCAGTTACAGGAATGGTGTTAGTAAGCTTCATGGCAAAGTCTCAAGAGAGATGTGGTCAGGTTTGTGGCCTGGATTGCCAGTAAGTGAAGTTCCAATCACATCTGTAACAAATGGTACTCATATAAAGAGTTGGTTGTCGCATGATTTAATATCATTATATGACAGATATCTCGGTGTTAACTGGCATGATGAAGTAACAGACAGCTCTCTGTGGAACAATATTGATTCTATACCTGATGAGGAATTCTGGCGGACGCACCAAAGAAGTAAAGGAAGATTGGTAGCTTTTGCAAGAACCAGACTCAAAGCACAAATACAGCGAAGAGGTACCTATCATACAGAGCTTAACTGGGCAGATGAGGTATTGGATCCGGAGGCATTAACTATCGGTTTTGCACGAAGATTTGCTACTTATAAAAGAGGCAATCTGCTGCTTAAGGACCCGAAGAGGCTTATTAAGCTTTTGAGTAATTCAGATAAACCCTTACAAATAATTTTTGCAGGTAAAGCTCATCCGAGAGATACTGAAGGTA
>CAZBKA010000081.1:0-14402 GCA_964492365.1 uncultured Pirellulales bacterium | reverse complement strand
GAGCTGAGAAGAGAAGACGACAACACATGGTTTTTGGGACCAGGTTATGGCTCACAGGGTGCTTCAGCGGAAGATTGCGTAAAATTCTGCAAGTCCGATGGCACAGGTGCTTTGATAAGCGCGTCAAGGTCCATTATATATGCGTATGAAAAACCGGAATATAAAGAACAGTTTGGCGATGATTGGAAGAAGTGCATTGAGCAGGCGGCTATAGATGCGAAAATAGAGATTTCCAAGGGAATGCAGTCATTGATATGAAAATAGATTTTTTTGCCGGCAAAACGGTCTTAGTTATGGGACTGGGGCGATTTGGGGGCGGGATCGATGCCGCTGATTTTGCGAGTAAGTTGGCTCGTGAAGTAATTGTGACAGATAAAGATGATGAGGCTCATTTGTCTGGTTCTGTAAGCAGGCTTGCAGGCAGGGACAATATAAAGTTTCATCTTGGTGGTCATCAAGAGGGTGATTTTGCCAAAGCTGATATTGTTGTGGTTAACCCGGCAGTTCCTGAAGATAATAAATTCGTAAAAATCGCTGTTGAACACGGGCGATTTGTTACTACGGCGATGAATATTTTTTTCGAGCTTTGTCCCGCAGATATTGTTGGAATTACAGGTTCCAATGGTAAAAGCACGACAACAGCTTTAACTTATCATCTGCTGAAAAATGCAAAAGGACAAGCTGGTTTCAATTACCGCAATGTTTATTTGAGCGGAAATATTGGAAATGAACCTTTGCTGGCGTTGCTTGATAATGTCGGCCCGGATGATCTTGTTGTGCTGGAGATTTCGAGTTTTCAGAGTCAACTGCTGGCAAATATCAATAAGGCCCCGAGATATTCACTGGTTACAAATTTAACCCCCAATCATCTTGACAGGCACGGGACATTTGAGGCATATTGCGATGCTAAGGAAAATCTGTTCAGGCTGCAAAAATGCGATGCGGGCAAAAAGGCTTATTCATTTTTTAATGCAGAAGACAAAGTCACAATGCTTTGGTTTGAGAAATATCGCAAACAGACTGGCAGGGTGTGTGCAGCATTTGACAGTAACAACGTCAGTGTTGAAATGAAAAAAGTATATCCACTGCCCGGAAGAGCTAATCTTTCAAATCTGGCGGCGGCGTCATCTGTTGCAAAAGCAGCAGGTGTTACAGATCAGAATATTATAAATTCGCTGGGTTCTTTCAAGTCTTTGCCTCACAGACTTGAATTGGTCGCGGAAAAAAAAGGTGTCAGGTGGTATAACGACTCTATCTCGACTACGCCTCAAAGTTCGATAGTTGCATTGGAAGCTTTTGAGGAGCCTAAAATTATAATTGCCGGCGGATATGACAAAAAACTTCCTTTCAATGAATTTACTGAGAAAATCGCAAAATCTGCCAAGGCTGTGGTTGTTATAGGCAATACCGCAGATACCATTGCTAAACAAGTCAAACAATTTGAGAACAGTTCGGTAATTGTTAAAAAAGCCAGCTCTTTACAAGAAGCGGTTAATCTTTGTGAGCAGCTTGCTGATAGCGGCGATGTTGTGCTTTTAAGCCCTGCTTGTGCCAGTTATGACATGTTCATAAATTTCGAGGACAGGGGCAATCAATTTGCCAATTTGGTAAGACAACTAAAAGATTAATTTTTTTCCGCTTATAATGAGTTTGTTTCTACCGAGAGTTATATTAAGACGCTAACATAGCATGGGGCGTTAGCTATCAGGTAAATGTATTCACAGAGAACAATAATACCGCTTACAGAATAAAAAGCGGTTTTTTTACAGTACAGTAAAGTTTTTTATCATCTATAATTCATCTCTTGCATTTTTAGTTCGCTAAGAAAAATAAGTTCAGTTGGCAGTTTCCATTTTCAAAATCAAACGCTAATAAAATCTTATAGGAACATAAATCTGCTTTTTAAAAAAACTTCTCATTTTTGTTTCTTAATTTTCCCTGTTTTTCATTAATCAACAGTGTTAATGCTGGCAATCGTTGGACTTGTGGTAAATGGCTTGTTAAGCGGGTTCGTTTACAGGCCGAAAGGATTGCTATAAAAATTAACATAGTTTTTTAAATTATAGGGGAAGTTAAAATGGAATTTACAACGGAACGCAGAGGGGAGAAGAGGTTGCGTTATCACTGGCCGGTATGGTTTGCAGAGGATTTCAACGGGCTTTTGTCACAGGGACAGATGGTAGATGTTTCCAGTGTTGGTGCAGCATTTACATGTTCTTCAAATTATAGTTGCCCTTATCCAGGTCAGACTGTTACAACCAGATTCAGCGTTCCAAAATTTGATGGCGATAATTCATTTAATATAGCAAGTTTTACTCGTCACAGTGTTGTTCGGCGAATTGATACTATTAATGCCTTTACAAAAAGAGTTGCTGTTCAGTTCGCAGAGCCTTTGTCTTTCCAACCGGCTCAGCAGGCTGAAGATGAGACCCAATGCGGCGAAATGCTGAGAGCTGTAACTATATAAGAAAAAAACAAAGGGCTCACTATCATTGTGAGCCCTTTTTATTTTTAATTACTTCTTAAAAATCCACAAGACCTGCACCTTTTACCATTACGCATGGAATAATATCAGGTTTTAATTTATTCGGTTTGTAATAACCTTCATTCAATGCTGATTTGATATTTTCTAATGCATCTTTTTCAGCAAAAATCATGATGCATCCTCCGAGTCCTGCACCGGCGAGCTGGGCACCGGCAACACCTTTGACTGAGCAGGCAATATCAACCATCTGATCTATCTGAGGCATAGAACAGTAGTAGCCGCCTGGTTGGTTATAAAGCTGGGCGTTGAGAACTTTTTGCGGATCTTCACTTGCCAGGTCGTTGATGAGTGTATTTAGATACTCATCTGAACAGCCCGGAATATATTTTTTATATTTGCCGTCTTCACCTGGAATTGAAACACGGTCACCATCGTGGCTTATATTCATTAATTTACCGAAATCGTTTATGAGACCTTTTTCAAAATAATCCATACACATTCGGCTTCTCGCAACCTCTGAGGCGCCGAATAACAGTACTGAACGCAGATTGTAAAATCCAGGCTCAGTGTGATTAGCGAATGTTGTCTCCATCATTTCGGTGCAGTCTTTGGGCAGGATGGATATTAATTCTTTTCGAGTCATTTTCTGAGGCACTTTTAGAAGCATCCTGTAAATATCGCTTGTCTTACATCCAAGATGCTGCGGATCTATGTCACGGACATATTCGAGTGAATCGGCAATTTCAGGACAACGGTGTTTGAGCAACGCCAGACCAAGGTTGTAACTTGCAACACGAGTGTTGAAAGTATCTTTTGCAAAGCCGCTTTTTGCAGCTTTCAAGTGACTGTTTGCGATTATAACCACATATTTTTTTGGAGCATCGATTGTTTTTATTATTCTGAAAGGCATGTAACCGACCTGGGTTAGTTTGCCTCGCTTGCCAAGGTATATTGCTGCATGGTCACCGGAGCCGCCTCTTGAACCAACGAACCATTCACCCTGACCGCAAAGGTCAATGAACTGCTGGCTTTCGAGTTGGAAATTATTCAACGCGATAGCTGCCTGGAGTGTGCCGACAACGAGAGTTGAACTGCTGCTAAGACCTGCAGCGATTGGTATATTTCCAGTAACTGCCATATTCATGCCATTTATCTTAATATCTTTTGCATAGTGCTGGAATCGCAGCACAGACGCTTTTATGTAATTCCCCCAGTGACCTGCGGTGTTGTACAGCATGTTACGAACCCAGTCACTGTTTACGAAATTAAGCCAATCACTCCAGGCGAATCGCCCGATAAGCTCAGCTATGTTAAACTGAACTTTTTTGAAGTTTACTGGTTCTGTGTTTATCGCGATAACATTGTCATCATCACGCAAACCAGCAACAATTATCGTTTCCCTGTCAAATGCCAGGAAGTTATTAAAGCCTCCCCTGTGGTCAACGTGTCTGCCCATGAGATTGAGCCTGCCCGGAGCACGAATGATACAGACTTTCTGTTCAAAGCCAAATTCTCGACCATAAGTATTTAAAACTTTGGTTATTGTTTTAATCTTTTCCTGGTGCAGTTCGATATGCGGGCCGTAAATTTCTTTAAGCCATTTTGTTACACCGGAAGTATTATTTTCTATTCTTGATAGCCATTGAGTTACGGTACAATATTTTTTACCAAGAGCCGGATGGAGTGAAACTGCTGTTTTTGCTTTACTCTGTTTTTTTCTTCTGACGTAATCCTGTATAGCAAGCAATTCGTCCGGAGAATTAAACGCCTGCAGCCAGTCAGGGTTATTGATAGCAACCGTTCGTACCCTGAACGTATTTTTACCATCTTGATCTTTAATAGAAGAAAGATGTCGAACGACATCGGTCAGGTAATATTCAGATTGTGCATTGTTGTTATCTATCATCGAAACTGCACGGTAGAAAGCGTTAGCCTTGAAAAGATATAAGCTCGGATTAAGCTGGGTGCAAAGCTTTTCAAGTTTTTCAGCGGTATAAAATTGTCCCGCGATCTGGAGGTTGTATTGCTTTGAATTTATAAGTTTTTTCAATTCGGGAACATTAACATCTTCACCATTTTTCGCCAAGGCTAAAAGCTGAGGAACGACTTGCTTTTGTTTTTTTTGTGAAGGAAAATATTCATTTATTAATTTTGTAAGATCTGTTGATTTTATCGAACGTTTTTTTTCAACCATTAATTTTAACTGGTCAATTATTGCCTGCTTTGAAATGTCGGGTTTTTCGATAATATCGAGGGCCTGACCGGATTTGTCCATTAATATCCTACCGCCGGAGGAATTGCCTACTTTTGTTCTCGGTACGGTTATCAGTGACATATCAGCGTTTTGCTTTATATGACCTTCAATGAGTGCATTTATAGCTTCAGATTCGATGTATTTATCTCCCAGTGTTACAAGGATATTATCTTTGTAGTCAATATCCTGGAGAACTTCTGCAACGATCTTAGCGGCATGACCTGTGCCGAGCTGGGGCGACTGATTGACGTATATGACATCCGGGTGGTCTCTGGTTACAGTATCGAGAACATGCTGGGCTCTGGAACCTACTACCAACAGGAACCGCATGAAACCAGCCTGTTTGAAAGTAGCAATAGTACGATTTATGGCCGGTACGGAGTCGATTTCAAAACACACTTTTGCAAAGTCGCTGTTGCCCATCCTTGTGCCTTTACCGGCAGCAAGAATGACCACCATAGTTTGCTGAGCAATACTTTTACTTTCCTGCATTTTCGCTCCTGAAAAATTTAACTTCCGTATTGTAACCTAAAACAGGGTTTTTTCAAGTTATAGTAAGTGTTTTAGGGTAAATTTAGTTCGAAGCGGATTAATATCACAGGAGTTTCCATTTAGAAAGCTTTAGTTGTGTATTTAGACTCTCATTAAGTAAAAATACTCATTTTAGTATGGCAAAACCAATAAAACCGCAATGGTGTACTATAAATGGCAAAATAATAGTATCGAGTTTTTTGTTGCAAAAAGAAGTTTTTTAATTGAAAATAGAGTATACGGATGAATAAGAAGTTAGAAATGTTAAGTTGAGATTAGTTGAGCATGGTCTTTACCTTACAACGATATATATTTCGTGAATTGTTTAAAGTTTTCATTCTGGCTGGAGTAGCATTGACTTTGATACTGAGCCTTGGGATGGTATTGGGACCGGTACAGGAATACGGTGTTGGTCCTAAGCAGGCTCTTCACCTTATTGGTTACTTTCTGCCTATCACGTTGACTTTTGTTTTGCCTTTGTCGGCATTATTTGCATCATCGCTGGTATATGGTCGATTCGCAGCTGATAATGAATTGACTGCATGCAAAGCAAGCGGAATAAGTTTTACTACTTTGGTATATCCTGGGCTTTTCCTTGCAATTGTTGTCGCTATCGCAAATCTGGTGCTTAGTTTTCATGTTATGCCGGTATTTGTGAAAAACGCGGTAAAATCCACACAGGCAGATGCCAAGCAGATACTTTTCAGAAATATTCAGAGAAGAGGCTATTTTGAGATGCCGCCTGATGACAAGTTTCTGATTTATGCCGATATAGCTGATTCGAAAACAGACACGCTTTCTGGGGTTATCATCATCGAGCGAGCAGGTGCTGCAATTGAAAGTATTATTACCGCTGATGGAGCAAAAATACATTTTTTGACACATGATAATTATAGTGAGGTTCAGATAAAAGCCTACAATGTGTACAAAATGGGTAACGAAAAAGAAGGCGGTTTTTATTTTGGATCTATTCCAATAACAAGAGAGTTCGGATCGTTGATCGAAGATGATATTAAATTCAAGAAATTAAGTGAGATCAAAGAAATTCAGAAAAATATGATGCTGTTTCATCCTATTGAGAAACTTGCCAAAGAAGCATATGCTCAATTTGGTGCTGAATTGCTGGCACAGGATATTTGCAGTGAATTTGAAAAAGATGCTAACAACCCCTACATTCTTCGAGGCGACCCCAACAATGCAAGCTTCACAGCGGATCATTGCGGCGTCGCTGAAGAAAACACAATTGAACTCTCCGGAAATGTTCGGGTAAAAGAATTTGACGCAGTCAGCGGGAGTACCTATAGAACTCTTACATGTTCGAATGCTATTTTAAGAATAGAAGGGAATGAACTTGCTCCGACCTTGAAGTTGGACCTCAATAATCCCCAATATAAACTCAGCGATGGTACTATCGGTCTTGCGCAAAGGCATATTGTTCGCGGTTTGCTTGTGCCGGAAAGTGTTGATAAACAATTTATAACTGAAGATATTCTCAAGGCTGTAAGTCCTGCGGCCACTGCAAAGGTTTTAACTACGACGTCTCCGCGGCTTCGCTCCTTGCAGAACGGTTTGCTCCGGAAGATACTCAAAACCCAGGTCGGAATAACAGCCGAAACCAATGCAAGACTTGTTTTTGGCATCGGATGTGTCCCTTTGATAATGATTGGAATTGCTTTCGGAGTTATTAAAAAAGACGGTCACCTGCTTAGCGCATTTGGTATAAGTGCCATAACTGCGGCAGTGCTTATTGTTTGCATAATGATGGGAAAGAATATAACGAAAAACATTGGACCTGGAGATGACCTGCGTAACATTAGCTTCGGTGTGTTGATAATGTGGAGTGGTTTGGCATTTTTGGTTGTCACCGGAGTATTTGTTTACAGGAAACTGCTTAAAAATTAAAAGTACCATAACAGGATTTTTATGAAAATATTGGATAGATATATCGCTAAAAGTTTTCTGATAGGTTATTTGATATCTTTCTGCGTGCTCATGGGATTGAGGATAATGGTCGATTTGTTCGTAAATCTTGATGAATTTGTCGAAAAAGCTGATATGGGAACAATGGTTGTTTTAAAAAATATTCTGATTTATTATGGTTTGAATTGTACTCTGTATTTTCGCGACTTTGCCGGTATGATAACTGTTGTAGCAGCCACTTTTGCCTTGGGCAAGATGATGAAGTCAAATGAGCTTGTTGCGGTGATGGTCTCCGGGGTAAGCCTTAAAAGAGTTATCATGCCTATTATAGTTTTGTCACTTCTGCTGACCGGATTTCAGGTAATTGATCAGGAGGTAATAATCCCGCATTATAGTGACATGCTTGCGCGGAGTCATGATGATATTCAAGGCGGCGAAATGATTGATATTCAGTTTCTTGCCGATGGTAATGGTTCACTGATTTGCTGCCAGAAATACGATGTCGCGACGGAAACAATGGCCAAACCAACAATAATTATCAGGAAGAAAAAGTCTGATTCGGTAATATTGGATACTATCGGAAGAGTTGATGCTGACAAGGCTGTCTACGATGAAAAAACAGGTAAATGGGAACTTACTAACGGCATATTTACCCGAAAGGGCGGACAGCAAGATTCAGAGCCGGTTATAAGTTATACAAGCGACGTGAAAGCTAAAAATATTCCGGTAATGGGAAAAGCTAAAAACAAAGCGTTACTTAGTTCAAAACAGCTCTCGATTCTGGCGCAACAGCCTGGGAAAGTCAAAGACCTTCCTCAGCTTTACAGCCAAAAGCATTTTCGTATAACCGATCCTATTATTAATTTTGTTATGCTTATGATATCACTGCCTATCCTGGTATGCCGTGATCCACGAGAGATGAAATCGGCGATAATGATAAGTTTTGCAGCCACTTCAGCATGTTTTATAATGACTTTTGTGTGCAAGATGCTCTCGACAGAAACATTTTTAAACACCAATGTAGTCAGACCTGAAATATGGGCATGGCTTCCTGTGTTTGTATTTTTGCCAATAGCCTTTATTGAAATTGATTCAATGAAGACCTAGACAATTACAAAGCAGTATAGTCATCTGTCTTACTTGCTTTTTAGAAACAATTATGGGCAGCAATATTAATCTTTAACCAGTTCCGATTGTGATTTTATAAACTCTCGCACCTGACGGTTTGTCCTGACGCTGCACCATTGTTTGCCGCACATCGTACAATAATCTGCATTAGGCAATTCCTCAACACCAGCTTCCCTGCATGATTCTTTGTGCATTCTATCAGCAGTTTGTGGGTCAAGAGATTGACTGATGTGGTTTTTCCAATCGAGATTTGCCCTTGCGATACTGAGTTTTTTGTCACGGTCAGCAGCACCTTTGAAGCCCCTTGCGACATCACCGGCGTGAGCTGCTATCTTAGCTGCGATCACACCAGTCCTGACGTCATCACTGTTTGGCAAACCGAGGTGTTCTCTTGGGGTGACATAACATAAAAATGAGGCGCCATAATATGCAGCCGCTGTTCCGCCGATAGCTGAGGTTATATGGTCATAACCCGGGGCAATATCAGTTACCAACGGACCAAGAACATAAAATGGTGCACCGTTGCAGATTTTTTGCTGAAGTTCCATATTATACTGTATCTGGTTGAAAGGTACATGTCCCGGACCTTCAACAAAAACCTGACAGCCTTTTTCCTGAGCACGAATAGTGAGTTCTCCGAGTGTTTCCAATTCAGCAATCTGTGCCTTGTCGGTAGCGTCAGCGATGCAGCCAGGTCTGAGACCATCGCCGAGAGAAAAACAAACATCGTATTTAACCATAATATCACAAAGCTCATCGAAGAGGTCGTACATCGGATTTTGTTTATTATGAGTAAGCATCCATTTCGCAGACAGTGCGCCGCCTCTGCTGACAATGCCGGCAACCCTGTTTTCTAATAAAGGCAAATGTTCCTTAAGCAGTCCTGCATGAATAGTAAAGAAATCGACGCCTTGCTGTGCCTGTTTTTCGACTACCTCAAGTATCTTATCGTAGGTGACATCTTCAACTTCTCTGCCCTCAATTACCTGGTAGATGGGGACGGTGCCGAATGGAACGGGGCAGTTAGCTATCAGCTTTTCGCGAATTTGATTCAGGTTGCCGCCCGTACTGAGGTCCATCATCGCATCTGCTCCTGCATCGATGGCAACTTTCATTTTTTCAATTTCCTGCTCAACCGCCGACTTTACACTGCTTACGCCGATGTTGGCATTAACTTTTACAGAAAGCACCCGACCTATACCTACAGGTTTTAAATTTTGATTAATACGAAGGTTATTTACAGGCACAACTACTCTGCCGGCAGCAAGCTCATCACGAATGAGTTCCGCACTGACATTTTCTGCCTCTGCAACCGCTTTGACCTGGTCGCTGATAATTCCTGCTTTTGCCTGTTCTAACTGAGTTGTCATCTTTGTAACTTTCTTTCTAAATAAAAAAAAATCGCTTTCGTAAAAAAGCGATTTTTAAATAATTTAACTTAAATATTTTCAACTAATCACTTTCCTACGCAGGTTTACAGCAATTAAGCTGTGCCTGATCAGGTTCAGAGGGTTTTTCTCAGGCTTTTAACAGCCACCCCTAGTGAACAGCCTGATTATAATGTATTAAAACATACCGTCAAGGCAAATTGCCCATAAAAATCAGCCTAAGCATGGGCCATGCGGGCACGATTTGCTCAGTACTTCACAGCCAGTTTCAGTTACCAGAACGTCATCCTCGATTCTGATGCCTAATTTGCCTGGTATATAAACTGCCGGTTCTATAGTTATAATTTGCCCAGCTTTTAGAATCCCCTTGTTTAAAGGCGATACAGATGGTTTTTCATGTATCTCAAGACCTGTCCCATGGCCCGTGCCATGACCATAAACAGGTAAATCCGCCTGTGCGATTATTTCCCTCGCCACCTTGTCAACGTCAACGATTTTTTCACCGGCTTTGACAGCCTTTATCGCTTGCCTTTGAGCATAACAACAGACTTCATAAGCTTTTTGGTAAAGTTTTGATGTCTTCCCGATTGCATAACACCTTGTAAGGTCGCTGCAGTAGCCCTGCACTTTAGCGCCGAAATCAATCAGAATTGTATCATTGTTTTTCAGCGTTCGGTTTGTTGGCTGATGATGGGGACACGAAGCATTGCCGCCGAAAGCAACTATCGTATCGAAGCTGTTCGGCGAAGCACAACAGTGAATTTCATAATCTATTATCGCTGCAAGTTGAGCCTCTGTAATCCCGGGTTTTACCTGCTTTAATGCTTTTGCAAGAGCGTTTTTCGCAACGGTGATCGCTTTTCTTGTTGCCGATATTTCCATAGCATCTTTAATATCTCTGCATGATTCTACCAAACCATCAACAGCTGTTATCTTGAGTTTAGTGTCTTTTCTCAATGCCTTCCATATTAAGACGGATGTTGAGCTTTCCAGACTCACTGTTTTCACAGTTTTATGTTTTGTCAGCAGTGACAGAAAAGCCAGCGAGAGGGATTTTTTACGTTCGATAATTTTGCAATACCTGCACTGCTTTTGTGATTGCTCGGTATATCTGCTGTCAGTCACAAGATAGATTGCGTTTTTCAGCACAACTGCCCAGCTGTCATCGCCGCTAAAACCGGTAAGATAAGTGACATTGGGAACCGACGTAACAATGAGGCAGTCAATATCTTTTTCTCTCAAAAGAGCCTGCAATTTTTTCACACGTTTTTCAATGATATCAGATTCCATGTTCTTTCCTTTTATACATTTTTAATTTCACAGGGACTAAGATATAACGGTTTGGTATTAGCAGGCAAGGAAAAACATTAAAAGAAAAAAACGCTCCATGGACTGTTTGAAGTCTTAAAAAGCGGTCAAGACAGAAAAAATTGAACTAAATAACTAAAAACCGCGTAAATGAGCTGAGTAAGGAAGTATATGTCAATAGTGTGTTAAGTTTTTAGTTTAATCTTGTCTATTAAGACCCTAGTCAGTACAATATTCTATCTTAGTTAATATTAGGTTTTTGTAATGTTATTGAGTGCATAAATATGCTTTTACCGATTCGAACAAGTATCCGTCCAAGACAGACGCCTTACGCTAATTACGCGTTGATTATACTGAACGTGATTATATTTTTGCTCACGTACTCGCCGCATTATACAGGTATGGGGCGGGCTGTAGAGCCATTAAGGCAGGGAACTGATGTTTTAATGCTCACGCCTTCGCATCTGCATTTATGGCAGTTTGTCTCGTATGCATTTTTGCACGCAAGTTTTGCCCATATTTTCGGCAATATGTTTTTCTTGTTCTTGTTCGGCAATAATGTTAACGGCAAACTCGGCAACATAGGATATATATGCTTTTATCTTGCAGGGGCAATTTTCAGCGCCATAGGACATATCATGGTAGGAGGTGGTGATGTTCTCGGAGCAAGCGGAGCTGTTGCCGCGGTTACCGGGGCATACCTGGTTCTGTTCCCGCAGACTTTAATTACAATTATTTATTGGTTCATTATCATTGGCACGATGGAAGTGTCGGCGTTGTATTTTATAGCATTTAAAATGATATTTATTGATAATGTCCTGGCACGATATACACCTAACGTCGCCTATGATGCACATCTTTCAGGCTATGCGTTCGGCATGCTGGCAATGCTCCTGCTGCTTTCTACGCATCTTCTTGCAAGCGATGGTATAGACCTCGGGGTTATGCTGAAACAATGGCGCAGAAGAAGAAAATATCGTGACATCGTTTCACAGGAGTACGACCCGTTTACAGGTACAACAAGAAAGAAAATAATTGTTAAAGAGGTTAAGAACCCTCATCAGGTTGAATTGGAACAAAAAGTTCAACAGCTGCGAAGCGAAATAGGCAGCAGGCTTGTTCAACAGAACATTCCCGTCGCAGCCAGGCTTTATCTTGAGCTGATGGAGATAGACAGCAAACAAGTACTTCCCAAACAAAATCTGCTCGATATTGCTAATCAGCTAAGCAGTGAAAAAAACCACAACTATGCTGCAATGGCTTACGAACAGTTTCTGGAAAATTATGGAAATTATGAATATAGCGAACAAGTACAGCTGATGCTGGGTATTATTTACAGTCGGTACCTTGGAAACCGTGAGCTGGCGATTAAATATCTAAACCAGGCGATGCTGAAACTTACCGACACAGGTCAGCTTGAAATGTGTAAACAGGAACTTAGTAAACTATAAAAGTGGTTTTTACGAAGTCCTTGACAAGCTGCAGCAGGTAGAAAAAAGTTGACAATCTATAATTCTATTGCTAACTTTGAAAATTAAAGTTAGTTTTGTTTTTTAATGTTTTTTTCAAATGAAAACCCTTTTTGGGAGATATAAAATGAAGTTCCGTACTATATTTTTTGTTTTGGCTGGTCTTATTTTTATGACTTCTTTTGCATCGATGGCAATTGCTGAAGATAATGTTGCATTTCCATATATGGCCCAGATACTGCAAAATAATGTAAATGTACGCAGCGGCCCTGGAACAAACTATTATAGTTGCGGAATTTTAAATGAATCAAACCGCGTTAAAGTTGTGTCTATTCGGTTCAGCTGGTCAAGGATTGTTCCACCAGCCGGTAGCTTTTCATGGATATCTGCTCAATATGTCCAGATTGACCCTGCAAATCCTGCAGTTGGAACAGTAACTGGAGATGCAGTAAGGGTTTATGCCGGCAGCGATCAAGTAAAGCCTGAGAATTCAACTACTATGCAGATAAAAATTGATAAAGGTGAGAAAGTTACCGTTATCGGAGAAAAGCAGGGTGATTATTATAAAATAGAACCACCTACAGGTTCATATGTCTGGATAAAAACAGAATATACGAAATATATTGGCCCAGCTGAGCCGGTAACGCCTGCAAAGCCTGTTGAAGAAGTAAAACCAGCGCCAGCACCTGCTCCTGTACCGACACCAGTGCCTGCACCAGAACCAGTAAAAAAAGAGGAGCCAGTCGTAGTAATTCCGCTTGAGAAAAAACCAGAGCCTGTAAAAGTTGAAGAACCAGCTAAAGAGGCTCCTGCTGAAGTAAAAAAAGAAGAAGTAGAAACCAAAGCTGTTGAAACGCCAGTCGTTTCTGTCGTTGAAACTAAACTTTCTGTCGAGTCACTTGAGCTCAAAAAATATTATGAGCTTAAAAAGCAGATAGACGATGAAAAAACCAAGCCTTTATCGGAACAGAATTACGAAAAGTATCAAAAGGCTCTTACTGAAATAAGCGAAAATAAAAATGCCGGCAAAGCTGCGAGATATTCAAAATTTTCTCTCGATCAGATAAAAAGATATGAACTGGCAATGTCAGTTGCTAAAGAGATCGAAATACAAAACAAACAGCTTGAAGAAGCTAAAGAGAAGATCAGAAAGGCACAGGAAGCTAAACTGGCAGAAAACCCAGACATGGGCAAATATACAGTTATAGGCAAGCTTACAACCTCAAATATTTATAGCGTTGAGCTTAAAATAAAACATTACCGCATTGTTGATGATGCCGGCAGTACGCTCTGCTATGCTCTGCCAGACGAATCCGCAGTCAGCATTGACACCAAGGATATGATGGACAAAAAAGTTGGTCTGATTGGTAAAGTCGAACCGCATAAACAAACATCCGGTGCTCTGGTAATATTTACGAAAATCGAACTGCTGCAATAATCGCATCTATTTAATTAAGTAGATAAACAAATTGCCATTGCCTGTGCAATGCGCTGGTGAACTAAAGAGAACCAGTAAAAGCAAATAAGCTGCTGAACACGATTGAAAAATCCTTGGGATAGATATCTTGGTATCCTTATCGAAATAATCCCTGATCAGTTAGGTTGGCACTAAAGAATAGATATCAGGAACTTTTTATATCTCCTGTTCCTTTTGTCATGGCAGAATTGAGTTGGCATTATTTATCTCAAGCAACCCTGGCAACTCTGAAAATCAAATGCCTGTTCACTTATATAAAAAACAAAAACCAACCACCTGTGCGCATACCACAATTTTGCGACACAAAAAAACTCCCTGAAAATAAAAAAGGCCCGGATTTTTGTCCGGGCCCTTAGGTTACTGCTTAATTGCAGGTTTAATCATTTTAGCCTTTGATATTAGGGCCAAAGATCCTCAACCAGCCATTCGTCAGCAAGGATTG
>CAZBKA010000080.1:0-14449 GCA_964492365.1 uncultured Pirellulales bacterium | reverse complement strand
AGCATTGGAGCTGGTCTTGTTGGGTGGATGAGAAGGAAGAAAAGTCTATAATTAAAAATGAGTTTGTTAGGTAAATTTAAAAGGGAAATATAGAAAATTATATTTCCCTTTTTTTATTGCAAGAGCTTTTTATGCCAGTGGCTCTGAGCTATTTAATCAGTTTTGATATGGCTTTGAATTGGGGGTGAGATGCTGACTTCAAAAGTTCGAAGAGGAGCATTTCGGTTGAGGTTATTTTTGCGGGTATCTGCCTGATTGCTTCGAGGGCAATTTGTTTGTTTTCTTGTGTTCTTGATGAAACGGCATCGGAGACAACGGTTACTTCTTTGGCTTGGCTGGATAAATCGGCGGCAGTCTGGTAAACGCAGATATGTGTTTCTATGCCGCAAAGTATGATTTGTTTTTTGTTGAGCGAATTTAGTTTGTGGTTGAATTCATCGTTGAGACAACAACTGAAACTTTCTTTGTTTACCGGTTCGATGCCTGTCAGCAACTGAGCAACTTCTTCAATGGTTGTGCCTAGTGCTTTGGGGCATTGCTGGCAGTAGATTATGGGGATGTTGAGCAGTTTTGCGGCCTGGATGAGCGTTTTTATATTTGTGAAGAGGGTTTGTTTTTTGTCCATCAGTTCAGCGAGTTTGCCTTGAAGGTCTATTATTACCAGAGCGCATTTTTCAGTTTGAAGCATTTGTTAATTCTCTCCTGATGAGGATTTTATTTTGCAGTTATCAATTTGATTGTCAGGTATACTTTATTTTTATCGTTGTCTTTATTGTCTGTGGGCCTTGAAACGATGTCCGCGGAAGTAAGCACCGGCTTTGGAATCATGAATGATTGCGGAGCTTCTTTAAAAGCGGAGGCCAATACATTTTCTGACTTGGTACAATTGATGCAGTTTAATGCGGCGATCTGCTGAGCAATTTTATTGCTTTCATCGAAGGTAGATTGATTTATTATTTCGTGAATCTGGTTGAAGCTGAGATTTTCAACAGAGCAGTTATTTTTGTTATCAGCTGAGGCGATCTGAAGATTTATAGATTTGAACCGTTGTTCTATGTGTTCGAGGTCAGCTAAGAGAAGATTAACACCGCTGAGGCTTCCAGTGACATAATAAAGACCAGCTTCATTGTGATTCACCGGCGCGGTTTGGTTTGAAAATCCATTTTCTTCGATTGTTTTTTTAATGAAAGCATTTGTCGCGATGAATGCGTCTGTTTTTAGTTCTATGTTTGCGATAATATGTTGCGATCCGGCGATGGGTTTTGGTGCTGCAGGTTTAGTTAATGGTGTATCTGCAGCAGATTTGGTAAGTTTTTTCCAGTCGTCTGATGATGAACCCGATTTTGCGGGGCCCACTATCGAATATATCATGGTTCCCAGAGCTGCGAAAAGTGCTATCATTGCAGCAGAGGCCAATATTTTTCTAAAGTGGAGATGTTTGGCACCCTGGTTTTTCTGGAAACTTTTTGGTGTTTCCTGAAGCAGGGTTTTTCTTTCAAGAGCGTTTTTTATATCTTCAAAGAGGTCGTAAGGTGCGACTTCACTTGGCATTGCAGAGAGGAGAGTTTTGCACAATTTTAGTTGCTGCAGTTTTTCCGCGATGACGCTGTCGTGTTTAATCAGCCTTTTAACTTCAGTTTGCTGTCTTTGTGAGAGTTCGTCGTCGATGTAGCCGTTGAGCAATTCATCAATACTATTTTCATCTTTCATTTTAATATTGCCTCCAGCATTTCGTGCAGATTGTTTCTTGCACGGGACAACCTGCTTTTTACTGTTCCAAGTTCCGTATTGGTAACAATGGCGATTTTTTCATAACTCATTGACTCTATATCTCTTAAAACTACAACAGTTCTCTGTTCTTCATCAAGTTTCATAAGCAGATCCATTACTATCGAGCACAGTTCCTTATTCTGCGTTACAACTGCAGGGTCCGGTGCTGATGAGTTTACTATGAAGTCCTTAAGAGTTTGTTTTACTGAATCGGACCCCAACTCTTCTGCTTCGAGCGATCTGAAGCCTATTTTCACATTTCTTTTGCAATAGTTCAGTGTCAAATTAACGGCTATTCTGAAAATCCAGGTGTAAAAGCTGCTTTTGCCTGCGAATTTGTCCATGTTTTCCATTACTTTGACAAATGTTTCCTGTGTAAGTTCCACAGCATCGTCAGGATTAGCACAAATTTTCAAAATTACGTTATATATTCGTCCCTGATATTTAATTATCAGTCTTTCCAATGCCTTGGAATCACCCTTTTGGCATTGTTGAACCAAAGCTGAATCATCTATATTAATATTATGCGTTTCTAATTGCACTTATCTGACGCCTTAACTTAGACCAATAACGATCTGAATTGTTCCCGGAAAAATCAAATAAACAAAAGATAAAGCGATATAATCGCAAATTAAGCGATTACGGTCAATCTATTTTAACCATTGGGAGGGAGATATATGGGATTTTTTTGTCTGCGGTTATTGTCCATTTAAAATTATCTGCTTATAATTATTTGGATCGTTTTTTTTCTGCTTGCGGTCCGCAGAGATATGCTGGGGCAAGTGTCTCGGCATTATCGAATTGGCCTTGACAGGCTTTATTGTATCCTAGGCTGTGCAGTTTTTCTGCAGAAGGGTACCAGAATTTTTCGTCCATGATGGTGATGTTATCAGTTTTGAAATCATCGCTGTAATAAACCAGCCCTTCGCCTAGAATCCAGACAGGTTGTTGTTTGTCTAATTTTAGTATGAACTGTTTTGCAGAGATGAGGCAGTCATCGATGATTTTTTCCCAACCAGTCGGTGTTTTTTGATAAGCAGCAGCAAAGAATCGGCCTCTCTTGGCATCAAGAATTACGGCGATATTATTAATATCTAAATCAGGGCAGGTTTGGATGTACAGGTCAGCATTGGCGGCGATAATGTCGAGTGTATCTACAGCAACGATTTTTACATTATTGTTTGCCAGGTGCATCATTTTTGCCAGAGTGGTTGCAATTCTCAACCCTGTAAAAGAACCCGGGCCTATAGACAGGTAGACCTGCTCGATCTGCATGGGGGTATAATTATTATCTTGCAGCATTTGTTTCAGACGTGGGAAAAGCTCTGCGCTATGTTTCATTGGTGCGGAAAATTGCTGTATTTCAAGGATTTTATCGCCCTTTGCGATGGCAACAGAGCCTGTTCGGCCTGAAGTTTCGACAGATAGTACTAATGGTTTATGAGTCATTTTACTTGTAATACCGTTTACTTGTAATACCGTTATTAAGTTGCTGAATATTAAAACAATAGAGCAAATAATAGCGATGATTGAATTATAAAGCAATTTTTCATTTACAAAAAGTTGCAATTACCTTTAAATAGGGTTAATCTAATTTGAAAGTAATTGTGTATTGAAACTGAATTTTACTGCTGTCTGTTGAACAGGAGGTTTATTTTGAATAAAAAACTATTTTCTATTGCGAGTGCGGTTTTGCTGGTGAGTTTATTTGTCATTTCATCTTCTTTAAGTTTTGCAGAGTCTAAGGTTGAACCTAAGGCTGTGTCTAAGGAAGTGGATAAGCAGAAAATCATTAGCAAGGTAGCACAGGATTGGGTAAAGATTGGTACCAAGCAGTATGAGAAGGGTTTTTACAGCCAGGCGGAAAAGTCACTGCTCAGGGCTCTGGATTATCAGAAGTATCTTTCGGCAAGTGATATCAGTCAGATCAATGACCTTTTGAATAAGGTTAAAAGTGCCAATGTTAGCAGTTCCGTGATCGCAGAAAACATAGAAAAAGGCGGGCAACTGCTTGCTGAAGGTAAACTGCTTGGGGCCAAGGCGTGTTATGAGCAGGCAAAAGGCACGGAGGGAATTTCCGCAGATCAGCTTAGTTCTGTGGAAGAGGCACTTAAGGAGATTGACGAGAAAATCAAACAACGAACCAAAGCTGTCACGCAGATTTATAAGGAGAGTGTAAAATCCTTTGATAAAGGGGATTATGAAACTGCGAGGAAAGGCTTTTTAGAAGTAAGCAAAGATGAACTTTTTAAGGCAGAAGAAGGTAAATCGTCGGAGGAATACCTTGCTAAAATAGATGCGATACTTGTTCAGAGGACAGAATTTCCCGTTTTAGAGGAGAAAAAGACAGAGGATGCAAACAACTCCAAAGCAGAAGAGAATTTGTTGACTGAAGTAGCGACACCAGCGTCCAGTGAGGCAGAAAAGGAAATTCTAGTTGAAGTTAAAGATGTTAACGGTGTTATTGAGGTTGTTGATATAAATGAGTCAGCAATTGATATTGCCAAGGTTGAGGCTGTTGAGACGGCAGCAAAACCTAAGTTGAGTGTTAAGGAAAGTTACAGCCGAGCGGTAGTGAAGAGCGAGGTTGATAATGCAGATAAGCTTACCAGGGAGGGGCGTTTCTATCATGCAAACAAAGCAGTTGAAAAAGCTTATAGTGTATTAGAGGCGAATAAGGCTATGATTGGGGATGAGCTTTATGTTCAGTATACAAAGCAACTTAAAGTTTTGTCTGATATGATTACCGCCGGCAGGACGGAATGGCTTGGTGAGACAGAAAATAAGGTTGAAGACAAGGCTGAGCATGAAAAATAGCTAAGCGAACATTGTCTTTACTTTTTATTTCAGGACAAATGAAATAATTCATATTCAACCTACCCCAAAGGCCGATAGTATGGGCATAATAAACCGATTTTGGGGGCAAATTGGAAATTCATTTCTAAATTTTTAAAATTTTTATTTTTTATTTAATTTTGAAAAGCTCGTGCGATTAATAGTCGATTTCCTTAGAGCGTTACAGAACTTTTGAAAATTAGAGCTTAGTTAGTGCTTTTTTGTGGCAAAAAAAGCAAAAAGTTTCGTTTTCTTGCCGTTTTTGCCTACATTATCTAATTGGCGCATATTGCCCGAGTTAACGTGTTTTTTGAGGCAATATAGGACTTTGAAAATTAAGTATAGGAAAAACAGCCTTTTCAGTATTGATAGGTAGATTTTTTACTTGCAAAACTACCTAAATTTTAATAAGCTAAGATAACGGTAAATAACCTATCTTACTGTTAACGGTGGGGTTTAGTGTTTTTTTGAATAAAAAAAATGAATTTACGATGTTATATTGAGGATTTTGGTGATGGAATTTATTCGACGTTTGGTCTGGAGGGGTAATATGAAAAGAATTGGCAATAAATTTACCCAAGGTTTCTTGTTGGTTATGTTATCAGTCATTTTGCTGGTGGTGACATTTTCAGTAATGACACCTAACTGTCAGGCTGCTGATGACGGCAAGCAGATAGTTCACAAAGTCGCAATACGTTGGATTCAAGTTGGCAGCGAACAATTTGACCGGGGCTTCTACAAGGCGGCAGAGGAATCACTGCTTCGTGCAAAGGACTACAAGGAATATCTTTCAGTTGACGAACTTAACCAGATCGAAACACTTCTTACCAAAACAAAGGAAGCCTCTGTTCAGAGAGACGGCATATTAAAAAATATCAAAGAAGCTGATGCTCTAATGAGCAGTGGTAAAACTGTTCAGGCTAAAGCTTATTATGAAAAGATTCTAAGCAACCAGTATCTTTCTGAAGAGGAAAGGCAACTTGTAACAGCGAGTCTTGCTAAGATAGAGACCAAAGTTGGCGGAGAAAAGAACGAGATAGCAGAGCTTTATAACAAGAGCGTTGACCTTTTTAAATCTGGTCAGTATGAGCAGGCTCGTGAAGGTTTTATCAAAGTCAGCAAAAATGGTTTGCTTGTAGCAGGTGCTGGTGAGACAGCAGAAGATTATCTTGTTAAGATTGACAATATTCTTGCAAAGCAGGCACCGGCAGTTGAGCAGTTTGAAGAGCTAGACGAACCTGCAAAAGAACTGACGGAAGTTAATGATGTTGCGGTAGTTAAAGATACCAATGAAGCAGCAGAACTCAAAGAATTTGTAGTTGAGGCAGCTCCGCAAGAGGCAGTAACAGTTGAACCAACCACAACGGAGATAACAGAGGTAGAGGTTGCAACTGCGCCTGAAGCAGCAGTTTCGGTTGAAAAAGAAGATGCTTATATTGATGTTATCAACAGAAAAAGAGATATTATTAAGAGCCATACCAATGCTGTTGTTACAGATTCGACAGCGAAGGCCAATGCTTTTATAAGTGAGGGTAAGTTTGATGAGGCCAAAGATGCTGTTGAAACAGCTCAACGCCTTGTTAATGCAAATCAGCTTCATCTTGGTGACCAGCTTTTTACGGAATACAGCAATCAGCTTGGTCAGTTACACGACAAGATAGAGCAGGGCAAAAAAGATCAGCAGATCGCTCTTGAAGAGAAAAGGCGTCAGGAGTCTATTGAGACCCAGAAAGTCCATAGAGAGCAGATGGAAGCTGACAGGCAAAAAAGAGTTACAGAGCTGATGGACAATGCCAATGCTTATCTTGAGCAGCAGCGATATGATGAGGCCCTTGGTCAGCTTGACAACCTTCTTGCAATTGATCCATTAAATAATAATGCTCTTATTCTTAAGCAGACCCTTGAAGATACGATTGATTTTAGAAGGCAGCTTCTGTTGGAAAAAGAATCCGAAAAACAAAGATCAGATATGCTTTTCTCGACTGACGAGTCTGCGATTCCTTATGCTCAAGAAATGACATTGCCTAAGAACTGGCGTGAAATTTCGGCAAAGCGTAAACCAGAAGAAGCTATTGGTCAGAACCCAGTCAACGCGGCTGTCTATAAACAGCTTGGTGAGACGGTCAATCTTTCTGAATTGACACCTGATACCTCTTTTAGTGCAGCTCTTGATATATTGAAAAATTCAGTAAATCCCCCTTTGAAGATTGTCGTTATGTGGGGCGATTTATTTGACAATGCAGATATCGAACCAACGAAGCCTATTAATATGGAGGCAGTGGATGAGATACAATTAGGCGCAGCTTTGGATTTGCTTTTGAAGTCTGTTTCAGGCGGTTTTGCGGAACTTGGTTATTCAGTTGAAGATGGTGTTATAACCATTGCGACTGTTTTTTCACTTCCAAGTAAGCTTGAAACATTAGTATATGATATTACCGATTTGCTTGGCAGAGCAGCTGATTACAGGACAGAGGCTCCTACAGGAGGAAGCAGTTCCGCAAGTATTGATAGTGTTGGCGGTGGTTTCCAGGATTCCGGTGGAAGTGATGACGAACTGGACAGGGAGGAGCTTAAGGAAGATTCTACTGAAAGAGCAGGCGGGTTGGTTGTTTTGATCCAAAAGACGATTGATCCTGAGAGCTGGGAAGATCTTGGCGGTGAGGGTTCAATAACTATGTATGGTACAAAGAAGCTTATTGTACGCCAGACTTCAGAAATTCATGGTAAGATCGATAAACTTCTTGAGAAGCTTCGTAAGTCTCTTGGTTATCAGGTTGCAATCGAAGCCAGATTTTTGTTGGTAGGTGAAAATTTCCTTGAGGATATTGGTCTTGACGTTGATTTTTCATTCAACCTCGGTGGTAATTTTGGCTGGGCTACTGTTAATCAGGGATCAAGCGATATGACAAGTACTGCTTCATTAGCAGATGTACCTGGAAGCTTGGCAGGCACCGGAACTGCTGCACAGCTTAGTGGTACAGGCATATGGGATGATCTTCTGGTTGACTTTGTACTCAGAGCAACGCAGGCTCATAAGGATACCAGATCTTTGACGGCACCAAAGGTAACTGTAATCAATGGTGAATCAGCTGACTTGCGTGTTCAGACAGTGTTTGGTTATGCCGGTGATATTGAAGTAGATACTACCGCTTCGACTGCAGGCACAGCTGATCCTATTTTGATGAGTAATATTAACTACGAAGACAGGACCGTTACTTCAGGAACTATTCTTAATGTTACACCTACTATTTCCCATGATAAGAAGCATGTAATTTTGAATATTGAAGCTCAGCTTGACGACTTCCTTGGTTTTACCTCTCGAACAATTGATGTTGGTATGTACACTAATAGTTCCAGTGATATGAATATGGCAATTGAATATCCACAGGTTGAGACATCTCGTGTTCGTACACGTGTTAGTGTTCCTGATGGCGGTACGCTTTTGTTAGGTGGACAGAAATTGACGGCAGAAGTAGAAACAGAATCAGGTGTTCCTGTTCTGAGCAAGATGCCTATTATTGGAAGAGCATTTAATAATCGCAGCAAAGTAAAAGACCAGAGAATTCTTTTGATTCTGGTTAAACCTACAATAATTCTGCAGGAGGAAGCTGAGGCTGATGCTATAGCTGCGATGGAAGGTGATTTCTAATCAAAAAAGATAGTGTTTTCGTAAGAATATACGGTTTGCAGATAATAATTATAGAATTTTATCTGCAAACCTTTCTTAATGTATTAAAGTTTAAGCCCTTTTAGAATGATACTATATGCAGGTATTATATAAAAATTAAGGTTAGGAGCGGAATATGAAAAACAGACTATTTGTTTGTGTAATCATTTTATTAGCAATTCCAATGTTTGCTTTTGCGGGCCAGACAATGATTGTTCCGGTGATGTACCATACAATCCAAGAAGCTGTTGCGGCATGTACGACCACCAATAGTTTAATTATTGTCCAGCCTAACTCGGCTAATGGTGGTAATCCATATAACCTTATTGGTGCTGACGGCATTGTTATTCCAGCTGCTCTTAATGGCTTAACGATACGTTCAGCTAAGCCTGCAGATCCGTGCTGTATTGCGACGACAGTTATAGACTGTCAGGGTTCAGGCAGAGCTTTTACGATTGAAGATGGTGTGGGTCAGATTAAAATTGAAGGTTTTACGATTATCAACGGTTATGCTTGCGGCTTGACGGGTGCTGATGCTGTTCAAGCTAATTATAATCCCAATGACCCTAATACGGTAACAGGCGGGTCCGTAGTTGGCGAAGGTTATGGTGGTGCGATTAAGATTGGTGCTGGTAATGCTCCTATAATTCGAAATTGTGTTTTTAATAATTGTAATGTTTATGGTGCCAAAGGCGGCAAAGGTATTGATGAGTTCAAATATCATATTCCTCCAGATCCCAATGATCCGAACAGTGATCCAAATGGTACTGATGTTACAGTTCGCAGCGGCAAAGGCGGCAATGGTTCAGGCAGCGGCTGCGGCGGTGCAATTTATTGCGGCCAGGCAAGCACACCTACGATTATTGATTGTTCATTTTCTAACAACATTGCTCACGGTGGTATAGGCGGCCAAGGCGGTAACGCTATATCTTCTCCAGACCCCAACCATGTCACGAGAGGCGGTATTGGTGGAGATGGTGTAGGTGGTGGTCACGGTGGAGCTATTTATGCAGATCAACAATCTGACCCTAATATACTCAGGTGTACTTTTAACAGCAATACTGTAATAGCTGGTACGGCTGGTGTTGGCGGTACTAATTCAGACTCTAGTACCAGCTCTAGTGGCGGTGTTACGGAAAATGACATGAGCCGAGGCGGAGCTGTTTATTACAAAACTGGAATATCCAATAACCTAAATTTATCAACATTTTCATACAATGAGGCAAATAATCATGGTGGTGCTGTTTACTGTGAGTCTTCAAGTACGTTGAATATTAATTCTGGTTGTGTGTTTAATTATAACCATTCAGCAATAAAGGGTGGAGCATTAGAGGCAGATAATTCTATTGTCAATACCAAAGACGTAAGGTTCCTTAATAACTATGCAAACCTTGACGGCGGAGCTATTTTTGCAGGGAAAAGTTCTGAGTTTCATATTTTTGATTCGTTTTTTAGTGCAAATAAAGCAGGTGTTGATGATGGTGCTAATTCTGTTCTTGGAGGTGGTGGAGCAGTTGCCACAGCGGACACAGCTATTGTTGAAATTCAGTTATGTGCATTTGGTTTAAATACAGCCACTGATACAGGTGGAGCTATAGACGCCAATTGTCTTTTGCAAATAAAGTCGACATCTTTTTCGTCCAATGACGCACTTTATGGCGGCGGTATTTATTGTGACCATGCTGTGTCTCTTAATCCTGATGCTTTGTTGGAAGGTTGTACGATCAGAAGTAATACGGCTGATAATGCCGGTGGTGGTATATATCTTAAAAATGGTATAGCCGGTGCAGGTTTGAGAATAGTAAATTGTGATATTGTCGATAACAGCGTTTCAGGTGCAGATGGATGGGGCGGAGGTGTTGCCGGTTTATTGACTGGGAGTACTTTTGAGAATTGCAGAATATTAAGAAATATGTCTTCCTCTGCTGGCGGCGGTCTTTGTTTTTTAGTCCCCTATGATACCACGATCAAGAATTGTCTGTTTGTTGGTAATTCAGCGGTTGATATTGGGGCGGCGATATCAACCGAATATAATGCTGATGAAAATTTGCATCTTAATTTTAGTAACTGTACTTTTGCTGATAATACGATTACATTGCTTACCGGAACAGGCGGAACTATTTATAACAACTTTGGATGTAATCCGTTTATAAATAATTGTATATTTAACCAGTGTAACAAGATTGCTGTTTATGATGAAGATAGTCAGTCGACATTATATAACAACCTATTTTATGGGAATCTGGATGGCGATTACACGGTTCGTTCTTCTTACGGTGGCGGAACGACGGTTTATACAGGTGCTTTTAGGATCAATAATTTGTCGAATGCTGACAATAATATTGACAGCAACCCGATGTTTGTTACGGGTGACCTTGGTGATTATTATCTCAGTCAGATCGTAGCTGGTCAGTTTCAGAACAGCCCAGCAGTTGACAAAGGCAGCGACTATGCAAGTACGCTTGGTTTAGATACTTATACTACCAGAACAGACAGCCTGACAGCGGCTGGCGGCGGAGGTGATGAAGGTATTGTTGATATAGGCTACCATTCTCCAAAGACGGCTGATGTTGGTATGTATCATCTTACTATTGAAATCGTTAATCCGTATGGTACAGTTACAACTGTGCCGGTAAAGGGGAACAATGATTTTTATGCAGGTACGGTAGTAACTCTGGTTGCGCATCCTAATTTCAGTTACAGGGTTTCGTACTGGCAGGGGACCGAGAGTGATTCATCCAGGGAACTGACTAATACTGTTGTTATGTATTCGGATAAAACAATCCATATAGAATTTGAGACGCCAAAGATTCTTAAAGTCAAAAGTGACGGCGGAAGCGATTATTATTCAGATATTCGCGATGCTGTTTTTGCGGCCCAGGATGGCGATATAATCGAAGTTTATAAAGGTGTATATAGAGGTCCAGTTATCGAACTATATAAAAATGTTCATATACGTTCAAGGAACCCGAATGACCCGGCGTATGTTGCAGATACTATTATTGATACCCAGGGCAGTCTTTATGAATCCCGTGCGTTTTTGATAGATGGTATGGTTGACAGCAATACGGTGATTGATGGTTTGACAATGAGAAATTGTGCCGTTGTAGAATTTAGCGGAGGTACCCCGACTGTGGCGGGTATGAATGGTGGTGATGGTTTTTCTGGCCTTGGAGGCTGTATTTACATCCACACTGGCGGAAGTCCGATTTTTAGGAACTGTATTATCAGGGATAATTCTCTTCGAGCTGGTAATGGCGGTAATGGCTATAATGCCGATACTACACATAATGCAGGCCGAGGCGGCTGGGGCGGCTGGTCGAGAGGCGGTGCGGTTTATTGTGGAACTGGCTCGGCTCCCCAGTTTATCAATTGTACATTCGAGAATAACACGGCAATAGGCGGCAATGGCGGGAATGGTGGTAACTTTGCCCCTGCGGGCGGCCAGGCTAATTACGGCGGTAACTGGAGTACATTCAGGTACTGGGAATTTCCTAATATTGACCCGGGAAGGATTGGCACTTCACCTGCAGATGTTGTTCCCAATATGGAATTATGGCAAGTATGGGACCAAATGGCCGGCGGTACCAGTCTTAGGTCTGCCTATTTCCTTGAAGATGGTAACCCCATCACGGGTTATTACGGCGATTATAAGTGGTACGGAGCTTACGGCGGCGCAGTATATTGCGGACTGAATTCTAATGTTAATTTCATAGATTGTAAGATAATCGGCAATGAGGTTGTCGGCGGTATGAGCGGTTTAGGCGGTAATCGGGGAGGCAAACTCCGTGAACCTCAAGTATCGTACGAACTTCCTTCATTTGGTGCGGGTGTTTATTGTGACAAGGGCAGTAATGTATTGTTTGAAGGCTGTACGATCTCAAATAATGTTGCTTCTAAGAGGCAGGGGAGATATCGCCTTAGTCCTATAGTCAGTCATGGTGGCGGTATTTGTTCTGAAGATTCAGCTTCTGTGATATTCAGGAATTGTCATATAAACGATAATCAGGCAGATATTGGAGGTGGAATTGATTTCTCTAATTCGAATCCGCTTATTGAAGATTGTAATTTTGTTGACAATATGGCTATGCAGGGTGGCGGTATTTATGGTGACCATGGAGTAGCTAATATCATAGGGTGCAAGATTTTTGGCAATGAATCCATGACTTTAACCGACCCCAACGTGACATATATAATTGACGGCAGCGGCGGCGGTATTCATATCAGCAGCCTTGACGTTAATATTGTTGACTGTCTGATTTCAGAAAATCTTGCGGAATATTCAGGCGGCGGATTGTTCTTTGACGGCGGTTCTTACTCATCGATAATCAACTGTCTGATAACAGATAACGGTGCAGGTCATGACGGCGGCGGTATAGCAGTAACAACACAGGCTGACCAGGTGATATCAAATTGTACTATTGTAGGTAACAGGATAGTACCTGTGTTTGAAATGGAGGGCAGTTCGGAAGATTTGGAAGTGCCTGGACCTACAACGAAGGGCGATGATCTTACTGAGAGTGAGTTAGATAATCTTGTAGTTTTGTTACAAGACAGTCCGCCTGACAGACCTGATTCGGTAAAAATGCATATTCAGGCAGAAGCTGTAAGTGCTGCTGGTGATGTTGTTATTAGCGGTGTTCCAACTTCAACCTGGACCTATGGTTGTTCGGCTACGTCGGCTGGTATGCTGTTTGGTTATTATGACCGTAATGGTTATACTAATATGTATACAGGACCGACGAATGGCGGGGTTGTACCTTTGACAGATATTGGTCAGGGAGATGATCCTAGTAATCCTATAGCAGGTGCATGTTCAATTATCGCAACACAGAAGGGTTTTGATGGCAGAACTACCAATGGTCATGTGGATGATTACTGGATTAGTTATCAGTCAGAAGGTCCCGATCCATGGGAAGCAAGCGGTGTTGAACATAAATGGAGCAGTTGCACTGCTGATTATATGGGAACAAGCCAGTGGAAATGGGACTGGAATGGTGATGGTAGTGGTACGAAAGACAGCCTTGGAGATGGTGGTACATGGTTTGTGATGTATCCAGCTGGTGAAAAAATATCTGATTTTATTCCTCCTTCAGCCTGGGGATCACCTTCTACAGAAGGTTGTCATGGCATGAGGCTGTTTGCTGAATCTCGCGGCTATATTGTGACAGAAAACTATAGCCAGTTGGTTGATACATATGCCAACAGGGGATTTTCATTTGAAGATTATAAAGCAGAGATTGATGCCGGGTATCCGGTATTGATACAGGTTGACGGCCATACTATGATAGGTGTTGGTTATAATGCCCAGTCACAGGAAATTATACTCCATGATACATGGGATAATCAGAAACACAGGATGGCATGGGGAGGCTACTATGGAGACATGCTGCATCTTGGAGTAACGGTTATACATATGGAATCGGATCCGAGTGTTTACGGAGCCGGTGTTGATATTTCCAATGGCGGCAATGCAAAGATTGTTAATTCAATAGTCTGGGATAATGTTGGTACCCAGATATCTATGGGTGTTACAGAGGAACCGTCGTCAGCGTATGTTACATATAGTATTGTTGGCCCCGGAGATGTTCCAGTATATACAGAACCCGGCTGCTTCATAGATGGCTGGGATCCGAATACTTATGCTGACAGTAACGGATGGGCACCTGGTAAATATAATATTAATCGGGATCCGTTGTTCCTAAGTGATTATATGCTGTCGCAGATAGCAGCTGGTCAGCTTGTGAACAGCCCGGCGTTTGATTCCGGCAGTGATTTGGCAAGCACGCTCGGTTTCGATGGCTATACTACACGTACAGATTCAGTTCCGGACGATGGTATTGTCGATATGGGTTATCACCATCCGATGTTTACAACAGAGTCTATGGAACTTAACTTTACAGCGTTAACGGATGCTGATCTTGGTGTCAGCCCAGTGATAGATCCGTGTGGTCTTACTTATTATAACCAGTATACAACGGTTAAGCTTACGGTAAGCGAGCCACCAACACATTACCAGATACTTTGGAGCGGTACGGATGATGACAGTCTGGTAACAACGACAAATACTGTACATATGGATACCAATAAGATTGTCTTTGTAAGTTATGTTAAGAATTCATGTGCTCTTAATGTAAATGTTGTTGGCAGCGGCAGCTTTACGGTAAATCCTGAGCC
>CAZBKA010000079.1:6229-14750 GCA_964492365.1 uncultured Pirellulales bacterium | reverse complement strand
ACTCCGCAACCAGCTGACATACCCAGCGAACTTGCATTTGAACTGGTCACAAACGGAAACGTACCATGATCCAGATCAAGCAGTGCCCCTTGTGCACCCTCGAAAAGCAAACTCTTGCCAGCCTTTATTGCGTCATGCAAATATTCGGTAGTATCTGTAATAAAAGGCAAAAACACCTTAGCATATTTTTTGCACTTCTCGAAAATTTCATCCGCATTGATACTGTCAGCATTATACAATGCTTTAAACAATTTATTCTTATACGCTGCGATCTTAACAAGCTTTTCTTTCAGTCCGTCAAGGTCTGCAAAATCCGCCATCCGGATTGCATAGCTCCTGCCTATCTTATCTGAATAGCAAGGCCCAATCCCCCTGTTCGTCGTACCGATTTTATTACAGCCAAGCGACTCTTCACGAAGTCGGTCTTCATCTTTATGATAATCCAGAACAACATGGGCATTTTCACTGATAAAAAGCCTGCCATCAAGAAATATCCCCTTCTCTTTCAGCGTCTCTATCTCAACTATAACACCAGCTGGGTCAAGAACAACGCCGTTACCGATTACGCAAATGGTACCCTCTCGGACAGATCCACTCGGTAAAAGATGCAATGCAAACTTCGTATCGCCTATAACAACCGTATGACCAGCATTTGCACCGCCGCTGTACCTGACGACAATATCAGTTTTTTCTGCAAGGATATCTACAACCTTACCCTTACCTTCGTCACCCCATTGTAAACCAGTAACACAATAATTCATTTTTCCGTCTCTTTAGTTTTAAAATATTCCCAAAAATAAACCGCAACAGCTTACAAGAGCATTCTATTGCGGCCAAACATTGGATTCTAGGCTCTAACTGAATAATTTCAACTTATTTTTGAAACAATATGGTCTAAAATCCCCTTCAGATTATCATATCTGAGGTCACTTATTTTTTTCACTGTCTCATCACCTTGAGCAGTTTTATATGTCAAAATAAAATATCCTTTGGAATCAAAGTAAGTCTTATCAAGCTTTATTATCCACGCGTACTTGATTTCTTCGCCATCAACCATAAGCCCATCTTCATCGGCGACAACTTTCTTGCCAACTATCGAAGCAAGATAAACACCAAGCAAAACCGCACCAAAAGCCAGAAAATAAGGAGCCCTGCGGTTAAATACTAGATATGTCTCAGCACTTCCATCAGCTCCAGTATGATCTGCTATCCATTTTTGATTAAAATAACCATCATAAACACACCATGCACCCAAAACCAGACATGCAACAATAAACATCTTAAGTCTGTTTTTCTTGTAAGAACTGATATTTGCCTCAATCGTCATTAATTCTTCTCCCTGATAACTAACTTAAATTTCTAAGTGCTATAACATCTGTTAAAGGTTTAACAAAGTTGCCAATGATCTTCCTTGTCATCAAATCATCAAGTATCGCAAATTGTCTGTCAAAAGAAGCTATAGAATCGAACTGCTTTTCACCAGCCGGATATTGTCTGACTGTAAAGTAAAGACTTATCGCCTCTTCGGTTTTATCTTTTGCTTTTTCTTGTTCAAAACCACTCGTCTTCGATTCAACTTTAATACGACCCTGCGTCAAACTGTCCTCCGAAAGTGCCACCGTCATCATCGGTGAAAATTCTACCACTTTACTGCCTGGCAGATCTGAAAGGCTGCCAAAAGCAGAATCATTTAAAAACGCCTCTGCGATAACCGCATCGTGGTCACTACGGCAAACAAAATCCATTGCGAAAACAACATCAATGCTATCAATATCCAGATGATTAACACCAAGCATATAAGGGATCAGATTAAGAACAAACCTATCCTTTGCACATACAATCTCAATATCCTGCGGATTCATCGCCCCGCAGCTTACACGGTCAGATTCTAACCCAAGCCAGCTGAACTGACCGGTGGTTGAATCTTCCTCAAGAAAATACTCGTTCTTAGCACGCTTGTAGAAATTGCCCATTGAAGGATATTGTTTCTGTACCCTCTCAAAAAAGGACAATACCGTATCTCTTTGAGTAGGCAATTCAAGCTTTGTATTGACATACATATCAAAGTAAAAATCGTCACAGAGCGAACCATAACTATTTGTCATATTTTCAGTTCCAAATCACAAAAACAACTAATCTTTCAACCATCCAATTGTCTCATAAACTCAGGAATTTGACAAGCCTAAACTCTAATCAAACATTAAATCAGGGGTAAACAGGTTCATTTCCCTGATAAACGCCCCAATCACGCTGAAAATCGTGAAAATAACCACCCGCACAAAGCCCCCGATCTACACTTTCCACCCTGCCCAGACGTTTTAAAATCCCACGTAAATGGTAAATGTATAAGCCCACATGTTTCCGAAAAAATAAAAATTAGATAATATCAGCCAATCTGACAACCACCTGCAAAACCACAGCTGCAAAAACTCCTGCCAAAAGGTCATCACAAAGCACACCCCAACCAGCAGGTAGTTGCTCGAGTTTTCTTATGGGCCAAATTTTCGTAATATCAAAAAACCTGAAAAGCAAAAAACCTATAACCGCTGCAATACAAATATTACTCGTAGCTGAAACCGCCAGACCGACAAAAGTCATGCACTGCCCAGCCACCTCATCCGCAACAATCTCCCCTGGGTCTGTCTTACCTGTAATTTTCATAACAGCAGGCGTAAACTTCACACAAACCGCCGAAGCCGCCAACACCACGATCAGCATAACCGCCGATATCCATACCACGCTCAAACCCAGATAGCCGAGAACCATAAATAAAATCACTCCAGGCACAGATCCCCACGTCCCTGAAGCTATTGGCATAAAGCCAAGTCCGAAACAAGATGTTAATAATCTTCTTATATTCATTGTTTACTCGAAGTTTAAATATACCAGAAATTACACTCACAGGTTTAATTAATTTTTTCAAGCATTTTCAGGCAATATCTGTCTGTCATACCAGCGATATAATCACAGACAATTCTCTCAGCCCCTTCTTTTTCAATCAGATTTTGAAAATACCTCGGCATAATCCCAGGTTCTTCATAAATCATCACAAAAAGTCCACCGAGCCAGATTCTAACCTTCTCCGCTGTCTGACTGATCTTTTCATGCAGATAAAATTTATTCAAAAGAAATTTTTCCAGCTCTTTAAGCTTTTCATTATTAGAATCTGATATCGCTATCAGACTTTCACCAAGCCCTAATACATCTTCAACAGTTTCTACTCCCGACTTTTTTATTTTCTCCCTGCTCGTCTCAATGCAGTCACTAACCAGAATATCAATAATGGTTTTCGCTGTCCTTGTATTTCTGATTAAGCTGTCCTCGATCCGATCAGCATTAATCTTCTCCCTGGCCTGATTAAATATCCCAACCTGCATTAGCTGGTCAACTTTTATTATTCCTGCCAGTAGTCCGTCTTCAAGGTCGTGACAATTATAAGCGATCCTGTCCGCTACACCGGCAATCTGTCCCTCTAGACTGCAATTAGACTCACTAAAAACACCTGTTTTCGGGCTGTCATAAGTACTTTCATGCCTTGCAATCGCAAGTCGGGTCTCATACATCAGATTCAAACCCATAAACTCCGGGTACGGATGCTCAAGAAAATCAACTATTCTCAATGACTGCCTGTTATGCTCGAACCCCCCGAATTCCTTCATGATCCCATTAAGCACACTTTCTCCTGCATGACCAAAAGGAGAATGACCAAGATCATGAGCAAGACAAACACCCTCTGCCAGTGTTTCATTCAAACCCAAAGTCCTGGCAATCGTCCTGCCTATCTGGGCAACTTCAATGCTGTGAGTAAGGCGGTTACGATAACTGTCATTAACGCCAGGCGTAAAGACCTGCGTCTTTCCCTCGAGCCTGCGAAATGCAACACTGTGTATGACGCGGTCCCTGTCACGCTCAAAATCACTTCTGTACAAATGTCCCGCCTCGGCAAATTTTCTGCCTTTGCTAAGAGCGTCTGTAACCGCATAAGATTTAAGCTCTTGAACCATTTTTACAAACCAGGAAGGTTATGCTCAGCACTTACTTTTCGAAGCTGCTCAAGAAGTTCTTTCATGGACTGACTTATAACGTCAGTATTACTGCAAACACTCATAAAACTCGTGTCACCATCCCACCTCGGCACAATATGAATATGCACATGACCAGGCAAACCAGCACCGGCACATCTGCCTAAATTAATCCCGACATTAAAACCGTGAGGCTTAAGCACCATTGTTAATGCCTTCTTAGCTTCCCTTACCAGCTTTATCAGCTCCAAAAGCTCATCCTCACTGGCATCATCAATATCAGAAATATGACGAACCGGAGCAACCATCAAATGACCGTTATTATAGGGATAACGATTAAACAAAACTATACCGTACTCGCTGCGCCACAAAACAAAATTCTTGTCATCATCTTCAGGTTTACTAAGATAGTGACATATAAAACAATCACAAGGCTCTTCGTTGGTCAGCCCCTGAATATAATTAATTCGCCACGGTGCCCACAGATTCTCACGTTCCAATATACTATGCCTCCATTTTTTTAATCAACTCTACTCTGCAAGACGCTCCATTGTAAAGTTCTGTTTAATCTCAAGTCTGGGTTTGGTTCCCAAAGATGATTTCACCGTAGATTCAAGAACCATTTTATAATCCTGCTTATAACTGACCGCTTGCCCGTTGTCAGCCTGTAAAATCTCAACTCCGCTGCCCTGCAGGCTTGTAACTTCGAAATTCTTAATAAACATCGTCAAAAATCCGAAAGGACCGCTAACCTGGAATCTGCCTGAATAAGGCATCGGCCAAGTAATCAGCTTACGATCAGCCGGAGAATATGTGCTCTTGATAACAAACTGTTTACCTGTTTGACTGTTCCTGATTTCACTCAACTGATATTCAACACTGCGAGCCTGAGTTGTAACCAAAGGCGTCGGTGCAGAAAGAACAGATTGCCATTTGAAACCAGTTTCAATACCATCGGCCCCCGCGGTCCCCAAACTACCGACGCTGTCCCATAGAAACCACTGCGTAGCAATAACATCCTCTATCATATCAGGTTCTTTTATCCTGACCCCTTCTTTACCACCTTCCCTGAATGCTTTATTTCCAACCTCTTGGAGAACTTTTGTCAAATCGTTATAATCTTCGATTTTGCCCGTAGGTCCAACAACAAGATTAAAGCTTTTGCCTTCAAATGATTTTACCGCATCAACTTTTTTTGACTCTTTATTCTTGCTTGTTGTTTGTTCAACAGCAACAGATTCACAACTGCATTTGATCGTCGTAAGCCCATAAGGATCAACTTCTATAGGCTCATACGCCATAACAATTTCAACCTTCTCATTGGTATAATCGACCTTATCAGCTGCTGATTTTGATTCGTCAGAACTCGGATCCCAATGCAAAGCTATCTCACGCTCCGATATAAATTTGTATTTTGATATCTGTCCTTTCTCGAAATCAACACTCAAAAGAACTTTCCCATCATCAATAAGCTTCTCAGCCTTTACCGACTTAGCTGCTTTTAAAGGCTTATCAACTTTCTTTTTCTGTTGCTCTTCACAGCCAAAAATACAAATACAAATCGCAACAATAATAATTGTTTTTATTGATTTCAATTTCAAATCCTTTCCACCAAAGTCTAATCCTGATTTTTTTCCACCCCAAACAATCTAAAAATCATCAATTAACTTTTTCTATTGAAAATCCTCTGACAACGTCCATCTTCAGCGACGCCGGAGCAGCTTTACTCTCTTCTTTACCTGCCGACGGGTCAACTGCAACCCAGGAAGCAGCTAGCTTTTCTGTATATGATTTAACCTTGCCCGCAACAGAATCAAAAACAAGCTTGCCGTCATATAATTCAGTACTGTCAAACATTTTTGAAAAATCACTCGTCTGCTGACCTTTATGAATTTCTTCCGCCATCTCAGAACTCGGTAACGCCTTCATTGTCACTGCAACATCCTTGGCATCTTTCGCACTTTCAACCTTATAAACTTTCTCATACGACTGCGTCCCCATCAAACCAAAATCAAAAGATTCCAGTCTTTTCCATGTAGTATCAGATGCAATTTTACCATCATCCGGCAAAACAACTCCGCCATGCCTCTGTGCCATACCCTCATCACTGACCAGCGACTGAGCTGCTTTATGAGTCGAGGATCCGCCCTTAACAGCCTCCCTGACTTCATTAGCATCGACAACACCAACCATCTTGCCATTGCTCGCCACTTTTATGGTATAGCTTTTCCCAACAAGTCCGAACAAAGGACTAACCTTGTCTTTCTCCCTTGAACTGTCAAAATCTACAACTGGATTCTCCTTAACAATTGCCGCGTATTTGACAGAATCAATAGTGATCTTTTCAACAGCGTTCCCCTGCTCATCGACACTCACAACTTCACTCGAAAAGACCATTTCGGTATTATTACCTGTCTTGCCGCCCTTAAAAGAGCTTTTTTCTGAAGTTTCGCCTTCAAACTCAACGCATTTTGAAGATTCCACCGTTACCTTATAAACATCCACTGCGGTATCGTTGAATTTAAACGCCAAACTCTGCGCTTTCTCCGCCTTGGATTTGGATATCGCAGAACCAGGTTTGGATTTTTCCTCACAACCGCAGCTAAACACCAACAAACAAATCAAAGTCAACATCAAAAAATCAGTTTTTTTCGTCAAAAACATTGTCTGTCTCCTTAAAATTGCTGTGCTATAGTACATTTAAATGGTAATTATAAACGCTTATGTTATTAAAAACAATTGATTTTTCTTTATTTATACGCGATTATCATTTAAAATTAAGGCTATTTTATTAGGTCCGATATTATTGAAAATACGATCAGGAGAACAATAATGAGAAGTGATACTATAAAAAAAGGGTTCCAGAGGGCTCCTCACAGAAGCCTCCTTCACGCATGCGGTCTCAGCAATGAAGATATTAAAAAACCGTTCATAGGCATTGCCAACAGCTACACTGACATCGTTCCAGGTCATATGAAACTCAACGAAGTCGCTAAAATCGTCAAAAAAGCCGTCAGACTCGCCGGTGGAATACCTTTCGAATTCAACACAATCGCCGTCTGCGACGGTATCGCCATGGCTCACCAGGGTATGAAATACTCACTCGCTTCAAGAGAAATCGTCGCCGATGCCGTTGAAACCATGGGTAAGGCTCATTGCTTCGATGGTCTTATCTGCATACCAAACTGCGATAAAATTATCCCAGGAATGCTAATGGCATCTGTCAGGCTAAACATCCCAACAATATTCGTCTCCGGCGGCCCAATGAAAGCGGGAAAAACAAAAGACGGAAAAGTCGTCGACCTTATCAGCGTCTTTGAAGGCGTCGCAAAATTTAACGCAGGCGATATAACCGAAGCTCAGCTCACTGAACTTGAATGCTCCGCATGCCCTTCTCAGGGAAGCTGCTCCGGAATGTTCACCGCAAATTCGATGAACTGCCTCTGCGAAGCTATCGGAATGGCTCTCCCAGGAAATGGAACAATCCTCGCTATCGACCCGCAAAGAAAGAAACTCTTCAAAAAAGCCGCAAAACAAATAATGACCTTGATTGAAAAAGATATCAAACCCTTAGACATTATCACTGAAAAATCAATCGATAACGCTTTCGTACTCGATATGGCAATGGGTGGTTCAACAAACACCGTTCTACACACTCTTGCCGTTACAAGCGAAGCAGGAATCAATTACGATCTCGACAGGATAAACAGCATCTCTGCAAAATGTCCCAACATCTGCAAAGTTTCACCTTCGAGCCACTGGCACATGGAAGATGTAGACGCCGCCGGTGGAATCAGCGCAATCATCAAAGAAATTTCAAAAATTCCAGGCCTGATAAATCCTGACTGCATTACCGTTACAGGAAAAACCATCAGCCAGAATGTCGCCAAAGCATCTATTAAAAATACCGAGGTGATCCACACCATCGATAATCCATATTCAAAAACCGGAGGCCTGTCTATACTTAAAGGCAATCTTGCTCCTAAAGGCTGCGCCGTTAAAACCGCAGGCGTTGCAAAATCTATGCTCACACACACCGGCCCAGCCGTAATCTTTGAAAGTCAGGAAGAAGCTTGCGAAGGAATCCTTGCGGGTAAAGTAAAAGCCGGTGACGTCGTAATCATCCGCTACGAAGGTCCAAAAGGTGGCCCTGGTATGCAGGAAATGCTCAGCCCCACAAGCTACATCATGGGCGCAGGTCTCGGCGAATCAGTTGCTTTGGTAACCGATGGTAGATTCTCCGGCGGTACACATGGTGCTTGCATTGGTCACGTCAGCCCGGAAGCAGCTCTCGGAGGCCCAATTGCACTCGTCAAAAATGGTGACATCGTCGAAGTAGATATCCCAAACAACAAAATAAATGTAAAAGTCTCTGATAACGAGCTCGCCGAAAGAAAGAAAAACTGGACGCCGCAAAAACCAAAAATAACCACAGGCTACCTCGCAAAGTACGCCTCAATGGCAACCTCAGCAGACACCGGCGGAATACTTAAGTGGTA
>CAZBKA010000079.1:0-6129 GCA_964492365.1 uncultured Pirellulales bacterium | reverse complement strand
CAAAGTACGCCTCAATGGCAACCTCAGCAGACACCGGCGGAATACTTAAGTGGTAGATAAAATATGATGACTAATTCTGGTAATAAATGGTATGTCACGGGCCTGCACTTTGACTGCTCTCAATGCTGTAATTGCTGTAGCGGACCAGGTGAAGGCTATATATGGACAACGAAATATGAAATAAAATTCATTGCCGACTTCCTGAAAATACCAGAGGATCAATTCAGAAAAACGTACACAAAACATAAAGGCCTCCGCACAACTCTGATAGAGGACCGAATAACAAAGGATTGCATTTTTCTCCAGCAAGTCAACGGTAAAAAAACCTGCACCATATACCCGGTCAGACCAAACCAGTGCAGAACCTGGCCCTTCTGGTCATCGAACCTTGAAAGCCCAAACACATGGAATCAGGCAACAAACTCGTGCCCAGGTATAAACAGAGGTAAATATTTCAGCCTTGAAAAAATCGAAGAACTGAGAAAACAAAAAAAATGGTGGTCTGATGAAGATGAACAAAAAGCTGATAAAAGCACTATCTGATTTTTATAGTCAGCTCGATCGCCACATCGCCCAGAATCAGGAAATCATGGGCTTATGTCAAGCTTGTGGTCGATGCTGCGACTTCGAAAAATACGACCATCGCCTGTACATAACAACCCCTGAATTGATTTACTTCCTCGAAAACATCCCCCACGAAAACAGAAAACAAATGACCACAGGCTCCTGCCCATACAACATAAATGGAAAATGCACTGTTTACGAATATCGCTTCGCTGCCTGCAGAATCTTCTGCTGCAATGGCGATCAGGACTTCCAGAACAACCTCAGCGAAACATCCCTGCAAAAACTAAAAAACATCTGCAAACAATTCAACTTAGAATACAAATATCAAAACCTCACAACCGCCCTGAACGAACCCGCCAGATAATATATCAGGCGTTTAAGGATTGTACTTATCGATAGGCTTGGATATCTTATCCGTAGGTTCACGAAGATTAATAAACTTCACCCCGCCAAGCAATGATCCGTATTCTTTAAAGTAGCCGTAAAGTTTAGCAAGCTTTTCTTCATCCGGAGACTCCATATATCTCTGCCATGTCCCGATCTCCGCTCCCCAGATAATTTCCGTTCCATCGCTCGCATACAAAACAATATGCGCCGACTGTCTCTTCTTCCTGCCGTTAAAATTGCTAACATCTATTCGGCTTATCTCGAAAAGCAGCGGATTATCTTGTGCAACTCTGTTGTCCATCATATTCAGCATTGTCAAAACCGCAATCGCCGCCTGCAAATCCTCTTTCATCAGCACCTGACCATATACAGGTTTTTTCTCTCCGCCGTTAACACCTGTCACCTTAACTATCGGCAAGTCATTAACATCAACATAATCAAGCATAACCAGGTTTTCATCGACGAAAAATTTATCTTTCCCTTCCTCGATCAACGCAACAGGTTTTCGCCATTGTGCATCTATCAGGAGCCGATCATTAGTTGTCCTGACTGAAACCCCGCTAAGCCACGGAACATGCTCTGCAATATTTCGCTGAACATCCATTGCAGCATCATCCGAAAGCGTCAGATTCTGATGACCATACCCGCTGGCAGCCGCATAAATCTTATCTTTAAGCCCCTCGTTAACCCACTGGGGAACACCTGTCAATTTCAATATCGCAGGTCTCTCTGCTACAGGTTCAACCTTTTTGACATACTTATCCAGAAAAATCAACCCGTAAGCTACACCGACAAGAACACAGACAATCAGCAATATCCTTAATATCGCCATCCAGTTCGTAGGTTCACCTTTTTTCTTCTTTTTTTTCTTAAAAGAATCAAATATGAATGAAGTCTTCTGAGTTTTATTTTTCTTCTTGTTCACTGTTTACCCGCTATTATTTCTTACGCCTTTTCCAGGCTTCTTCTATAACCATCATACAAAGCTGACTCATTGATATACCAGCCTTCTTCGCCGCCATCGGCAAAAGTGAATGACCCGTAAAACCAGGAATCGTATTAACCTCAAGGCAATAACATTCTTCGCCTCTGACAATAAAATCTATTCGGGAAATATCCCGACAACCAACAGCATCGAAACATAGCTTCGCGTCACTTTGCAATTTCCTCACAATATTTACATCTTCTATTGTATCGAAAAGAAACTGTGTATCTTCAGCAACATACTTGGCATTATAATCATAAAAACCGGATTTCGCCCGGATCTCAAGCACAGGCAAAACACGTCCGCACAAAACACCAACTGTAACTTCTCTGCCGATGATAAACTCCTCAACCATACAGCCGCCAAACTCATTCAGACATTCTCTGCTGAGTCTGACAGCTTCATCAACACTATTAGCAATTACAACTCCGACACTGCTGCCCTCTGCCGGAGGTTTAATTACATATCTATTCGACAAAGATGCCAAATCTTCTGCAAATTTATCTAAATCTGTACCAATTTTGCACTCAAGCATCCTCGGCACACTAACACCAGCACCAGCAAAAGCCTTTTTACTCGCAATCTTATCAAATGCAACCGCAGAGGCCTCTGGGCCGCAGCCGGTATAAACCAGTCCCTTGTCCTCAAGAATACGCTGAAGCTGTCCATCCTCACCAAATCGGCCATGCAACGCAAGAAAAAAAACATCGATACTCTTGTCACACAAAATACTCATATCATCCGGGCTGATATCTGAAGTAACAACATTTAAACCCGCATCGTTTATCGCCTGTGCAACATTCTTGCCGCTTGTTAAACTAACCTGCCTCTCCGACCCAACTCCACCTGCAAGAACCGCAACCTTCAAAGATTTGTTTATCAACATAGCTCCTGAATCCAATGAATACACCTCGACGCTCATCAATCCCATACTTCCAATTCAAGTTCCAGGTCAACACCAAAATTGTCCCGGACACGCTGCTGAACCTTCTCTATCAACTGCAAAACATCACTGCTTTTGCAGTCCTTTTCCGCAACAATAAAATTAGCATGCTTATCGCTAACTACTGCACCGCCGACCCGCAAGCCCTTAAGACCTGCACGGTCTATCAACGCCCCAGCCGCAGTTTCACTTGGATTCTTAAATATACAGCCCGCATTTTTCGTATTCAAAGGCTGGCTGTTTTTCTTGTATATCCATATCTCTTTAACCACTCGCAAAATCTGCTCCGGATCCGACTCATTCAATAACATCTTCGCGCTCAAAATAAACGTCGCGGTAATATTACATTTTCTATAATCAAAACTAAGCTCAGGTCGAACCTTTTCAAAAACCTCGCCTTTGAAGTTCATCAGCGTAACCGACTCAACCGCCGAACTGATGTCACCAGCCCTGCCCCCGGCATTCATCCTTACCGCCCCACCGACAGAACCAGGTATCCCAGTCAATGACTCAAGACCGCCCAGACCCTTATTAACACAATCGAGAATAAGCTTGTTCATCTGAAAACCCGCACCAGCAACAACCTCTTCTCCAGAAAAAGTAACTTCTCGAAATGCCTCCGAATCCAGCTTAATTACAGCTCCCCTGACTCCTTCATCGCATATCAAAAGATTGGAACCATACCCCAGAACCTTCATGAAAACACCGTTGTCATTACATCTTCGCACAACTTCCTGAAGCTGTTCAACACTCTTTGGTTGGATAAAATAATCCGCTGGTCCGCCCAGGCCATACCAGCTCTCTTTCGCCAAATTATGATTGCTTTTAACTATTTCTTCTAAGCCACTGAATATATTCATCTGCTACCTTCCAAACATCACCGGCACCCATCGTGACAACCAGATCACCGGAAACTACATTATTTTTTAAATAATCACAGATACCAGCAAAACCGTCAATAAAAACCGCCTCGCTGCCATTGGACCGCAATCTGTCAACTAAAACCTGACTATTGACCTGCTGCTTGTTCGCAAGTGTATCGCGAACAAAATATATCTCAGGAACAATAACAACGTCACAGAGCTTAAAGCTTTCTGCAAAATCATCAAGTAAAAATCTTGTCCTGCTGTACTGATGAGGCTGAAAAATACAAAAAAGTCGCTTCGGGGCATACCTCTCACGGATAGCCTTCAATGACGCCCTTATCTCCGTAGGATGGTGTGCATAATCATCCAGAACAACGATACCATTAACGCTGTCCTTAAACATTAACCGTCTGTTAATACCAGTAAAGTCCGGTAATACCTCAAATAGTTTCTTAATATCTACACCAAGATTATAAGCTATCGCAATCACCGCCAAAGCGTTCATCACATTGTGCTCACCTGCCAGTGAAATTTTTACCCTCCCAAGATTGTTGCCGTTATGATAAACATCGAATGAATAATAACTCTTAACCAGCTTAATATTACGGGCACAAAAATTACAATAATTTTCTAAACCAAACGTCTCATACCGAACAAATCCACCCAATTTGCTCAGCACCTTGGCAACATTAGCATCCTGTCCATTCGCAATAACCACCCCATCCCGCTTGGTATTAAGTGCAAACTGCATAAATGCGTCAACAATTTCATCCTCATCGCGGTAATAATCCAGATGGTCTGCCTCAATGTTAAGTAGACACGCAACCTTTGGGCGAAGGTTTAAAAAACTCCTGTCATACTCACAAGCCTCAACCACAAAAACCTTTTCCTCACCAACCCCGCAGGAATTTTCAAGCTGACTAACCTCAGCTCCAACCAGATAACTGGCATCGACACCGGCATTTCTCAAACTATAGCTAAGCCAGCCGGAAGTGGTACTCTTGCCATGCGTCCCAGCGATTGCAACTCCGTCATAACAATCCATCAGCTTGCCAAGCATCTGGGCATATTTGAAAACCTCACACCCCTTCTGCCTCGCAGCTGCCAACTCGGGATTGTCCTCCGTAATCGCCGCCGATATAACAACCGAATCAGCATCTTCACAAAAATTCTCAGCCTTATGCCCGATTTTAATATCTGCACCAAGCATGCAAAGCTTATCTGTAACACAACTTTGGCACTGGTCTGAACCGGTAATAATAGCTTCATTTTTCATCAGAAGCTGTGCCAAACCGCTCATACCTATACCACCTGCACCTATAAAATGAAACTTCTTTCCAGCTATCACGTGACCCTTCCTTGAATCCAGCACTTCATACCTAAAGCCGGCTCTAACTATATATCCAGTTTTTTCCATCCTTGTCGTAATCCTTCTATCGATTCTCGTAAGTCGTTTCCACGCCTTACCAAACATCGTAGGCAGTTTACCACACAACTTCTTAAGAATAAAGCAAATATTCGCCATTTTACCAACACAAAATAATGCTTGCTAAAAAGCTTAAAATTAGTTTTTTTTGCCATTACCCCAGACAATAATGTCATCGAAATGACCTCTGTCATCGAAGGACCCGACGCCAACCTTGCCCCACAAAAAAGTCTTATCTTTCGCTCTCATTATGGGCTCATCCATATCATCGAAATAAACTTCTATCTCGCCGGTTTCAACGTTTCGAACAATTTTAACATTATGCCAGCTCTCGTCCCATTTATTCCATGCATTCGTGGTCGTAGCAATCGCAACTCTAGGCTCACCATTAACAATAAATATCGAATTAGCACGCGGATCAGATGTATTCGCCATATGCACATAATAATATTTCGTAGGCCCCTGGTACCCAAAAAACAAACATAAATCCCGATGAGCATAGTCTTCAACTGTCGAAAGCATTTTTACCGTCATTATAAAATTGCCGTCAACATCCTTCTTATACAGACTATAATTAAAAGGCGACTTTACCGCTGGTTTATAATTACTCTGCTGAAAAAGTGACAGCACACGCGCATTATAAGAAGATTCGATCTTCCACGCATTCGGATCACTCTGCTGCCAGCCGTCAAGACTGTCATTTTCAAAGTCCGCTTTAAAAAGCACACCAAGCTCATTACCGCCGACATTTTGCTGCTCTTCTAAACAACCGCAAAAAAACACAGCCGCAAAAAACACAATCAAACTCAAAAATATTCTCATAATAATATCCCTTTAATTACAACCACCCCTCACAACTAAACTTCCCGCTTATATAAATAAATTTTCCACCCGCACCCCACCCAAAAAAAACTGTCACCACATCGCTTCACTGAAAGGCGATTCATACCCCTTA
>CAZBKA010000078.1:0-14994 GCA_964492365.1 uncultured Pirellulales bacterium | reverse complement strand
CATGAATATTATCCATTTGTAACTGTCTGCACCGAAAAAAATTAAAATAGACTCAGATGAAAGTTATCATAGTCTCTTTGAAAGGCTTGGCATAAACATTGTATGTCAGCTTAGGATATGAGTGTCTGGCTAAACTCTGAATCGCTTTAAAAGGCAAAGTCATTACGATTATTGTATAGTAGTTCGCAATCTATCGATAGAATAGCTCTAATTGAGTTATCGATTTAATATGGTATTAATCAAAATCACAATTTTCAAACCAATCCGCAGCTAACAATACAAAATCAATAAAATCGACAGCACCATCAGCATTGATATCTCCATCAAACCCAATATCCTGGCCTTGTGCCATTAAAAGCCATTGCTGAGAAAAAATTAAAATATCATTAAAATCAACATCTCTATCCCCATCTAAATCCCCCGGATAAAATAGTGAAGCAACTTCATCATCTTTGAGCTGAGTATTAAAAAGTATTATTTCATCAAGCAGTCCATTAAAATACCCAAATGCCGTACCGGCTGCTATACCCCAATACCATCTATCACCACCTGACCACAAATTGCCCGATATAGCGACAGCAGCTTCCAGCTTACCGTTTACGTATAGCTTCATATTATCACTGCCTTTCGCGGAAATAACAACATAGTACCATCGATCAGGCAGTATGGTTGTTGTGCTGCTGATAGTATGCATTTGACCATCGTAGAGATAATGCTCAAATTTTCCTGCTGAATTGATTCTAAGTTGATGTGAATATTCAGCCTTAGGACCATTAGGAGATGAACGGACTATTATGTTACTGGCTTTAAGATAAGACACTTTTACCCAGACTCCAATCGTATAAGCTTCAAATTGAAAGGCATCATGGATATAAACTGAACTGCTGGAGCCATTGAAATCAAGACAGTAATTATACTTGCCATTATCATAGTGAGATGCATTCTGTATTGTACCATCAAAACTACCGACTGAATCAGCGCAAATATTATCCGAAGTTTCATCACAATTCCAAAAAGATCGTATCGTTGGGCCCGTCCCTGGTGCAGGAGCAATAATTACCGCAGTAGCTGGACCCTGGTGTCCGTATTTGTCAACCGCTGTAATTCTGTAGTACTTTATACCATTTATAATGGAACCATCGTAATCAAGCTTATTATCTACAAAACTTGTTGTCCCTGATCCGACATATGTAAGAAAATTTACCCCTGAAGGCTCAAACTCTGGAGAGCTGGACCGGTAAATGTAATATAACGAAATATCACCAGCTGCAGCCTGCCAATGTAACGCACCATTAGAAAAAGTTGCATTAGATGGCACAGAAGGCAAAGTCTGTGAGCTCAGTCCATATACCACAGATGTCATTGTATGATTGGGAGCATCTGGCGGGAATGAAGTTTGATTAGTACTATCGCTGGCTGTGATATAGTATTCAAAACCATCTGCCGAAATATCAGCATCATCAATTCTGACAGAGAAAACGGCTTTCGTACGGCGTGTCATAATAACACTTGTCCACTGGTTTGTTCCCAAAGGCCTGAAATAACAGGTTGCAGACAACAAGTTAGTATCTCTGTTGTCTAGAAGTCTTACTTTTATGTCTGCTCCATCATTTTTGGCAACAGATGTTGGCGGTGAAACCAATGCAATATAGGGTCCTTCAGTATCAGCGCTGCCTGCATTGCAGGTCTGCGCAGGTGATCGGATGCTTTCGATATTTGAAGCATAGACAGCGGTAACTGAATAGGTGCAAATGTTGTCACAGATGTCGTTGTATGTAGTACAGTCTGCATCTAAGGGCACAGATGTCAATTTAACACCATTACCATATACATTAAAACCATTGACCGATGGCTCTTCATTGACCCAGGAAATAGCGGCACCGTTAGCTGTGCCGCGAGCACTAACATGCGAAGGCATCTTAACAACTTGAGTATTACGTAACGCTTTTACAACATTTACATAATTAATTTGAACGAAACGATTCTGAAGACTTACTACATTGCCCAACGATGAAATATCCACAACACGATGTGTAAAGTTTCTGACGAGCTGCCCCATTAAATTAACATAGACTTCAAGATTTGAAGTTGAGGCACCACCAAGATCCAATTCAATATAGGCCTTTGCAGCAGCGATTCGACACTTTAAAAGTTTAAGTTTGGCCTGTTGGGTTTCGTTATCGGTTTGAGCCAATGCGGCGTCAATCAGAGCTATCTGTTGCGACGCCAAAGTAATATCATCAGGTCGCAAAGCCTTGAAATAAACCGCATGTGTGCCTGAAACAGAACTGACAGGAATTGATATATTTTGCCAATTCTGCCAACCATCTGTTTCTCGAATTATGCATGTGCCGATAACCGGTCCGTCTAAAGAATCCAGCCTGATTTCCAAACGTCCGCCCCCTGCTTTATCAGATGCTATCCTGACCTGGAAAGAGTCCGGCTCTGTGTCAAATGAAATTGCATTAAACTTGAACCAAGACCCTTGCGATATAGAACCGAGACACTGTCCTCCTTCACTTGCCGAGTATTTGGTTACATTATTCATGGAAGAACAACTAGAGGCATAGATGGGAGATACCCCTTGTGGACTGTTGGAATAAAATTTAAACCAGTATACATTAAAGATAGAACCTGCAGTACTACTTATGCCATCAAAAGGATATGTACCTTCACATTCACCAAAATTGCTTGCAAATGGTTCGTTCTGGTCAATTATATCAGCAACCATTTGACCTGCTACAGTGCCATAATTCTTGATTGCATATTCCTGATACACCGAATGGGAAGATGTATAAATATTTGCCTGATCCCACGGAGCCTTTGCAATATAAGAAAGTTTGGGATCAATCGCATCTGTGATTCGCCATGTAAGACAATAAAGCCCCTTAGTATTTGCAGTACGAGACTGATAGTTTTGTATAGTATCTGAAAGATCAATATTATAAGGGTAAAAATATTCTGAGCTTGAAAAATCCCTTTCCATCCACGGACATGCCCAAAACTCACGTGTACCAAAAGCACTGCCATCTTCCCAGGTAGCTGAATATGGTGCAATTGGAGCAGCAATAACATCAGAGGGTAACGGAGCTACCCATGTAGAATCAATCCCCCATCCTGAAGCTGCAATTTTAATATCCGGACATCGTGTGTGTAACCCATTGTAAAACTTCATAAAACAACTCTGCCACGCCTCTTTCGTCATTGAAACGTTTTCACTTTTAAAGCAGAACAGGTAGTCAAGATCGGGATAATCTGTGGCAATTTGGTTAACACGTGCATTGACAACGGCAGAATCTGTTCCTGAATATCCAACATAATCAGGCATTATGATATTTATATCCAGTCCAAGGCCAATTTTTACTCCTCTTGAATGTGCATAATCAATAACTCTTTGAAAAAGGCCTACTCCCTTTGCAAAAATTTCAAGGTTTGAAAGATTCTCGTTATAAAGTGCACAAGATGCACCAAAATCATAATCATCAAAAAGATCACCAGCTCCAAACAGGTATTCGCTCAGGTTCCACCCCGGACACCCCCAACCATGCCCGGTTTTGGCAGTGGCCATCCAAACTCTCGAGGTTATTCCATTTAGTGTAAAATTATGAAACATTTCATTATGACCAGCCTCGGCATTATAATTATGAATAAGGAGGAAATTCATTCGCATCTTAGCCATCTGATCAATTATGTATTTCCAATCCTCCCACGAATAAACTGTTGATGATTGATGAAAATTGGTCCATGGCAAGAAACCTCTAATATACATTTCGGGGGCTTTTCTTTCATCCACATCAGGCATTGAAAGCAAAGGAGAAGGTTCACCAATTGCATCACCGCTAAAATAAAAACCTATACCATAATGGTCTTCTAACAGACCATATACTCCATACATTACACCAACATTATCGCCTCCAAGTATAGCAATAACAGGCTGGCCGTTATATGTGATTTTCTTAATAACGTATCCCTGAGGACCAGGATCATTTAAATCTGCAACTATCAACCCCTGTGAAACAAACGAAGCCAAAAGTGAATTGCTTAACTGTGTACCAATTACAAAAGTAGGTATATTGATATTGTCAACCGACTGAACAACTGTTGGAAGTTCAGATGTTAACTGGTAAAGGTATCTCTGAAGTTCTCTGGAAGCGTAACATTCCATATCCGATGCAGACTCACCAACAATGATTTGGGTGTTTCCAAGCAATATATTCTGAAAAAACAAACTGAATAAGATAAAAATTAACTTTATGGTTTTACTATGCAATAAAGTGACAGGCAGCTTCATAATTTATCCTATATTAAACAATAACTCCAAACCATAAAACATACAGAATACGATGAAGAGTATATATGAAATATTATAAAATATCCAGCAAAAAATAACCTGACGTACCCCCTGTACACGGATAAACCAAACAAACTTTTATCTGAATAAACGTCTGAGTGCCTTGATACCCGTTCCTTATGTTTCTTGTTCGCAAATAATCAGGGTTTTACCATAGGTGATTTCAAAATCCAGTTATGACAACAGGGCGAAGGTTCAGGTTTATCCTCCGATATTTTGTTTCTCACAAAATCACTTCGTCACAAATGGCGATAATTCCCGAAGTCTGTTTATAACTGGCGGAATCTTGTCTATTACAAAATCAACTTCTTTCTGCGTATTATACCTACTCAGACTAAACCGTATCGAACCATGGGCAGCAGTAAAAGGCACACCCATCGCACGAAGAACGTGGCTTGGCTCAAGTGAACCTGAAGTACAGGCAGAGCCGCTGCTGGCACAAATACCAAACCTGTCGAGCATCAAAAGTATCGCTTCTCCCTCAATAAATTCAAAGCTGATATTGGTAGTATTAACAAGCCTGTTTTCGATATCACCATTAACAAAAGAATCAGGGCATGTTTCGAGAATGCCTTTCTCGAGTGAGTCCCGCAGCCCACGTACGTAAGTATTTTCTTTTTCCATATTCTCAGCTGCCAGCTCACAAGCTTTGCCAAGTCCTACTATCGCCGGCACATTTTCGGTGCCCGCTCTTTTGCCACCCTCCTGGTGACCACCACGCATAAAAGGCGTCAGCCTTGTACCCTTTTTAATATACAAAATACCAATACCTTTTTGAGCATGCAGCTTATGGCCTGACAGGCTCAACATACGAATCGCACTTTTTGAAAGATTAATATCAAGCTTACCAACTGCCTGAACCGCATCAGTATGAAACGCCACTCCCTTAGCCACTGCCATCTCTGCAATTTCTTCAACAGGAAAAATTGTTCCCGTTTCATTGTTAGCATACATCACCGAAACAATCGCTGTATCATCATTGATTTCCTTCTCAAGCTGTTCCATATCGAGACGTCCCTTCTTATCAACGCCTATTTCGACCAGCACATAGCCTCGCCCCTCACGTGATCTGCAAACCTCGAGCACTGCCGGGTGTTCAACTCTGGTAGTGATTATCTTGCGCCTATCAGGCACGGACGCCAAGGTTCCTAATATTGCAGCATTGTCACTTTCTGTTCCGCCGCTGGTAAAAATAATCTCACTCGCATCACAGCCCAGCAAATTCGCCACCTGCTCACGCGCATTAGTAACAACTTTAGCAACTTTCCCTCCAAAACTATGCATACTCGACGCATTACCATAATTATCACAAAAGAAAGGCTTCATCGCCTCAAAAACTTCCGGAGCAACCATTGAAGTCGCATTATTATCAAAATACACAGTATCCATATTTTATTCCTTACCCCTACAAGACTCATTTGCCGAATCTGTTTCTTCTTCAACAAAAAGGTCATCGCTGACAAATTCTCTCAGCTTCGCTTCAACAACATCCTTCATTGTAAATTCGGCCTGCTTGCATTGTGAACACATACCTCTAAAGGCAACAATAACCTTATTGTCTACAATATCCACAAGCTCAATATTCCCACCATGAGCCCGCAACGCCGGTCTGACTTGCTCATTAATAGTCTGCTCAATAAGCTGCATCTTTTTTAAATTCGTAAGCTTACCGACTTTTTTGGGCATATTGACAGCTGCATGTTTTACTTTGTCACCCTGTACTTTCTCGATGATCTTTTGTATTTCACCTTTACAACTGCCGCAACCACCTCCAGCTTTGCAATAGTTCATCACTTCTTCAGCATTGTGTAGGTCATTTTCCATTACAACCTTAGCGATCTCACTTTCGGTAATGCCAAAACAATTACAAACCACCCTGCCCTGGAGCTGATGCTTTTCAGTGCTGCCGGTCTGGTAATTTTCGATAGCCGCCTCAAGAGCCTCTCTGCCCATAACTGAGCAATGCATCTTCTGTTCCGGCAGACCACCAAGGTAGTCGGCAATATCTTTATTCGTAACTTTCATCGCCTCAGCAAGCGTCTTGCCTTTAATAAGCTCAGTCAATACTGACGAACTTGCTATCGCCGATGCACAGCCAAATGTTTTGAACTTGGCGTCAACAATTCTTCCGTCTTTACCAAGCTTAAAAGTCAGCTTCAAAGCGTCGCCGCATGCCAGCGAACCAACTTCCCCCACACCATCAGGGTTTTCAACTTCGCCAACATTTCTCGGGTTTAAAAAATGATCTTTAACTTTATCTGTATAGTCCCACATAATTATTTACCTTTGACTGTTATTTAACGCCTGTTTAAAATCAGCGATTATATCATCTATATGCTCAGTTCCGACAGAAACCCTTATATAATCCGCGGACACACCCGCAGCCGCCTGCCCAGCTTCACTTAGCTGCTGATGTGTCGTACTGGCAGGATGTATGACCAATGTTTTGCTATCAAGAATATTCGCAAGATGGCTGGCCAGCTTTACTGAATCAATAAATTTGACACCGGCCTGCTTACCGCCTTTTATTCCGAATCCAAGTATCGCACCCTGACCGCAAGGCAGATATTTCATTGCTCTTTTATAGTCCGGATGAGATTTCAAACCCGGATAATTCACCCACACAACCTGTTCCTGCTTCTCAAGCCAGGTTGCTAAAGCCAAAGCATTTTCACAATGTCTCGGCACACGCAGATGAATAGTCTCAAGCCCCTGAATCAGCAAAAATGAATTGAAAGGCGACAAACACGCCCCCATGTCACGCATCTGTTGGGTTCTGATCTTTACAATGTAAGCCATCTTTCCGAATGTTTCAGTATAAACGATACCATGATAACTATCATCAGGCTCAGTTAATTCCGGATAATCACCGCTTGCCCAGTCAAACTTTCCGCTGTCAACAACCACCCCACCGATAGCTGTACCATGTCCGCCAATTATCTTCGTGCAACTGTGAATAACAATATCAACACCATGCTCGAAAGGTCTGAAAAGTATCGGCGATGCAACCGTATTATCGCAGAACAAAGGCAGCTTGTGTTCATGTGCGATCTCAGCAATCCTGTCATAATCAAGAACATCATTCTTAGGATTACCCATCGTCTCAATATATAACAGCCTGGTCCTGTCGGTAATTGCCGCTGCGAAATTTTCAGCATTACCAGCATCAACAAGCGTAGTTTTAATTCCCAACCTAGGCAATGTATGACCAAACAATGTCCCTGTCCCGCCGTAAATCGAACTTGACGAGACAATATGATCGCCTGTTTTACAGATATTCAAAACAGCCGCGGTTATCGCTGCCATACCGGAACTAAAAGCAACCGCACCAACACCGCCTTCCATCTGCGCAATCCTTTTCTCAAGCACATCGGTAGTTGGATTTGAAATACGCGTATACATATGACCCGCTTCTTTAAGCCCAAAAAGATCTGCTGCATGTTCACTGTTCCTGAAACAATAACTGCTCGTCTGGTAAATTGGAACCGCTCTGCTGAGAGTATCACTGTCAGGTGTATGACCACCGTGTAATGCTATTGTCTCCAAATGGTATTTGTTTTTACTATCCATATTCTGTTTCCTTTAAGCTGCAGGTAATATCGAAATCATTTTATCCAAAGCGTTTCTGGCTTTGATCCTTGTTTCTTCTTCGACCTTAATTTCATAATTAAGGCTTTCCAGTGAATAAACAATATCATCAAGATGTATCCGCTTCATGTCAACACAGATAGCATCTTCATTAGCTGCCATATATTGTTTATCCGGGCACTGTTTTTTCATAGTATGAATTATACCCGTTTCCGTAGCAATTATAAATCGCTTTTGTTTGCTTTGTTTAACATAACTTAGCATACCGCCTGTACTGGTTATTACATCAGCCAGATTTTTCACGGGTCTGTTACACTCCGGATGAACAAGTACTACAGCATCAGGCCACTTTGCCTTGGCGTCAATTATATTGTCATCTGTTATCATCATATGAACTTCACAGAAACCAGGCCATAATATCAACTCACGCCCAGTCTGGTCCTGAACATATTGTCCAAGGTTCTTGTCAGGCCCGAATATGATTTCCCTGTCCGCAGGCAAAGCATTTATAACCTCTTTAGCATTGGAACTTGTACAGCAGCAGTCACTTTGAGCTTTAACCTCAGCAGTACTATTAACATATGTTACCACAAAAGCATCTGGGTGTTTGCTTTTCAATTTAGAGAGCTCAATAGCATTAATCATATCCGCCATAGCACAACCAGCTTTTTCCACAGGCAAAAGAACTTTCTTATCCGGACATAATATCGATGCGGTCTCTGCCATAAATTCAACACCACAGCAGATTATTACATCGGCATCTGTTTTAGAGGCCTGGATACTCATACCTAGACTGTCGCCGCAAAAATCAGCGATATTCTGTATCTCTCCAAGCTGGTAATTATGAGCGAGTATTATGGCGTTACGCTGCTTCTTCAGCTCATTAATTTTACCGATTAATTCTTCTTTCAAAACAACATCCCCTTCGCTACTTTTTATCTTTACGCTTTTTATATACCAGGTCAGGATTAGACGTCGTAACCATAACCCCCTCAGGCACAGATTCTTTTATCCACACGTTACCGCCGATAACTGCATCTTTACCGATAACAATGTCACCAAGTATCGTAGCCTCTGCATAAATAGTGACATTATCACATATCGTCGGGTGTCTCTTTCCACCCTTTATAATATTTCCACGTTCATCCTTGGGAAAACTAAGCGCTCCCAGAGTTGCTCCCTGATATATCTTGACATTATCACCAATAATCGAAGTCTCGCCTATTACAACACCCGTGCCGTGATCAATAAAGAAATTCTTACCAATCGTGGCGCCTGGATGAATATCGATACCGGTCCTGGTATGAGCATATTCGGACATTATCCTCGGTATCAAAGGCACTCCTTTAAGATAAAGCTCATGAGCAATTCTGTGTGTAGCCAAGGCAACAATACACGGATAACTTATGACTACCTCCTCATAACTTCTGACCGCAGGATCTCCGTCATAAGCCGCCTTAACGTCGCCTTTGAGCATCTGGCGTATATCTCCAAGCTTTTCTAATAGATATACCGTCACTTCATCAGCCAACTCAGCACAATCACAACCAGGACAGGCCTTCATTCTGCATAAATGCCTGTTGGCTTTTTCTATCTGACAGGCCAGTCTGCTGTAAACCGTGTGAAGAAGGTCACCAACTACAAAATTTAAATTAGATTTAGTAATCTCTTTCCTACCCGTATAGCCGGGAAATAAAAGCTCCATCAGCAATTCGACTATTGCAATTATCTCACCACGTACCGGCAGATTTGCAGTATCAATAAAATTGATCCCGGAATCATCATGGTAAGTCTCAACAAGATTGCTGACCAGGTTATTAATCTTCTCACTTGTCAAATTATGTTCTGTCATTAGTATCTGCTTTCAATTTAGTTACAATATTTAACTCAATAACCCTCATACATCTCCGTCGAAATATATCTCTCACCAGTATCACAACCGAAAGTAACTATCGTCTTGCCTCGGTTCTCAGGCATCTTTGAAACCTCAATTGCCGCCCACACATTAGCGCCAGAGCTGATACCAACAAGAATACCTTCCTTGCTCGCCATCTCTCGGGCGGTATTTATCGCATTTTCATTACTGACTTTGATAATTTCATCGATTATTTCCATGTTAAGTACATCTGGCACGAAACCAGCACCAATACCCTGTATTTTATGAGCGCCTGCGTTACCGCCGGACAAAACAGGAGAACCCTCAGGCTCAACGGCATAAACTTTCAGGTTTGGATTCTTCACCTTCAATGCCTCCCCGCAACCAGTCAATGTTCCACCAGTGCCGACTCCAGCAACAAGAATATCCACATTCCCACCGCTGTCAGTCCAAATTTCATTTGCAGTGACCTTTCTGTGTATCTCAGGATTAGCCTTATTCTTAAATTGCTGCGGCATAAACGAATTCTTATATTTTCTCAGAAGCTCTTCCGCTTTTTTCACAGCCCCAGCCATACCTTCCACCGCATTGGTCAGCACAATCTCGGCACCAAACATCTTCAGTATTTTGCGTCTTTCAATACTCATCGATTCAGGCATGGTCAAAATAAGCTTATACCCTCTCGAAGCACAAACAAATGCAAGACCGATTCCTGTATTGCCGCTTGAAGGTTCAATTATTACCGTATCAGGTTTTATAAGCCCCTTCTCTTCACCATCATTAATCATAGAAAGTGCAATCCTGTCCTTAATACTGCTGCAAGGATTAAAACTCTCGAGCTTTATAAGAATAGCAGCTTCCTTACTGCCGAGTTTATTGATCTTGACCAAAGGCGTATAACCAACTGTCGCCGTTATATCCTCAAATATCGCACTCATAATAAAACCTTTCTATATTTGATAATTCACCTTACCTCGTGAATTCAACCTATCCACCATATCCTGCAGTGTAATCGAACTTAATACTTCATCTATCGCATTCTCAACTTTTGACCAGATATCTCTTGCAACACAATCGCTGCTTCTGCCGCAAACACTGACATCTCTGACGCATTCCGAAGTCACTACATCGCCTTCAAGCAATGCAAATATATCGCTTAGATGAATCTTATCAGGGCTCTTCGCAAGCATATATCCACCCTTTGCCCCCCTTATACTATTCACAAAACCGCCCGATTTCAACACAGAAATCAACTGCTCAAGATATTTCACCGATATTGCTTGTCGGTTGGCAATCAGTTTGATCTGCAAAGGTCCGTCGCCAAACCCAACTGCCAATTCCACCATGGCCCGCAATCCATATCGCGTTCTTTTCGAAAGCTTCAACTTAAATTCTCCTATTATTCCTACTAAGTTAGTATGTATTATATTAACCTAAATATGAACATGCAATAAAAAAAAATAAAAACAGTTAGAAAACATTTAAAAATCGCCTTTTCAGTATAAAATTTCAAGTTTTTTATTTCTTTGGTAGATACAAGCAACATGGCGATTATACTTGACAACTACTAAAGGGTAAATTAGGATAATATCCGGTTCTTTTGGTATATTGCAGGGAGATAGATATTCCAAGCAGAGAAAAGGAGCACGAGAGAGTTGAAAGCTTTGCGAAAGAAGATTGCTTTTATTTCTTCGTTTCCACCGAGGAGATGTGGCATAGCTACATTTACTTCTGATCTGATCAAAAACACGTCTGTTGCTTCCAAAGGCAATTTTGAACCACTTGTCGTGGTGATGAAAAATCCAGAAGATATCAACAAATACGATAAACCCGTAAAATTTGAAATAAGAAAAGATGTCAGAAAAGACTATATTTGTGCAGCCGACTATATAAATTTTAGTCATGTTGACCTGGTTTCGGTGCAGCATGAGTTCGGTCTGTTCGGAGGAGAGGCTGGTTCATATCTAACTTCTCTGCTTAAAAGGTTGAAAGTCCCGATAGTCACAACACTGCATACCGTCCTGGAAGCCCCAAATGACGATTATCGCAAATCTATGATAGAACTATGCGACAACTCCCAATATTTGATAACCATGAATGAGCGCGGCGTGGATATGCTTAAAACTATCTATGCAGTACCAGAAAGTAAAATCAAACTAATCCCCCATGGTATCCCAGAACTGCCTTTTGTTGATAATAACTATTATAAGCACAAATTTAAAATTGAAGGCCGACGTACAATTTTAACTTTCGGACTGCTGAGTGAAAATAAAGGCATTGAAGTAATGCTCAAAGCTATGCCTGATATTATCGCTGATGTACCTTCAGTGGTATACGTTGTACTCGGTATGACCCACCCTTTAGTTTTAAAATATGACGGAGAATCTTACCGTTTCAGTTTACAAAGACTCGTAAAAGAACTTAACATTGAGGAACATGTCATTTTTCAGAACAGATTCGTAAGTGATGATGAACTCGGCAATTTTCTCTGTGCTGCCGATGTATATGTCACTCCATATTTAAACAGGGAACAGCTCACAAGTGGAACGTTGTCGTTTGCTGTCGGCGCAGGAAAAGCTGTGGTATCAACGCCGTACTGGGCTGCCCAGGAGCTTCTTGCCGATGGCCGCGGCAGGCTGATAGATTTTGGAAATCATAAGCAAATGGCAAGGGCTATATCAGAAATACTCAAAGATGATTCACTCTTCTATTCGCTCAGAAGAAAAGCCTACGACTACGGCAGATCAAGAACATGGCCTAAGATTGGACATAAATACTGGAAATTATTCAGTAGCAATGAAACAGCCGCTTTAACTTCCGAAGTTAAAACCGCTGCTGTCGCAAGCGTAGAGCTGCCTGAACCATCTCTGGAATATATTAAAAACCTTACCGATCAAACCGGTATATTCCAGCATGCAAAATATATCATTCCGAACCGGAATCACGGCTATTGCACCGATGATAACGCAAGAGCTGTTATCGCAATGATAAAATACTACAGCCAATTCCATGAGGCAGAAGCTAAAAATCTTTTTGATATATACCTCGCATTTATTATACACGCACAAAATGAAGATGGAACAGTAAGAAACTTTATGAATTATAATAGGAGTTGGGTAAGAGAGGAACCGTTAAACGACGCACTTGGAAGATTGCTGTGGGCCCTGGGAGCCATCATGGCCAAACCCCCTTCTTCAAAATACATATCGATTGTCAAGGACTTGTTCGACAAATCTGTAAAGCACGTCAAAAATCAGTTCCCCAGAGGTATGGCATATTCCATAATCGGAATGTGCGACTACCTTGAACAATTTCCTGGGGCAAGTGACATAAAAAGGCAACTCGAGATCGCCGCCGATCGCCTTGTCGAGCTTTTCGAGAAAAAACAAAAACCAAAATGGTACTGGTTCGAAGATCAACTTACTTACGATAATGCGGTTTTACCTCATGCGTTATTTGTAGCAGGCTATGCATTGGCAAATAAGAAATATCTTGATATCGCAACCAAGGCGTCTGATTTCCTTATCGAAGCAACTTTCAACCAAAATCACTTTTCATTTATAGGCTGCAACGGTTGGTACAAAGCTGGACACAATAAAGCTTCCTTTGATCAGCAGCCAATAGAAGGCGCAAGCATGGTAATGATGTTAAATGCGGCCTACAATGCAACTCAAAACCAAAGATATCTGTCTTTGCAAAGAAAAGCCTTCGATTGGTTCATTGGCGAAAATGACCTTCAGACGCCTGTTTATGATTTTAGAACCAAAGGATGCTGTGACGGGCTCACTGCCAGCGGAGTAAATCTCAACCAGGGCGCAGAAAGTATTATAAGCTTTCTGTTGGCTTTGCTGACAGTGCTCGAAAGTTATCCAATTACCGACAAAGTAAATGAAACTAATATAACCAAAACAACAGCTGTCAAAAATCCGCTCAAAGTTGAGATTGAAGAAATTACCCAAGGTAGAAGTAATCCTGCAAAAATTGAAAATTTACTCTGATTTTTATTTACAATTTAGTATCGTCTTAAAGCGTTATTACTTGCTATCAAGCAAATCAGCTGTACTATCTGCTGTCCATTTAATATCCCCACCAAGCCCCAAAACAGCTTGACATCCTGAAAGAATAAATGTAAGCAACACAAAAAATCATGGGTAAACACTTTTTTTTCAACATAAGCCAAACCCACCATTACTTTCACACAAGCAATTCAAGAAAAATACTTAAAATATTGGCATAGCTGTGCGAATATTTTATAATCTAAATCATTATTATAACACTAAACCTTTAAAAACCCTGTTTAATTTCAGGTATAGAAATTATGAAAATAGCAAGTTTCAACGTCAACTCACTGCGGGCAAGGTTACCTATAGTACTCGACTGGCTCGAAAAAAACCAACCAGACATCCTTTGCATGCAAGAGACAAAAGCACAAGATATTGATTTTCCCATTACTGACTTCGAAAAAACTGATTACCAATGCGTTTTCAAAGGACAGAAATCCTATAATGGCGTTGCTATTTTCAGCAAACATAACATTAAAGACGCTATGTTTGGATTCAATCAAGAACCAAAAGACCAGCCGCGTCTTATCTGCGCTCAGATAAAAGGCATATACATAGTAAACACCTATGTACCACAAGGTCTAAGTATAGAATCTCAAAAATATCAATACAAACTTGAATGGTTTAAAAGATTGAAAAACTATTTCGATGAAAATTTCACTCCCAAAGACCCTCTAATCTGGGTGGGCGATTTTAACGTAGCACCGACACCAATCGATGTTTTTAACCCACAGGAAAGACAGGACCATGTCTGCTACCATATCGACGCAAGAAATGCGATGACCGATGTCGTTAGCTGGGGGTTCACGGATATTTTCAGAAAACACTGCCCCGAACCCGGGCAATATACATTCTGGGATTACCGCTCAAAAGTTTCTTTCATAAAAAATCAGGGCTGGCGTATTGACCATATAATGGCAACTGAACCGCTGGCGAAAAAAAGCTCCACCAGCTATGTCGATAAAACTCCAAGAACAATGCCAAGACCAAGTGACCACGCGCCTGTCATTGCTGAATTCGACATATAAAAAAAGCCTTGCCGACAAAAGCGACAAGGCTAAAAACTGGCCTGCAGGGACTCGAACCCCGACTGAGTGATCCAGAGACACTTGTGCTAC
>CAZBKA010000077.1:0-15325 GCA_964492365.1 uncultured Pirellulales bacterium | reverse complement strand
CTTTGAATCCATCTTATTATTCACCGGGACATTTTAAAATATTTTATGAATATACGAAAGATAAGAGATGGCTTGAGTTGGTTGACACCAGTTATTATATGCTTAATAAGGTTACTAAGAATCTGGGCAAAGACAAGGGAGTTGGGCTTGTTCCAGATTGGTGCAGTGTAGATAAGTTCGACAATTTTGATAAATTAGAAGGGCGAAACAGCGGGTTTGGTTATGAGGCGTTGCGGGTCCCTTTTCGCATTGCTTTGGATTATTACTGGTTTGATAGCCATGAAGCGAAAATGTTTCTTGTTGGTTTCAGTAAGTTTTTAAATAATCAGATGAAATTATTTAATGCGATATATTGTGAATACGATTATTCAGGTAAAGCAGTTAAAGTCTATGAGAGTCCTGCTTTTTACAGCTGCTATTACTTTTCTTTGAAAGCAGGCAAAAGTAAATATACCCAATTTGCTATAGAAGCAACGAGGCAGTATATTAAGAAATACACCAATGGCTCATATTATCAAAATAAAGACCAGTATTATTCCAATTGTCTGTCATGGCTCGCCGACGGATCTGAAGGTGGTTATATAAAAAATATTGCTGATAAGGACAAGTAAAATGATGACAAAAATTGCATTGATAAATGCTTTGAAACAATCGTTAAGAACAGAAGAAAGTGTAATTTCTTTATATGCCAAACATATAGGCAGCACATTGTTTTTGTCTAATATGTCAAAAGAAACAAAAGAAAAGATCAACAGTATATTGGAAATTTTGCGAAGAGAATCTCAAGGCCATGCCGTTCATTTCCAGAAGCTGATTCGTTTAGTTGAAGAGGGGCAAAAAGATGTTTACTAAAGCAGATTATGAAGGTTACTTTTTAGTTATTCAAAAATCAGAAAAGAAAATGTGTGATGATTTAAGTGAGATGATTGATAGTTTATCTGATTTCGAAATGCTGAAAGAATTAATTATGATCAGGGAAGATGAAGTTAGGCATGGAATATTGGTAGATAACCTTTTCAAATTACTGGAACCAGCTTAGTGTAATCATCTGGATTACAAAGTTCTACGCTGTTAAATGTAATGCGCTCCGATGCGAAACATACAACAGGTAATGTTCGCAGCAAAGATTTTGAAACATTTTAGATTGTCCGGTCCAAAGGCTCCTGTGCTCCAGCTTGGCAATTTCCAGCGGCCCGATAGGTGGACGAGCTGTTTCATCTTCAGCTTTTTCCTGGTAGAACAGCCTGCTTGAGTTTACAGTACCGTGCTCACTCGAAAAAAGTTTCTCATGCCCCGTTATTTTCAAACCGAAAGTTTTTGCCTGGCAGGCAAATAATGTCTTATCAAAAAGCTGAAAGCAACTGTTCGTTACTGCATCTACTGAATCATAAAGATCGTCTATAAGAGCAATTGTAGCATCGAAATCCTCATCTCTGCTTGTGGGTAAACCGAAAATAAGCATAAGCAGGTTTGAAATTCCAGCTCGATGAGAATTTTTAATTACATTTCGAATTATTTCAACCGAGGTTCCTTTCTGGGATACATCAAGCAGCCGTTGTGAACCGCTTTCTACTCCCCAGCTGATCCATCGGCAACCAGCTCTGAAAAGAATTTGTAGAATTTCAGGAGTATAATCATTTGTTGGACGTCCCATGATATGGAAGTAGATATTCAATCCACGATTAATAATTTCTTCAGCAAGTATTTTCATATCAGGGACATCAAGATACTGGTCAGCAAAGTAGAAATACCTGATATTACTCTGACTATTAAGTTTCGATAAGTAATCGACAAACTGAATCTCGTTATGCTGACGATATCCGCTGTATGATAAATTGTGCGCACAAAATCGGCACTTTCGCCACTTGCATCCACGAGAAAAAACAACAGGAACTACCGGCTCAGGATTAAAGTAAGACGAAAGGTTCAAATCACTAAAGTCAGGCAAAGGTAATTTATTAAGACTAATTGTGTCCGCTTTTTTATTTTTTACGATACCAGCTGCTCCTCGATAAGTCAGCCCCAAAATCTTAGAAAAATCTTGACCGGTACAAAGCATCTCAAGTCCCTTTTCACCTTCCCCGCTGAATACCGCATCAACAAAGGGACATGACTGGAGAATCTCTTCGCCATACAATGCAGAGATCATCGCCCCGCCCATGACAATCATAGGTTTAATACGTCCTGGCAACGATAATGTGCAATGCAGAAATTTAGCCAGTGCCAGCGAAAGCAATGTTTGCTTCGGGTACATTATTGAAAAACCTATAAATTCAGGATCATTTGCCAAAATAAGCCTGCAATGATAATCCAACAGCCTTTGAAGATCATCGCTGAGAGTATTCTGTTCCAGGTAAACACGGGCCATTTGAATGTAGCTGTTATGTATTTCTACAAGCCGTTTCCATACAGATTGGTTAGTATTATAAAGTGTTTCATCAAAAAAAGTATTTGATTTGCCCTGCATAAAGTCACGAAATGATTGATATTCCTGCTTTTGGTCGACAAGCCAGTTCCATGTTGCAATGTTCAGATCAACCGTGCTTATCTGGCATTGTGGATTGTTTGCTTTAATAAATGATGACAAAGATACTATTCCCAGCGGCACATATGTTGGGCTCGCACAAGGCGAAAAAACCAGGACTACCTTCATATAAACCCTAAACCCTTTACAGGCATTCTAATATATCTGTTTAAAACATAATATTATATCCATCTGAAATATTAAAAGCAATAATTTCGTAATTTTCCCCTGATAATTTAAATTATAATAAGTGCTTATGTAATTATGGTTTTTAAGCGTTAAAAGACAGCATTGCAATAAAATCGTAACAGCTTATAATCTAAGATATTATCGTTGTTATAATTTTATTGAAAGTTAAGAACAGGAGTACCGCAATATGTTTAAAGTCAACAAATCATGGATAATGATATTGGCTTTACTACTGGTCGGTGTTATTTGCTTTGGTGGGGATCTGCGTCAAACTGAATCACTGAATGGCAAATGGCAGTTTAAGTTTATTGAACCGCAGGAGCAGGATCATTTTGAGGAGATTGTAGTGCCTGGGCATTGGGAGATTCAGGAATTCAGCAGACCTCAATGGGCCTGGCCCAAAAAAGAAGCAGGTCTTTATAAAACACAGGTTACTGTTCCGAATGATTGGAAAGGTAAAAAAATATATCTTAATTTCGGAGGAGTTTATTGTCGTGCAAAAGTCTTCTTTAACGGCAAGTTTCTCGGAGAACACGAAAGTGGCTACAACGAGTTTGAATATGAAATTACAGATATCGCAAAACCAGGTGAAAAAGCCGAGCTTAAAGTAGAAGTTTATACCTATGGTAAATATCTTGATTTTGATAATCTCGATTTCTGGGCGTTAGCGGGAATCTTCCGCGAGGTTACCTTGTATGCACGCGGACAGGAGCACATCGAAAAATGGCAGTATTCTACAAAATGGTCCGACGGAAAAGCTGATGTCAAAATATATGGAAAGATTAATGAAAATATTGACGGAAAGGTTCTTGTAAAATTGAGCTTTGAAGGAAGGAAAATACTTGAGCAAAATATTGATGTTAAATACGGCATTTTTGAAGATACCATTGAAGTAAAACAGCCCAGGGGGTGGACCGCAGAGACTCCCAATCTTTATGATATTGAACTTACCCTGGAAAAAGCAGGCAAAACGCTTGATTTTATCTCTGAACAGATAGGCCTTAGAGAAATTAAAGTTGCAGGTCCACAGCTTATGATTAACGGCAGACCGATAAGGATTATGGGTATTGCCAGACATGACCTTTGGCCCGATAGGGGAAGGGCGATTGGAGATGATATCTCAAAGTTTGATATTGAGATGATGAAAAAAACGGGTATAAATGCCGTCAGAACCGCCCATCATACGCCGGAAAAATCATTTTTAAAATGGGCGGATAAACTCGGTATTTATGTCTTTGACAATATCGCGATGAGCAATATTGAAAAGCAGCTCAATAAACCTGAATATATTGAAGGTACTGTTTTAAGGACGAAGGAAACCGTTAACCGTGACATTTTGCATCCTTCCGTTATTTGCTGGGTTATGGGTAACGAAAACCCAATGGGCTTTTTGCACAAGCCCATGTATGAAGAAATTCACAGGCTCGACCAGAGCAGACCAGCACTCATGCCTTCATATTGGGGAGACAATGAATTTCCCGAACTTAACTCGATTCACTATCCCATGCCTTATAATCTATTACAAACCCTGACAGATTTTCCCAACAGGCCTATGATATGCACCGAGTATCAGCACAGTGCATTTGACGGCATAGGTGGAATGGAAGAGCTTTGGGATGTCTTTGATATTTCTCCTGCTGGTTGTGGAGGAACTATCTGGGAATGGTTCGATCAGGGCATAAAGCATAAATGGTACAAAAGCTGGCAGTCCATCTGGCCAATGCAGGTAACCATCACACCAGGCGATGATACTCACAACATGCCTTCTGGTTTTGGTCCAGGGGAATCAGTGACACCAATTACTATTAATATCAATTGGGATGGTGATGCTGGCAATTACAAACTGAATCTTTATGTATTGCCGAGTGATGAACCTGACAGGGTAGAGGTAAGCTGCGATGGTATTTTTGCTGGTGTCTATAGAACCAAAGATGAACCGATGACTATCAGCTATCCTCTTAAACTGCAATATAAAGGCAAACACAACGTTATTATGATTTGGGATTATGTTGGTGGTGGTCATAATTTTGACAGTATGGAACTTATTGATGATCAGGGCCGGAGTGTCTGGCAGATAGGTAAAAAAGATAACAATGCCAGTGAGTTTGCTGAATATCCCGCGACAGAGAAAATGGAAATTCCACGTATTGACTCAGTCTATAACCAGGGTACTGATGGTATGCTCGGACCAAATCGTGAAATTCAGGATGAGTATTACAATATCCGTGCCGTTTATGCCCCCATTCAGATTGAACAGAAATTTATTGACTGGATAAACAGAAAATGGACGGTTGATGTTGAGAACAGATACAGCTTTACCGATTTGAAGGACCAGACTCAATTTGTACTCCAGTATTATGATGGTAGCGATATTATCGAAAAAACAATCAAAGGCCCAAAGCTAAAAATTGATGCTCTTAGTAAAAAGAAAATCCAGCTTGACATTTCATTTATTGAAGGGCAAAAGAACCTCGCCGCAATAGCTTGGCAGGTTCCAGGTAGGGCGGAGCACTGTCCGGATATGCTTGGTCAGCTCTGGTTCAATATCTCTGATAACCCGCCAATGAAAGAGTTGCTAGTCTCTGAAATTCAAACCACACTGCAAGGAGATAGGCTTATAGTCACAGCCAGCAAAGTCAAAATCGTATTTGATAAAAAAGCCGGTGCTCTCACCAGTTATACTATTGGCGGAAATACACTTATTCAGGATGTTGTAAATATTGGTATGTGGAAGCCCATGCTTGTTCATGAACAAAATTTTCTTTATCCTGGTGCGTATGACAAATGGGGCTGGGACAAGAAAAAATTCCTTGACCACCAGCCAGATGGTGAATTCACTCGTTGCCCGGGAACTATGCAGTATAATAAAGTTGGCGACAGATTAGTCGTGACATTTATAAATCAGTATGTACTTGCAGGCACGGAAAAAGAACTGATGAGAGGTTTTGAGTCGTATGAAATTGACAGCCAGGGTGGTATCCTGCTCAAGGGGTGCTGGTGGTGGCAGGCAGCCGACAGCCAGCTAAGACGCATAGGTTTTGATTTTATCCTGCCGGGTAGCCTTGATAAAATGACTTTCTCTGGTGAGGGCCCATGGGCTTGTTATAGTGACGCAAAAGCTGGCACCAATGATTCTATTCATCAACTTGACAGAAATGACACAAGAGCTGGCACAAATAAAACCGATTGCAAATGGCTTAGGTGGTCACATGGTGATACAAGTCTGACTTTGGTTCCCGATTGGTCCGCTGATATACAGGCTACGGTCAACATGGGTGCAACAGTTCAGAGGATATCAAGGACAAGAGGCTGTGGAAACAAATACAGCTTACCTTCACCTAAGGACTGGGTATGGTTCTTTAATAATCAGCTAATACAAATGTCCGTTGAGATTAAAGGGCAATAACAACATAAACAGACTGATAAACTGTTCTGAAACTCAAAAAATCAACACACCAACCCAATGTTAATTCTGTTATTATGATACGAATTAAAAAAGGCTCTGCATTTTGCAGAGCCTTTTTTTTAAAACCTTAGTTTGGTTTTAGCAGGGTACGACGTTAGTAGCGCATGGGCCTTTTTTGCCCTGGCCTACTTCAAAGTCAACTTTTTGACCTTCGTCAAGAGACGCGTAGCCATCAGCTTTAATTTCTGAATAATGAACAAAAAGATCATCTCCGCCGTCGTCAGGAGCAATAAAGCCAAAGCCCTTGCTCGAATTGAACCACTTTACAGTACCTGTACTCACTATAAATTCTCCTTAGCCTATCTGTCGGCCTTCTAACATGTCTCTCATCTTTAATTTGGGAAAGCAACCTTGAGAGACGAAAGATTGCCAACCTAAAGCCCGATATTATCTGAGTATATAAACAATTGCAAGAAATAAATATTATTTTTTCTAAGAATATTATGAAATACACAGTTTTTTTGGGGGTAAACACGTATTCTCGTAGAAAACTGTCATGACGATGTGTGTTTTTATCGTGTATTTTTTATTTGACGATAGTTTTTCCAATATAATTATTGAGCGAAAATTACATCAAAATAGTTTCTTATGCATATAATTCAGTACATTAGTGTATAATAAGGGGTGGAGTGTTGTCTTAACTCGTCTCGTAAAACTCATTGGCGTGAGTGTCTGTGGGCGAAGAAAGTTCAGCACTCCATCTTTTGTGAATGCCGCAGTTAAGATATTTAGTTTTATATTAGGTAATACTATTCTTAACGATTGTTTCCCTCAAAATAACGCATAGTGAACCATGAGTTTATCTATGATTACTCGGTAAAATTTATGTTTAAACGTTAATTAAAATATATATTTATAAAATTCAAACATCACTTAAAAATATATGGGACACAAAAATATAAAATTTTATGTAATCCAGTCTGTATAAATTGACGAGTGAGAATCAGGAGAAGAGAGTGTTACATCAAATAGTATTATAGTTTTTGTGCTCTTTTGACAATTTAGTAAATAATAGTTTTATCGTCTGTCTGTAAGACAAAACGCCAACTTGGCTCTTTTTTTAGAGCATAAATTTACGGGACAAGCGACTTAGAACTGATACTCATTGGTATGTATAAAAAGAGTGTCGGCTGGATCCCGTTTCGTAATGCCCATTGGCGTGGGTTTCTTTAGACGGGGAAGGGCCTGACACTCTTTTTTTTATGGGTATAGGGCACCGAATTTGAATCGAAGGATAGACATTTATTAGGAGTATTAACTAAAAAAATAAGAATCTGGTTAAGAAGTTTTGAGTACTTATTACTGTTTTATAGATAGAAACGCCAAATTGAATCCTTTTCAGGGTTCTCTTAAGATTACGAGAACAGTAATGGTGCAAGTTGAGCGTTGGCCTTGTACTATTCTGTTGAGCCTGTTGGTGTAGGTACAACATGAATGTACTTGGTGCAACGCTCTTTTTTGTTAGTGACTAAATTGGTGACATTTTTGAAAGTGGAGGTGACATGAAAGAATTAATTATAGTAGCGGGAAAAAATAAGGATGAAGTTTGCTGGTTAAGACGCTGTTTAAGGGAAAAGGGGTACGGTTCTATCCCATGCAAATCTGCAGAGCAAATCACCTTGGAAATGGAAATTCTTCCAACTTGTGATGCAATGGTTTCTTTGGTAATCATCGACTCGGGGATTCTGAGTGAAATAGGTGAAGATTCAATTGACAAGCTGAGTGATTTGTCATTGGACGTTCCATTTCTTTTAGCCAATGAAGTGACACAAGCAGGTTTGCAGGAGGTATTTGAAAAGATTTGCGAATACAGAGCCCTGTTTAAACAGCAGCAGAATCCTGATTTAGCAGACATTCTCAAAGAAAATGGTGTAAAAATAGTTTGTGGGTGAGGGCAATAGAAATGGAAGAACTAAGCATAAAACATAATGTTGATCACGAGCTGTTAATAAATTTTCTTGACGAATCAGAAGAATCTATAGCAACACTTGACAATCTGTTTGTTGAGCTTGAGCAGCAACCGAAGGATAATGAGATCATTGGGAGTATTTTCCGCGTTGCACATTCAATCAAGGGGCTTGCTGCTTTTTTGAATTTCGATTCAATCAGAGATTTAACACATGAGTTGGAAACACTTCTTGCTCTTATAAGAGATGGTATATTAAATGCAGATTCTGCGATAATCGACTGTTTACTATCAGGTTTTGACGAGCTTGCAAAGATGTTGGTTCGTGTAAGGGCCAATAGAAGCGAGGTCGAAAATGAGCATAAACTTCATGAATTGCTCAACAGGATAAGACATTTCATTGAGTCGCCTGACCAAAAAGGCCTTAGGGATATTGTATCAGAAATCAATCATGATTCATGTAGTTTAGATCAAATTTCGGACCAGGTAGAAAAGTTAGATGACGTGGACAATAAAATAGCTGTAAATGAAGAAAATGATAGGACCGATGACGTTACCATTACGCAGATGGGACGCACAATGAGGGTTTCTGAAGAAAAGGTCGATATTTTTATGCACTATGTTGGTGATCTGATAGAAATATCAGAATCTTTTAATCTGTTACAAACCCGTATAAATAATAACTCTAATACACAACTTGCCAGAGAATTTAAAGACATAAATTCAGGTTTCAATCAGCTTAGCAACAAATTACAGAAGTCCCTTTTGGAAATTCGCAAGGTTTCTGCCAGAAAACTGATTCAAAAAATTCCACGAATGGCTCGTGATCTCGCCAATTCCCTGAACAAGTATGTTAAGGTTGAAGTTACAGGTCTCGATGTTCAGATTGATAAAAGTATGATAGAGGCTTTGGAGAGTCCGATTAACCATTTGGTTCGCAACTGTGTGGACCATGGGATTGAAAGTGCTCAGGAAAGGTCAAAAGCAGGTAAATGCAAAACTGGTACGATTAAGATAGATATTACTGAAAATGGTGAAGATGTAATAATAAAAATCGAAGATGATGGCGCGGGTATAGATTCCCAAAAAATCTGCAAAAAAGCTATTGAAATGGGGCTGGTAACCGCTGACCAGGCTGCCCAGCTCAGCGAATGTGATGTATTAAAGTTTATTTTCTATTCTGGGTTTTCGACAGCTGATAAAGTTAGCGATGTATCCGGAAGGGGGGTTGGTATGGATGTTGTAAAAACCAATATTGAATCCTTGAAAGGTTCGGTGAATTTGCAGAGTATTGTAGGGCATGGTACTACTATTACGTTAAGGCTGCCGTCAACTCTTACTGTATTAGTTGTTGACGGAATGCTTGTCAGTGTAGGGGATCAGCAATATATCATAAAAGTGGAAGACATCCGTGAGGCGGTCCGCCCAAAAGAGGAACAGATAGTGACTGTTCAAGGAAAGGCGGAATGTTTTTACCTCCATGGACAGCTTTATTCAATCATCAGGTTACACGAATTATTTGGAGTTCAAACTAAATTTGTCGAACCGACAGAAGCAATGGTGATCTTGACAAAAGATAAAGATCATTGTGGTGCCATACTTGTTGATAAGATATTGGGACAACAAAGAGTGGTTGTAAAAGGGTTGGATAAACGGTTTTCGTACATAAATACCATTGCAGGGACAGCTGTCTTGGCAAATACAAGGGTGGGGTTGGTTCTGGACGTTCCCGGTATTCTGGCTGAATCTTTAGGGTGACATTACACAATTTAGAATGTGTAAAATTGGGTTACTTACGATTTGGGAGTTAAAAATGTGGATTAATACAAATACTACAGATGCTCTGAATAAATGTTTAGCTAACTTGCCGGAAGAAATTAATATACCTTCTGACGTTTACTGTCGGGAAATTCTTGGAGATTTTATCGATTCAGCAATGTCTGGTTTGGAAAAACTTGAAGGTGCAATTCTTTCCTTTGAATCGAACCAAATAACGTGCGATGATTTTTTAAACACCACTCGAAGAATCCTCCACAACATGAAAGGTGAGTCCGGCATTATGAATTTTACTGAAATATCGGATATTTGCCACCTTGCTGAATCGTTGCTGTATGAAAATACCGAAAGTGTCCCTGTGGATATGCTGTTTTCTATTAAAGATTGGCTTACAAAAACGATTCAGTATCTTGCTAAGATATGATCGGAATTATCATGGTATATTTTTTAAGTAACAAGTTGAAGAATATGCTTTTATTATGGTTTTTTACTTTAATTCTTCTGCAATTTTAAAGCAGGTTCATTTTGTTTATTGTTAGCTCAATCTTTACTGCGTTCATAGAGAAAAAGATTTGTAACTCCTGTTTGAACTTTTTTCTTTTGTTCCCATATTTTTTCATGTATAACTTGTGTTGCAAAAAGTAATATCTGGAGATGATTATGAATAAGAAAAAGGTTATTTTTGGTTGGCTGATAGTTTTATTTATCGTTAATTTTACTTATTCAGCCGAGGATACAAGGATTCAATGGTGGAAGGAAGCAAAATTCGGATTGTTTCTTAACTGGGGCCCTGTCAGCCTTGTTGGTAAAGATATCAGCTGGTGCAGGGGGTTACCTCGTCCCGGTGAAGAATATGCGACATGGGACCAGAGCGTACCATCAGAAGTATATGACCAGTTATATAAAAAATTTAATCCCGTAGAATTTAATGCCGACCAATGGGTGCAGCTGGCAAAAGATGCGGGTATGAAATATATTATTTACGATGCCAAGCACCATGACGGCTTTGCTCATTTTGATTCCAAATACAGCGATTACAAAATAACCTCACCAGAAAGCCCTTTCGGTAGGGACATTATCAAAGAACTTGCAGATGCATGTCACCGTGCCGATATGAGATTCGGCGTTTATTATTCCCCGCCGGACTGGCACAACCCAGATTATCTCGGTCCAGAGCATGACACTAAGTTTATAAATTATTTTCATGGTCAGGTTGAAGAACTTTGCAATAATTATGGTAAAATTGATGTCATATGGTTTGATGGGCTAAGGGGAAACGCCGAAGATTGGCACTCCCAACAGCTTATTAAAAATATAAAAAAATGGCAGCCTGAAATTTTAATTAATAACAGACTCGGCGTCGAAGGTGATATGGGAACACCGGAGCAGGTCGTTGGCAATTTTGACCGTAACAGACCATGGGAAAGCTGCATTACCATAACATCTCAATGGACCTGGGGCGGCAACGAAAACACCAAGTCCTATGAAGAGTGCATGAAAATACTGCTAAATACCGCAGGCGGCGACGGCAACCTTCTTTTCAATGTTGCACCAAATCCTCAAGGCTCCTTCGACCCGGCACACGTTGAGATAATTAAAAAAATGGGACAATGGCTCAAAAAATATGGTCAGACTATTTACAGCACAAGAGGTGGCCCATTCAAGCCCGGAGATTTCGGTGTCAGCACCTGCAAAGATAACAAAATATATCTTCACGTTATGAATTTCAATGGCCAAGAGTTAAAGCTCAATCCTCTCTCTGCAAAAATCGAAAAAGCAGAATTATTAACTGCAGGCAACGTTGATTTTAAACAAGATGATACTGGCATCACAATAACCGTAGCAAAGGAATTTCAACAGGATATTGATACCATCATAGAATTGACAATAGATAAACCATCTGTCGAAATAAATCCGATTGACCCGATAGTCTCCGCTGAAAAACAGGCCCAGCGAAAAGAGCTTAATATCCAGAATGAAGCAGAAATACTCAAAGCTCAGAAATTAGAAAAACAGCCTACCCCTATGGATCAGATAATCCTCGATGACAACGAAAACCTCGTAATTGTTCCCGCAGGCAAATTCCCATTCAGGGGTAAAGAAGTTTTTGTTGATACCTTTGCCATCCAGAAATATGAAGTGACAAATTACCAGTATTGCCAGTTTTTAAATTCCTGCGAAAATCCTGATTCTCATGGGCATTCCTCAAAAATGCAAAAACTCCAGCAGGATCAAAAAACATTATATCAAACCAAACCAGGTTTTGAAAATTACCCCGCAGTAAACGTTGCTTATCAGGATGCCTGCGCCTACGCTGATTGGAAAACCAAAACTACAGGTTTAAAATACACGGTTCCAACGGAGGCTCAATGGGAAAAAGCCGCTGCCTGGGACCCGATTAAAAAGCATTACTACAATTATGCGATTCAGTCAGATGATATTCAGACAAACAAATTCGCCTGCAGCAGCAGTATAATGTTTAATAGAGATGTAGAAGATTTCTACGCCCCGATTGCTGTAGGCAGCTACAACGCCAAAAGCTATTATGGTTGCTACGACATGAGCGGCAACGTCAAGGAGTGGACATCAGACATGATTGATGACAACATGATAATGAAGGGCGGCAGCTACTGGAACTATCACATAAGCTGCAGATGCTTTTCCCGCTGCCCAATGAACGCCACCTACGCAGGCGGTGACAGAGGATTCAGATTAGCTGTAAATCTTGAATAATTCAAATCCTTCTTGTTACATGGAAAGTTAAGATTACTCCTGACTTTAGACACCAATCGATGTCAATCTCCTATCAAAGGTCTGGTCTTATCGATTTTGAAATAAATCAGAAACCTTTTGGTGTCACCATTTTCACAGCCATGGGGCGTCTTTCTTTTACGCATTGATTCTATTAGCTGTTGATCATCGCTCTCTTTAATTTTAGTAAGATAAAGTCTTTTACCATTATATCCAGGCCCTTCTTCCATAAACAAATAAACAGCTTTAGGATTCAAGCACAGGTTTTTATGGCTAAGATGATCATTCATAATAAATGCAACCGTATTCTCATCTATAACATGTGGTCTGGCATAAATCGCTGCGTCAACATTGCCCTGATTATCCGATGTCGCCAAAATCGCAGTACCATTGGTATTTTCAAAATATTCTTTCATTTTCTGATTCCTTAAAAATTCATTGATTCAAATGCACTTTTTAAATCCGGATATTTAAATTTAAAACCTGCGTCCAACAGCCTGTCGGGATAAACTTTTTGGCTCAGCAAAAATAGTTCTTCTGCTTTTGGGCCAAACAATACTTTCAGCATCTTCTCCGGCAAAGCTATAAAGCATCGCCGATGTAACGCCGAAGCAAGCGTTTTAACGAAATCTCCATTACGAACGGGCACAGGACTGCTTAGATTGAATACCCCATTTAGATTTTGATTGTCTATAACAAATCTGATCGCAGCTATCTCATCAGCAAGACTTATCCATGACATCCACTGCTGACCGTTGCCGAATTTTGAGCCGAGAAAAAATTTAAAAGGCAAAATCATTTTTCCTAATGCCCCGCCCCTTGCGTCAAGCACTATCGATGTGCGAATAACAACATCTCTGATACCAGCAGCCCTTATTTCTTTTGCGAACCCTTCAATCTGCTGGCAAACGCCCGAAAGAAAACCATCTCCCGCAGATGAGTCTTCATTGAGCCTTTTATCACCACCATTGCCGTAAAAACCAATCGCTGAAGCCAGCATCATTACTTCGGGCTTAGGGTCTGAACTTTTGGCATATTCGATCAATATTTTTGTCGAATTTATTCTGCTGTTTAAAATTTCAGCCCTTTGCTTTTTCGTCCATCTGCCTTGAGCAATACTAACACCAGTCAGGTTTATTATTGCGTCACAGCCGCTGAACTTTTCTTTCTGCTTGTCCGATGAGACTGCATCCCAGTTTAAGATTTCAATTTCTTTAGGCAGAATAAAAGCCGCTTTTTGCCTGTCACGAGTTAAAGCAACAACATGATGATGCTCGACCAGATTTTCACATAAAGCTTTGCCGATAAAACCAGTTGCGCCGGCAATCACAATTTTCATTATGACTCCTCGATTGAAAGAGAATTAATTTTTTCTACATATTTATCCCTGTCGAATTTTCTTTTCAACCCTTCAGCATTCATATATCTTATTTTGCCGAACACCTTTCTCTCCGACCACGCCCGGTCATGTTTACCGAAACACCACGCCACACCTGCATATCCATTCGCATCTCTGCCGTCAAGCTCATATTTATCGTTAAGATAAACAGCAATCACAAAACCATCTTTGGGGCTTTTGCTCCATTCAAGAATTTTCTTCCCCCAGTACATACGCATATATCCATGCATTTTTCCAGTAATCACCATCTCTTTCTGTGCGGCATTCCAGTACGGGTCACGCGTTTTAGCTTGCTCAAATTCCTCAAGCGAGTAAACATATTCTCTTTTATCTTTCCGATGAAAACCAAGCGTATTCACAGCCCAGCAGGGCAGACAATTCAAATTATCATAGTTGCTGTTATAATAAACAAAATTATAGCTAAGCTCTCTGCGAACTATCAATTCCTCAAGATAAGCATCTTTGCCTTTACTCTTCGATTTTGCAATTTCAAGAGCAATATATAAAGGCGATATCTGCCCAAAATGCAGGTACGGACTCATATTAGATGTGTAGTTTTGACACGGGTCATTTCTAAGCACATCATAATCATTAAGCTTATTTTTTATAAAGTCTTTCAAAAGCTTCTTGGCCTGGTTCGTGCCAGCTTTTAAGTTTTCCACAGGCTTTACCGTCCTGTCAATTTTCAGTTTAGCCAAAGCAGCCTCAATATTTTCGATATCAAAGCTTTCAAACTTCATCCCCAGAGATTGATGTTTCACCTTACTGTGTTTTAACTCAGCCGCATAATCCGCAAGCTTTAAATTGATTCGTGGTCTCAATGTCCCCGCTGAAAAATTCTCTTTGTCACTCACTTCCGTAATAGGCACTATAAGATTCGTCTCAACCTCTTCGAGAAGACATCCAATTTTCCCAGCAGCAAACTTACGCCATTTTCGTTGTACTTTTGTCCACCCAGCATCGACAACCGTCATAGCTGCTCTGTCAGACATCTCCACTGCCGCCAACCCAGGTTCACAGTGCTTAATAACAAACCTTATCCCTTTATTCTCCAGACCATACCTAACCTCCCGAAGACCGCTTAGCATAAAATGATAATGCCTTAGGTTCGCCCCCGGATAATCATCCGTCAACCCAAAAACAACAACGACAGCCAGCCCAAGCTCATTTGCTTTTCTGATAGCATACTCAAGAGCATGATTACACTCAACCCGCTGCGCAGCCTGCATCCAGTAAAGAACATAATCCCCAGCCTTCACAGCTTTATTATTCAACTGCCCGATACGCTCCCGCTGAATCATCTCAAAAACTCCC
>CAZBKA010000076.1:0-15737 GCA_964492365.1 uncultured Pirellulales bacterium | reverse complement strand
TTTCTGATTTGTACCATTATCGAGATAGCTCCAGCTATCATTATAATCAATATACGTGTGAACATGAGGCAGTTCCTTAGCAGGTGAAATAGTCAATGCAAAGCTGGCATCGACAGCACCGCCATCCTGATTGAATACAGGTGGTTTGGGGAACTGGCTATCGATCCATAACAACCTGTCATGAACCCAACTTTTCAGGAAATCTATTTCTTCTTTATAAGTTTCACCGACAAACCAATTAGGTGAAATATTCACACCAAGAATATCCCATCTTGCAAAATGTCTCTGCTGGGCTTCTTCAAGCTCATCAGCATAGCCTTGAATGCGATCCATCATGTTATTCATTTTGAGAACATTCTCACGAAGTTCATACCATCTATCAATGCATCTGATATAGAAATTATCGTCCTCGAACATTCTCCGAAGCCAAGCAACACTGCCCCTGCCCCAGCCGGTATCGTTTGGATCAGAATTCTGGATGTGCTGCCAACCTTCTATAAGCCATGCATTTCTATAATTTGCATTACCCCATGCATAATTATAGTCCCAGACCGGCCCTCTCTGAATTCTGCCGTTACGTGGTTTAAACATGTAATCACTTAATATATATCCATCAACATTTCTGGAAATTTCCGCTATAATAAAATAATCAATAAATGAATCAGGATCAATGTACTTCTGATAGCCATTAACCGGATCCGCAAAATTGGAACTCTTTAATGCATATTCGGCCTGATCGCAATAACTTTTAATCCAGTTTTTCTGGGCTTGTGTAAGCTCATCAACGCTGGGTTCATCATATTGAAGGTGCTTATAGTAATAATTAGTAGTAAAGTAGTTCGTTGCAGCAGCTGGAGGCTCTGTATTCCCCTTGTCCTGCTTGATAATATATCCGCCTGATATTTCGGGCAAAGCATTGTCAGTAGGTTCAAGTTTTTCACTCTGGAGCCTTTCGCCTCCGATTTTAATATTTTCCATAAAGACATACACACCGGCGTAGTCACTGTAAGTAACTACCCCGTCATTCTGGTTATTGAACACCTCACAAAGCTGGGTTCTTACCGCATAATCACCCATGTCACGCGCAAGTCTGTATGTAAGGTGATTTCTGATCATGGTTTTATCCATATAAGGGCCATGAATAATCCAGTCAGAATCTGCCGGCATACCAAGAAAGGAAACATCCTTGTCATCACTCATAGAATCCCAGCTTTCAAACTTATACTGTCTTTGTGGGAAACCAGCTGAAGTCTGACCGCGAACTCTCATACCGCCTCTGGTTTCGCTACCAGGTTCATCGGTAACCGTCGCTCTGCCGGCATCATTAGTATCGATAACTATGGCATAAACATTTCTGTATGGATATTCTTTAGTGGAATCATTTTCCGCATCGATATTGTAACCAAAACTGTCCAGAATTACCACTGGCAGATTGGAACTGAAATTAGCAACTTCACTGCTGACTTTTACAAAATTATTACTCTCAACGTCACTGGGTGCATAACCTGGTTTAAATGCCCTTGCAATTATTTCAGTTGTTTGTGAAACTGTAATAGGGCCTGTATAAATTTGTGACGATTCGGTCGGGATACTATGATCGGTTGTGTAATGAATAGCTGTCGCATCAGAAGCAACTGAGATTGTCAGTTGGAACGTATCTGTAAAAATTCCTGATTCCCTTGAAAATGTCGGAGTAGGCATAATACCAAGATAACCTTCGTTGTTAGCCGCTCCGGGAGTAGGAACACCGAAGTATCTGCGCTTATTACTGCCATCCGGATAGCTGCCGAAAGAAATGTCCGGCAACTGACTGCCGAAAGTTAATGAGTCGATAACGGTGACACCATCAGAGGCTGTTAAACCTATCTGTTCTCCACTTGCTGAAAGTTTAACACCTACATGGTTCGCACCATCAATCATATCTTCGTCAGCCCAGAGAATCAAAAAACCATAAGCAGGCACCGTAGTCAGAGAAGCTGAGCCTGTCGGTATCTGATACTTGGTTAAATCTGACAGCTTATCTGTAATATACATACCAGCTAAGTTAATAGGTGAATTTGTCGTATTGTAAATCTCAATCCAGTCGTCAGCGTCACCCTGTGGGTCAACATAGCTGCCGCCATTGGAAGCCATAAACTCATTTATTACAAGAATGGGAACTGTTTTCTGCCAGTTGGCTGCAAAAAGTGAAAAATCTCCAAAGTCAACTTTACCCGAATCATCCATATCAGCAACGTCGCTGCTGCCAAGCCAGTCTTGTGCTAACAGCTGCAAATCGCCAAAACTGACTGTTTTGTCTTCGTCAAAATCTCCTGGAATCAATGGCTCTGCAAAACAAACTGCCGCCGACAGAATAATTAAAAACAACACCGGGACCAAAATATTTTTTAACTGCTTACTGGTATGCACTATACATCTCCTTAAATTTAGTTCAAAATACCCATTCAGACCTCACTCATCGGCGTTTCATCATCTTTTTATTACCCTTAAAAACGCCCAAAAACCGCCTTTCAAACGCCTGATATGACCTGCTTAAAAGCATAATTTCCAACCAAGATGATTATCAATACAGAAAACGCCCACGCCCACCAAATTACCCCACCATCTCCTGTTTTGTTAAAATAGAATACTTCATAATACACTGTCCATTTTACCACAAAGACTGCTGGATTCAAAACTATTTATTCTCTTATTACCGGACTGTAACTGCATTCCGATAAAAAGCCTGTTTTCAACATTTAAAAACAAACCATATGCATCGATGAAAATTAACTACAGTGCTTCTATAGATAAGTAAGTTTCAACAGCATTTTGTGACAATTTTTTTTTGAAAAAATCACATATTAATCAAATCAGCCTTTTAAATAATCGCATTGACGGACACATCTCAGCCTGTTAATATCACTCAAATATATTAAGAAATCGAATTTAAATAATATGGCTGAGGATAAAAAGACTTATCGGATATTTCTTAGTGCTGCTGAACACAGTGCTGATTCACATTGCGCAGGGCTAATAACAGCATTAAAGCAAACACCTTACAACTTCGAATTTGTAGGCGTAGGCGGTGAAAAAATGACCCAGGCCGGTTGCGAGCTGCTCGAAAAAACCACGAACAAATCTGCTATGATCCACAAAGCCTTCGGTCAGGTTATCCGCTTTATCAGATTACTATCGCATATAAAGTCTTATTTCAAAAAAAATAAAGTCGATTTGGTAATAGTATGTGATTCGCCAGCTTTCAACTTTCACGTCGCCAAAATAGCCAAAAAAGCTGGTGCAAGGACCTTATTTTATGTCGCCCCCCAGCTTTGGGCATGGGCACCATGGCGAATGAAAAAACTTAAGAATTGTTGCGACAAAATGTGCTGTATCCTGCCATTCGAGCAAAATTGGTTTACTGAACGAGGTTTGGAAACCAATTTCGTGGGCAACCCTCTATTTGATGATCTTGATTTTAGTCTGGATAGATGTGTTAAAACTTATGAAAATTTTAACCCGAGAAATGCTCACATTGCAATTATGCCAGGCTCAAGACAGGCTGAAATTGCAACTTTATGGAAACCTATGCAAAAAATTGCCGTGGATCTTAAAAGAAAATATCCCCATATAACGATTACCGCTGTAGCCGCCGATGAAAATATAAAGAGAATATTGCAGGCGACACCAATTCTTGGTTTTCGCTGCCAATATGAGATAGGTTCAGTAGTAGAGACTGCGAAAAAAGCTGATTTTGCTCTTGTTGCCAGCGGAAGTGCAACTTTGCAGGTAGCTTCTGCAGGCTGTCCGATGGTCATAATGTATCAGTCAAACAAATATTTATGGCACCTGGTAGGAAGATGGCTGGTAAAAACAAAATATCTTTCACTTGTAAATATCCTAAGTCAAAAAGAACTTTTACCAGAGTTTATGCCATACTTTGATTCCACAGGTCCGATTTATTCAGCAGTGGATAACCTCTTGATGGATAAAAACAGCTTGGCCAAACTTAGCAGGGACCTTATAGAAACGGTTAAACCCTTAACTATTAAAAATGCAGGAAAAGAAGTTGCCAAAACTGTCATTGAAATGTTAAATTAGTGATAGTAATAATGATAAAAATCAAAATTGATTATATTTTAGAAAGGTATCTACCATGAACAAAAACAGTATTATTTTTTTGATTACACTTTCAATCGCAGCAATGTTACTACCTGGATGCAATGCTCAAAATACAGGCCAAGATATTGATACCATTGCTTATGTGGCTGGATCGTTTAAAACTACAGAAACCCGCAACTTCCCCGAAGTTCATACTGCTACTATACAAGCACTTCAGGATTTACATTGGACCATTACTAAAGAGACAAAAGATGCGGTTTCAACAAGGATCATTGCTCGTGACGACTTAGACAAAAAACTGAAAGTAAATCTTGATGGAACCCCGAACGGCACAACTGAAATCGAGATAAGGTACGGCACAGCTGGTCATGAAGCCAAGTCACAGGAAGTGTATGACCAGATCGCTAAAAATCTTCAGGAACTTTGATAACATAGTTTGTCGTCATTGAAATTTTAATCAGGTGGAAGTTTGCTTAATCAACAGGTTTCCACCTGTTTTTATAGGTACGTGACATGCAGGAATTTGGACTACAAAATTTAGGTAAATTTCTTATCTTTGTCGGTATAATTATTTCTGCTTTAGGGGTCTTAATTATAATCGCAAACAAGTTTGGTTTTTCCAGACTGCCGGGCGATATCGAATTTACAGGCAAAAACACAAAAGTATATTTCCCGATTGTCAGCTGTATAGTAATATCCGTTTTGCTGAGTTTGATAATGTGGCTGATAAATTTCTTCCGAAAATAAAAATTATGAAAGGAAAGAAAAATGAAAGTCGTAGCATTTAACGGCAGCCCAAGAAATGGCGGCAACACTGAATATCTCTTAAAAACACTTCTCGATACTATTTCTCAGGAAGGCATTGAAACAGAACTCGTTCAGATAGGCGGAAAGCTCATCCGTGGATGCACAGCCTGTGGAAAATGTATCGAAAAGCAGAATAAAAAGTGTGCAATAAACAACGATATCGTAAATGAATGCATCGAAAAAATGATTGAAGCTGACGGGATTATATTTGGCTCACCATCATATTTTGCAGATATGTCCTCGGAAACCAAAGCTCTCATTGACCGCGCAGGATTCGTCGCTTTTGCTAATGGAAGACTTTTCGCAAGAAAAATCGGAGCAGCAGTCGTAGCTCAACGTAAAGGCGGAGCAATTAATGTATTCGACTCGATAAATCACATGTTTCTTATGTCAAGAATGATCGTACCTGGGTCTACATATTGGAACTTCGGTTGCGGAATGGACAAAGGAGACATAGCAAATGACACCGAAGCAATCGAAAACATGAAAGACCTCGGTCAGACAATTGCGTGGCTAATCAAAAAAACCGTAGACTAGTCAAAAACTTCTTAAAACCAATCCTACTCCCTCATCAATTCAACAACTTCCTGGGAACTACTTGATGAGACAAGAGATCTGCAAAAAGCTTTTGAGTTGGCAATCTTTGCTATTTCAGCAAGCGCTTCAACATGAGGCCCTGACATCCCTGGAGGGGCAACCAGCAGGAAAATCAGATTCGATGGTTTACCATCAAGTGAATCAAAATCTACACCCTTAGGTGATAGACCAATCGCCAGCTTCAGGGTAGATACCGCTTTAGTTTTGCCATGAGGAACCGCAATGCCATCCTGTAATCCGGTACTTCTCTTGAATTCACGCTCTTGTACAGCCGCCAGTACTGCATCAAAATCGTCAATTTCTCCCGCATCTTTCAATATCTGAACAAGTTCGCGTATTACACCAGGTTTGTCCGTCGATTCCAACGGAATCTTTACGATTTTTTCAACTACTAAATCAATTAACGACATAACATGCTTCTCCTAAGGCTGCCTATTTGGCAATAATAACTTATATCGGCATTATACCAAAGATTCATACACTTGCCAGACTTTGTCTTCATTTTTAACTATTAAAACTGAACAACAGAGTGTACGCATTGCCCGTTCAGTTTCATCAAAGAACTCATCCCTTCTGCTTCGCATACGAGGAAGCTCCCCGACAACCAGCAGATCGACGTCATTTTCCTTAACCGCATTTTCGATTTCCGTGTGAACTGAACCACTGCTTCGCTTCTGAACGATGGAAATTCCCTTTTTAATGGCAAGCTCATCAATATAATTAAGGTATTTATCTGCATCAGCTGACATATCGTGTTCGTACTCTACCTGTTCATCTTCAAGAAAAATACTCGCACGCAAAAGATCTTCCATAGCCTTGGTATTGATTACATAGTGGACAATAAGCTTTGCCCCTGTATACGAAGCAAGACATATTGCATACACTGCCGCTACTATAGACGGTTCTGTTCCATCAATATAAACCATTATTGTGTTTATTGGTTTATTCACCATTCGTCTCCAGTCTTTCGATAACTATATTTCAAGTCTTTCCTTAACCAATTTCATGAGCACAAACATATCCCGCTCACTCTCTTCAAGTCTGCCTACAATATAAACAACGGCTTCTTTCAAATCCGGTATTGCTATTTTTTCAAGAGCATTTACTTTCCTGATAGTTTTTTTTACCTCATTCGCCAAACGCAATACCGATATTTTCAGTTCAGAAAGCTTACCAAGCTGTTCAAGAACTTTTTTAAAACATTCTACTGAATTGTCAATCCAAAAACTTGTTCCCATTGGACTATAGTAAGGACTATGGTCAGTAAATTTTGTATCAATAACAGGAAGATTCACACCCATAACCTTTCGGGACCTTATGTTAATATCAGCTTCGATATTAACGGAACCTATGACATACTGAACCTTGAGCTTACCCATATCGAAAATGGTCTCTTCCATGGCTTTGTAAGCTTTTTTCAGCATGTCCTCGACTCTGTTCTGAAGATCAGCTGCCTGGTCAACTATCCCTAAAAGTTCAATTATCAAAATATTTCTTTTCTGATCAAGAAGCTCATACCCCTGCTGAGCGAAGTTAAGTTCGCTTTTAAGTCTGAGCAAATTAGTTTTTGTTGGTGTACAATTAACCGTTGCCATAATCAATACCTGCTATTTACCGTAGTACTTTTCAATTTCCTCATCGCTGAGTCTGTGAAGCTCCTCAGATGGAAGGTTCTTTAAAACTTTCCATCCAATATCAAGGGTCTGCTCGATACTGCGGTCTTCATATTGGCCCTGAGAAACAAATTTCTGTTCAAATTCTTTTCCAAACTCAAGATAGTTATGGTCCAAAGGCGTCAACTCTTCTTCTCCGATAACCGAAGCAAGGTTGCGTACATCCTTAACATAGCTGTATGCTGCAAAAAGCTGACTTGCAAGGTGAGGATGATCTTCTCTGGTCATACCCTTACCAATGCCGTCTTTCATCAAACGAGAAAGAGAAGGCAATCCTGCGATAGGAGGATAAATTCCCCTGCCGTTCATTTCTCTTTCGAATACTATCTGGCCCTCAGTAATATAGCCTGAAAGGTCCGGAACTGGATGGGAGATGTCATCGTTCGGCATCGTCAAAATCGGAAGCGAAGTAATAGAACCCTTACGCCCCTTTACCATTCCAGAACGTTCATATAATTCTGCAAGGTCAGAATACAGATACCCTGGATAGCCTTTTCGAGATGGTATTTCACCTCGAATAGTTGAAATTTCACGCAAAGACTCACAATAATTTGTCATATCTGTCATAATAACCAGAACATGCATATCTTTATTAAATGCCAGATGTTCCGCAAGAGTAAGAGCTGTTCGCGGAGTAATCAGTCGCTCAATCGAAGGTGCATCAGCAAGAGAAAGAAACAATGCAACGTTTTCAAGCACACCACTTTCTTCAAACGAACTTATGAAGAATCTCGCCACGTCATGCTTAACACCCATTGCCGCAAAAACAACTGAAAATTCTTCCTGCGATCCACGGATCTTTGCCTGTCTTGCGATCTGAGCAGCAAGCTCATTATGAGGAAGACCGTTACCCGAAAAAATAGGCAGCTTCTGACCGCGGATAAGAGTATTCATCCCATCGATAACAGAGATACCAGTCTGAATAAAATCTCGCGGATATTGCCTTGCCATTGGATTGATAGCCATGCCGTTAACATTCAGCTCAATATCACTTTTCTGAATCGGACCACCATCTATTGGCTGCCCTAAGCCGTTAAATACACGACCAAGCATTTCTTTCGATACAGCAAGCTTAAGTGGTTCGCCTGTAAATTTAATCTTCGTAGAGGGAAGATTAAGCCCGGACGTACCCTCGAAAACCTGAACCACAACCACATCTGTCGATGATTCAAGTACGATGCCCAACCTGGTATGACCCTGATTGTCAATACATTCGATCAGCTCATTATATCCAACAGGGTGTGTCTTTTTTATAAAAATCAGGGGACCATCGATTTTATCAACACCAATGTATTCCTTTCCTGATTCAAGTATTTTATTTCTGTCCAGCATGTAAAGCCTCCAGTTGATCCATTGAACGCTCCAGATGCGCTTGAATCTTATCAAAAAGATCTAATTCCTCATTAGGTACCGTAAACTTCATTTTAACTATATCCTGATATACTTTCATTTGTTTCAGCTTAACAAGAGTCGTACCGTTCTTAATCGCTTCAGAACCAAGCCTGTAATATGTGACTATAATATGAAGCATTTTTGCCTGCTTTTCAACAGTCGAAAACATATCGATCTTGTCGTACGCATTCTGCTGGAGGAAAGCATTTTTAAACAGCTTGCAAACTTCCAGAACAAATCTCTGAGTATCAGGCAATGCATCTGGACCAACCAGTTTTACTACCTGTTGAAGACGAACTTCCTTATGAAGCTGTTCCATTATTTCTAATCTGTCCGACTGCCACTGCGGACTGACATGCTCATCCCACCAGTTAGAGATATCGCTGATATACTCGCTGTAACTGTCAAGCCAGGAAATTGCAGGGTAATGTCTCGCATTAGCAAGGTTACGGTCAAGTGCCCAGAAACAACGTATAAATCGCTTTGTATGCTGCGTTACAGGTTCTGAAAAGTCACCGCCTGGAGGGGACACTGCACCAATAATACTAACAGATCCATCGGTACCGTTTAAGTTTTCCATCAAACCGGCACGCTCATAGAAACTTGCAATTTTTGTCGGAAGATATGCTGGAAAACCTTCTTCCGCCGGCATCTCTTCCATTCTTCCGGAAAGCTCACGAAGTGCCTCTGCCCAGCGAGAAGTCGAATCCGCCATAACTGCAACATGATAACCCTGATCTCTGAAATACTCAGCCATTGTTATACCGGTATAAATGCTCGCCTCACGTGCAGATACCGGCATATTGGAAGTATTGGCAATCAGAATCGTACGCTCCATAAGCGACCGTCCCGTTCGAGGGTCAATCAACTCCGGAAATTCTGTAAGAACATCCGTCATCTCATTTCCGCGTTCCCCACAGCCTATATACACAATCACATCAGCATCACACCACTTAGCAACTGCTTGCTGGGTCATAGTCTTACCTGTACCAAACCCACCAGGAATTGCCACCGTACCACCTTTGGCAACAGGGAAAAGAGTATCAATAACCCTTTGGCCTGTAACCAGTGGAATATCAAGCGGATGCCTGTTTTTGGATGGTCTTTGCATACGAATAGGCCACTTATGCATAAGGAAAAGCTCTTTCTTTTGCGAATCCTCTGTACTCAATATCGCAATAGGCTCTTCCACTGTATAATCGCCTTCAGGCATGATCGACTCAATTACACCCCTATCTGTAGGAGGAACAAGTATCTTGTGAGTAAAATTTTCTTTTTCCTGAACACTGCCGATAATTGCCCCTGGACCAACTGTATCACCTACAGAAACTAATGGTACAAAACGCCACTTCTTCTGCCTTTCCAGCGATGGAACAGATATCCCGCGTTCAATATAAATATCAGACATTTCCCTGATCTTTTCAAGGGGTCTTTGTATGCCGTCATATATATTGCCAATCATTCCAGGTCCGAGTTCAACAGAAAGCTGCATACCGGAACCGTAAATAGGATCATATGGTGCTATACCGGTAGTATTTTCATAAACCTGAACCACTGCGCTATCCGCCTGGAGTTTTACCAATTCGCCTATAAGACGCTCGTTACCAACGCGAACAAGCTCGAACATTTGCGCATCAGTAATCCCCATAGCCTCTATTACAGGTCCATTGACACGTTTAACTCGGCCTATAATTCTGTCATTCATAATCAATTTTCTCAATCATCTTTAAATAAAGTTTCGTATAGCAAATTTCTAATTACACGTTCGTTCCGCATAATTCGGGTTTTTACCTGGTTATTAAAACCTGTTCGCCCATCAGACGAAACAAGAACAACACCTTGATCCTTCAATGGCTGTGACTGCGACAATACCAATTCAACCACCTTACCGGTACATGTCTGCAACTTTTCTTTGACTTCTGAAATCATCCGCTGGTCAATAAGCTGCTTTTCCCGCTCCGAGGCATTGATCTGTGCCGACCCTGATCCAAGACCAATGGCCGCTTCAGTTATCAAGTCAACCAGAAAATTGCGATAGTCACCCTTTGACATCTGAGCTTCCATCTTTTTCTCCACGAGATTGATAATTGACTTAACAACCTCATCTCTGACTTTCAACCTGCGACGCTTAACCTCAAGTCCGACACTGGAAGTGATCCTTCTTTTCACAATGTCTGCCTTTTCTTGAGCTTGCTTGCGGGCTTCGTTCAATATAGACTCGATCTTTTTCTCAGCATACTTCTTTTTCTCAACCGTCTGTTTTTCAGCATCATCAAGAATCTGCTGTTTTTCGGCTAAAACATCTGCTTTAATACCAGACAGAAGTTCTTGTTTACCATTTTCAAATTCCATAGCTCAATGCTTTCTGCGAATCTCTTTTTTTTAACACAATATCAAAGTTTAATTCCAATAGCCGTATTCACCAGTTCCTTGATTCCAGGTCTGTCAGACTTACTGCCATGCCTGTCAGGTATTTCTACAACCAATGGAAAACTATCTGTAAACAAATATCTGTCTACAATTGGACGCATCATATCCGCAACATGCTCGGTAACTATCACAATACCAGTTTGCTTATCTTCAATCGCAGATTGAAACGCTCGGCTTGCCTCATCAGGCGTCGTAGCCGTTTTACCGGATACACCTACAATCCCGAAACCAAGAACTGTTTCTTCATCGCCTATGATCACATATTTCATTTTAACACTATACCTTACCGAGTATCATCAACGCTGTGATAAAGCCAAAAACAACAAGACCTTCAGCAAGAGCAACAAAGATCAATGCCTGTCCTGCCATTTCCGGTTTTTCTGCAATCGCGCCCATAGCTGCGGCACCTACATGTGATATTGCAATACCTGCTCCTATGGCACCAAGGCCAAATGCAATGGCCGCTGCGATAAGACCATATTGCAGTGCTTCACTGTTCACCTGTTTCACTTCAGCTGAAACACCCTGCTCACCTTTAACCTCGGCAATCGCACTCGTGCAGAACACTGTTGCAATTATAGCCATAACTGCCAAAAGTACTACAAGGCTCAATTTGATTTGAGTTTTCATTTTCTCTCTTGGTTCATCCACAGTTTCACTTCCTTTCTTATTTAATCTTACTATTCAATGATATTGGCGTATACAACTTCCCAGTTCCATGAAAGAACTTTGTAAAAAATTCGTAATAATTAAGCCTCAATGCCTGGATGCCCGCAGACAGCCCTTCCAAGCCTATAACAAGGACATTTCCAAATACTAAAATGGCTACAGATGCAATCCCGGATGTCATGTCAGCAAGTGTAAAAAAGGATATCATCAGGCAAACATGAGCTATCCCAAGCCCGGCAACTCGCATAAATGACAATGTATTAGAAAGATAACCGCTAAATATTTCCAAAAGCTCAACAACCCAATACATCACAAAATTCATCATCGTGGCAGGACCAAATTTTTCATCTGCCTTCTTATGTTTAAAAAAGTGATAAGGCTCCTTTATCGAAAACAAAATTGAAGGTATACCAACAAGAATAAACATGAGCATCGCTTCCGGAAATAATTTATAACCGTGCGATACATAGTAAAATGCGATATAAGTTCCGCCTGCATATATCCATCCACCAAGAATACCACCTTTATCAAATATCAGATCATCCCATTGCCTGGTACGAATCAGATTGACCCAGTTGAAGAGTAATCCGAGAGTAATAACCATAATACCAAAATATAATGTGATTGACAAAACACCATAAACATCTTTGACCATGGAACTTTGGCTGCTATGCCCTGCCACAATCCCATGGAAATCAAACCATAATGGTTTGACAATATCATTCATCCCAAAAAACGATCCGAAAAACGCACCGAAAAGAACAGATGAAAAACCGCACCATGCAAGAAGCCAGCTCAGATTGTACATACCTCTCTTCTGCTCATTGTTCTTAAAAAAATAGGCGGCCAAAAAGCCCAGTACAACCAAAATCAACCCCTGCCCAATATCAGCAAACATCAGTCCGAACATAGAAAGATAAAGAGGCATCACAAAGGCAGTCGGATCGATCGTGCCATACTTGGGAATACCAAAATTACTAACCAGCATCTGGAAAGGCTCAAGAAACTTCGGGTTTTTCATTTGAACCGGAATTTCGTCACCAGTTGCATCCGCAGCCGTTGCCTCACTCCATTCCAAATGACAACGCCCCTGGCAGGCTTCCATGATTCTCTTTGTCAACCTAACCCTCTTCGATGCAGGCAGCCACCCAGTAAACACAATCGTCCGCGAAGAAGGTTCGAAATTGGTCTGAATCCTGTAATACAGCTCATTCACCCACAGGTTAACCCACGTCTTTTGCAGGCGACCAACTTCATTCTTAACTATATCTTTAGCTTTGGTTTCGAGTTCTTTTTGCTCAATATTTAACTTTTGTATCTTTGATGTTATCTCTTCAAAAATATTCTTGTCAACCGGATGTCTCTCGCTTGGTAATTCAACTTCACTCCAGCCGGCCTTTGAAAGAACCTTGTCTATTTCAGCTTTATCTCTCTTCATAAAGATCAAAAAGCGATGAGCTATATTCCCCTCAACCGCCATCGGAGAAGAAAAAGATAGAAAATCCTTCAAGTCACTTTCAAGCTGACTTACATTAGATACCGGCAATTTTCCAACCTGCATTGAAATCAGCGAGCTTCTTGTCGCCAGTCTTAAATCCGGAATATCAGTACCATAAAGCTCAAGCTGACGCTTAATATCTTCAAACTTTAGTATTTCCTGATGTATTGACCTTTGCTTGTCACGCAATCCATCCCGCTGTGCTGATATCTGATTAAGAAGATTACTCTCCTTATCGATATCTACCTTAACGCGATTGTTGACATCGATATTTTCAGGAACCGAAGGAATAACTCCGCCGGTATGCAGAAAACCCTCTATGCGTTTTCTTAATTCTGATATCACAGCCGTTTGAACCTGGGCCTGATCAGGCGACAATGCTCCGGAAAATTTACCTTCATACTCTGAAGTCTGCACGAACTGCATACACCCCTCGCGGAGCAATGCTTCCGTCAGTCGCTGAGAATCTCTGCCCAAAGCAACACCAAACAACTGTACCATTTCGGTGGTAAATATCATATCATGCTCTCAATTCGTTCCTGATCAATACCATATTGTTTAGCATTCAAAATCATCCTGACCCGTCTCAATTCTTCCTGCTTCAGTATAAAATACGAAAGTATTACCCCTATTGTAAATGGGTAACCGGCAAGAATTTTTTTAACTTCATGTCTGGTAATTTCATGGAGCATCTGTTGAATAAGAAGCAGCCTCGAAACATTATCACTTGCCTGACTGCCAAACAATGCGGACAAGCCTGGATATTTATTTTTGACCAGTCCCTGAAGTACATATTCAACATTATGTTCAGTGTATAACTGTTCGATCACACCTTTTCCAACATTAAAACCACCCGGCACAACGGTAGCCATAACTTCACTAATGTCAAGGTTATGAAAGCTCTTTAATCGGATAACCAATTTTATATTCTGTAGGTCTATCTCTGTACCAATCAGCCTTATTGCAATGTCACGATCACTTTTATCAAGCTCGTTAATGCATTCGATAAGATTACTATAGTAAAAATGGTCCAACGCAACTTCCATCCGGTAAAGCGAGTTCTCTGCCTCAACCGTAGGATAATATTTTTTAATTATCTGACAGTAAGGCGTCCCTTCGCAAACTCCTGCTATTTCTTCAAAACTGTTAGCGTTAACAATAACATCAAATGGTATGTTATGAATAATGCGATTATACAATATGTAATGCACGCTGTCATCAATCGACCGGTTACGTATTTTTCTCTCAAAATAAAGCCTGATCGCATTTTTAAGGTTATCTATCTCAAACTGATACAGCAGGGCATTAATAATCTCAGCAGAACCGCTCTGACACTTGCGAATATCTTTGTAAACCTCAATTTCATCTTTCAGCAATTCAAGCTCTGCTTGTTTTATATCACCTGTACTTGAATAAACTTCCTCAAGCCTTGCGAAAGGAGTACTACGCAACGCCGCCAGTGCCTCCTCAAGACCAGGTGATTTTGCCAATTCATGAAACAACTCATCAGGCAGAATCTTGCTCATCCTGGCACGAAGCTTGGCATTGATAAAAGAGTATTTTGCCAGTGCACCTGCCATCAATCAGCTTTCCTTCCACTGTCAACATTCAGCACAATATTCGCTATATTATCAACCAGACTATCTATTTTACTCGCATTTTCGCTAAAAAACGCATTTTTCCCTTGTTCCGTCTGTTTAAGCTTTTCTTCTCTGTAATGCTCTGCTTCTACCTTGGCTTGGTCAACAGCAGACTGTATCAGATCCCTGGCTTGGCTGTTAGCCGCAGCAATACGCTCTGACACCTCTTTTTCAACAGCCAAACGAGCTTCAGACGCCTCATTTCGAGCCTGTTTGAGTTCCAAACCAACTTTTTCTTCAACTTCAAGCACTTCTTCAATTATTTTCTTCATAAAACATAATCCTGACCACAAGAAGAAATAACAAATCAACACCTTTTTATTTTAAATACAAACATAATAACTTATACAATAAATCATCATGCACACAAAAATAAAGCGGATAACACCCCCGATGCAATCAGGGAAGCTCCGCAGTTTCACACTTCTAACTCCAAATTTTTGAATTCCGAAACTAACCGTCAGTTAGTTTAAATAAAGACGTACTTATCGCCAGTTTACAATTACCCCTACCAGTTGTCCAGCAAACTTTTCTTAAAATTATAAATAAATTTACATGGTGGTTTCCACAAAAAAAAGACCCGCCGGAAACCACTCCAGCAGGTCTTAAATTTCAAACTTCAACACAACTCATAAGAATTATTCACTACCAAACTGCGGCCCTTCAAGCCACATTTCAGCCAGCATCGCCAAATCTGCCGCATCAATCATATTATCACCAGACAGATCACAAACACTATTAAAGTTTGCATCACCATCAAAAGCCTGCCAACTCATTAACATAACCGCAAAGTCAACCATATTAACCCAGCTGTCATTATTCAAATCACCAAAAGGCTGCCACCCCAACTTAGGATAATCCCGCCCATCATTAATCCACCAACCCCCACCAAAATCCCAACTCGCAGGAGCATCCGCAAAAGTAGAAACC
>CAZBKA010000075.1:0-15845 GCA_964492365.1 uncultured Pirellulales bacterium | reverse complement strand
CAGGTGAGTCCGAAAATATGTGACCCCAAAATTGTTGAAATGCTTGACAGAAAGTTTCTCGAAGAGCATATAGTTCTGCCATTATTCAAAGTTTATGGCGTTTTGACCGTCGCAGTTTATGAGCCTACTAACGTATTTGTTATTGATGAAATAGAACGTTTGAGCGGCTGTAAGGTTCAAATAGTTTGTGCTACACCAAAAGATATACAATCAACACTGCAGTCATATTTGCCCGATGCAAATGTATTTGTAATCGATGATATAATTGATGATGAAGGTCTAGACAACTTTGCCCTGATAGATAACATCGCTGAGGATATAACTAATCTTGAAGAGATAGCAGGGCAGTCTCCAGTGGTTAAGCTCGTGAACTATCTGCTGTTTAATGCGGTCAGAGAAAACGCCAGTGATATTCATATTGAACCAGGTGACAAAAGGTTGCGTGTCAGGTACAGAGTTGATGGTCGAATGTATGAAAAAACTCGTCCGCCTTTCCAGATGCATGCTGCAATAGTTTCACGTATTAAGATTATGGCAGATCTTGACATTGCTCAGCGAAGACTTCCACAGGATGGTAGTATTCATGTTCTCGTTGAAGGCAAACCAATAGATTTGCGTGTTTCGATGATGCCAGGAAGTTTTGGTGAAAAGGTTGTTATAAGGGTTATTAATCCTCAGAAAATAGTTCTCAACCTCGAATCGCTTGGCTTTACCTACAAGAATCTGCAAGTATATCGTGAGGTAATGAAATCTCCTAACGGTATGATACTTGTCACCGGTCCTACGGGGTCTGGTAAAAACACTACGCTTTATGCTACGTTAGCAGAGCTTAACAGTGATGAAGTAAACATATGTACAGTTGAGGACCCGGTTGAATGCAGTATGGCTAATGTAAACCAGTTCCAGGTGAATACAACTGTCGGTTTCGAATTTTCTAATGCTCTTCGCGGGCTGCTTAGGCAGGACCCTGATGTAATTATGGTTGGTGAGATTCGCGACGCTGAAACTGCGAATATCTCTATTCAGGCAGCGTTAACGGGGCATCTTGTTCTTTCTACATTGCATACTAATGATGCACCTGCAGCAGTAACCAGATTGCTTGATCTTGGTGTTGCTCCTTATCTTATAAGCGCATCTCTGATTGCAGTTCTTGCACAAAGACTTGTAAGAAAAGTATGTCCAAATTGTAAAACAGAATATGATCCGCCAATGAATATAAGGAAATCTGTTGAAAGCATTGGTGGTGAAATTGAAACTTATTATCGTGGTATGGGATGTAAGAAATGTCGTAACACCGGTTACGCAGGGAGAATTGCAGTTCACGAATTATTTGTTCTGGATGATGATATAGTAACAATGATTAATGAAAATACTAACCCTAAAGAGATGCGGGGTGTAGCTGCAAAAAAAGGTATGAAGTCTCTTTTGGAAGATGGTTTGGAAAAAGTCAGGGCTGGCATCGTTCCTATTGGAGAAGTGATGCGAATTGCAAATAATTAAATATTATACAGGGTTTGAAAGTGCCACAATTAGCTACACAAAAAACAGAAGTTAATAATCCTTCAGCAGGGCATGGTGCTGCTCCAGAGATACATCCGGAAAAGTCAAATAACACTGATACCAGTCATGGTTCAAATATCAAAGTCAAAAGCGATGATCTGATAATGTTTGTTACTCAGCTATCGGTAATGCTTGATAGCGGTGTGGTACTTAGTGAAGCTTTAGATGCTATAATTGAGCAGGTTGAAAAACCAGCTTTTAAATTGCTTTTGGGTGAACTTTCTGAACTTGTTAAATCTGGTGAGACTTTTTCACGGGCTCTTGCTGGGTATCCGAAAGTATTTGATTCTATGTTCATAAGTATGGTCAAAGCATCGGAAGAGTCTGGTAAGATGAGTGACATGTTGGCTGTTTTAAGTGGATATCTCGAGTTTGAGTCAGAAACAAGAAAGCGAATAAAGGGTGCACTGACCTATCCATTTGTCATGGCTTTGATGGCAGTGGCAGCTACCGGAACATTAATGTTTTTTGTTTTACCGAGATTTATGAAAATTTATGAAGCCAAAGGTGAATCTTTACCCAAGCTTACACAGGTGATAGTTGCTTTTAGTAAATTTCTTGGTGATCCTGAGAAGATGACAATAGCAATTACTATGCTGATATGTGGTGGAATGGGACTTTTCTGGTGGTTGTCTACTGAGTCTGGTAAAAGGTTTGTTGATTTTTTAAAAATTCATATACCGATAGTTGGAATGGTTTTTATTGATACAGTGATTACCAGAAGCATGCGTATAATGTCCACGATGATCAATACTGGTGTTAATGTTCTTGACACAATTAGTGTTATTGAGACCAGCTGTGATAATCACTATTTTAAGCAAATGTGGGCGAATGTTGGAAATAAAATATGCGATGGGTATCAACTTAGCGAATCTATAAAAATATCAAAGCATGGCAATCTGGTAGCCCCGGGAATTATTCAAATGCTTAAAGCTGGAGAGCAAAGCGGTAAACTGGGGGAAGTTAGCGATAAAATATCAACTTTTTACGCCAAGAAGCTGGAATGTTCCATAAGGAGCTTTATGTCGCTTATTGAACCGATTATGATAATTGTGCTTGGTTCGATAATAGGCACAGTTGCTATTGCTTTGCTGCTTCCTATATTCAAGATATCATCCGTAATAGCTCAATAATTTTACAATTTAAGTTAAATCCTTATTTCGTAGGCACTTAAGTTGCTTTTAGGCTGCTATTGGGCGTAACTTGGGTTCCAGTTCAATTCTTCTGGTATAAAAATCTTGCAATTATTAGCTTCAACCATTACAATCACGGACTTAGATTGTTTAAGTTTTGAATTTTAAGGCACTTGGCTTACTATTACTGCGGTCTGGGCGGTATCCTGGATTGTTCAAGTTTGTCTTTAATGTGCCTGAGCGGATACCGGAAATTATAAAAGTAACGAAAGAAAGGTTTTGTAAAGATGTTGAATGCAGAGGAAAAACAGAAGGTAATTAAAGATTTTGAGACACACCAGGGTGATACAGGTTCGCCGGAAGTTCAGATTGCTATTTTAACAAAAAGAATTAATGAGCTTACTGAGCATCTCAAGGTTCACAAAAAAGATCATACTTCAAGGCGTGGATTGTTGAAGATGGTAGGGACAAGATCAGCGCTGCTTAAGTATGTAAACAAGACAGATGCAAAGAGATATAAAACTATCATCACCCGTCTTGGTTTGAGAAAATAATTGAATTGTACTTTGTTTTGGTATTTGCCTGTCAGGGATGGCCTGATGAGCTGAAAAATGCAAAGTATATTGTAAAGAGGAATTTAAATGTTTGAAGTGACGAAAGTAGAAGGGTCTATTGGAGGCCGAAAACTGTCTATTGAGACAGGGAAGATTGCCAGACAAGCCGATGGTGCCGTCGTTGTGCAGTACGGAGAAACTATGGTTCTGGTTACAGTGGTAACATGTGCGTCAAAAACTGACGATATTGATTACTTCCCTCTAAGTGTTGATTATAGAGAGAAGCTTAGTGCTGCCGGGAAATTCCCCGGTGGATTTATGAAACGTGAAGGCAGGCCGACAACAAAAGAGGTATTAACAGCAAGACAGATTGACAGGCCTATCAGACCTTTGTTTCCAGAAGGTTATTTTCAGGAAGTGCAGATCATGGCTCAGGTGTTGAGTTTTGACGGTGAAAATGATCCTGATGTGTTGGCGATGATTGGTGCTAGTGCTGCTTTGGCAATAAGTAAGATACCATTCATTGGTCCTATTGGTGCATGCAGGCTTGCTCGTTTGGATGGAAAATTTGTAATCAACCCTGCAATTGAACAGCTTGACAAGGCTGACCTGAATTTGCTTTTGGGTGGTCGTAAAGAAGCTATCAATATGATTGAAGTTGAGTCTAAACAAATCAAGGAAAGTGTGATCGCTGATGCTATTGCTGCTGCTCATGAGGTAGTTGGACAGGTCTGTGATTTAATCACTGAACTGCAGGAAAAGGTCGGTGTAGAAAAAGAACTTATCATCAGGGAGATAGATCCTGAACTGACAGCTAATATTGAGGCTCAGGTGACAGATAAGCTTTATGAATTAAAGAAGATCACAGATAAAAAACAACGTAATGAAGCAGTTAATGCTCTGTTTGATGGAGTGATCGAACAGTATTGCAAAGGCAAAGAAGCTGCTGCAAAAGTTTACGGTGTTACTGAGGTCAAGACTATTCTTGACAAGATTCAGGGTAAAGTAGTAAAGAAAATGCTGCTTCAGGGTATCAGATCAGATGGTAGAGCTTTTGATGAGGTTCGTCCGATTGAATGTGAAGTTGGTGCATTGCCAAGGTCCCATGGTTCAGCGTTGTTTACTCGAGGTCAGACCCAGGCACTGGTAACTGTTACACTTGGTACCGGTAGAGATTCACAGATTGTTGACGGGTTGGTTGATGAGTATTCAGAAAACTTTATGTTGCACTATAACTTCCCGCCTTACGCTGTTGGCGAAGTAAAGCCCGTAAGAGGACCAGGAAGAAGAGAAATAGGACACGGTGCATTAGCTGAAAAGGCATTGAAGCAGGTCAAACCAGAGGCGGCTGATTTCCCTTATACTATTAAGATCAACTCAGATATTACAGAATCTAATGGTTCAAGTTCGATGGCTTCAGTTTGCGGCGGATGTCTGGCTATGATGGATGCAGGTGTGCCGATTATTAAGCCTGTCGCAGGTATCTCAATTGGTATGATCAGCGATGAAAAAGGTTATAAATTGCTGACTGATATTGCAGGTGAAGAAGACCATTATGGTGAGATGGACTTCAAAGTTGCTGGTACTGTCGACGGAATCACAGCAATTCAGCTTGATATTAAGGCTGAAGGACTTGCCCATGATGCGATGGTTGAGGCATTGGAGCAGGCCAGGAAAACACGTGTCAAGATTCTCGATATAATGACAAGTGTTATTGCTGAGCCAAAACCAAATCTTAGCGTTTACGCTCCTAAGGTTACAAGCATTAAGATCGATCCCGAACTCATAGGGAAAGTTATTGGTCCTGGTGGTAAGATGATAAAGAGCATACAGGAAAAAACTGGTGCTGTTGTTGAAATTGAAGAAGACGGCACTATTTCAATAAGCTGTGTCGGCGGCAATGGACATCTCGAAGCAAGAGATATTATTGAATCAATGACGACTCCGCCTAAGGTTGGTAAAGTTTACAAGGACTGCAAGGTTGTGTCGGTTAAAGATTTCGGTATCTTTGTTGAAATAGCTCCTGGGCTAGAAGGTCTTTGTCATGTCAGCGAACTAAGTCACAACTACGTGAAGAATATTGAGGATGTCTGCAAGGTTGGTGATCTTGTCGATGTTAAATTGATACTGATTGATGACCAGGGCAGACTGAAACTTTCACGTAAGGCCGCTATGCCTAAACCTGAAAAAGATAACGCTAAGGACAATAAGGAAGATTAGAACAGGTTTTGTTAATAGTTCATTTAACTTAACTGTGTGTTTATAAGGTGATTAAATGCGACAGTTTGTGGCGGGATTTATTGTAGGAATGATAATTACTGTTACAACTGTCGCTTTTTATTTTGTCAAAAAACGTTCAACTGCTGAAAATCAGGACAATAGTCAGGCAAAAAAACTTGCAGAATTAAGTAAGGTTACAGGTGGCATAGCGCACGAAATTAAAAATCCGCTTTCTACGATAAAGGTAAATTTACAGCTTATAAGTGAAGATTTGGCTAATCCGGCATCGAAAGCAGGGGACTTTTCAAGGTCAATCAGAAAATTGGCAGTCGTACGCAAAGAGGCTGACAGGCTTGAGCAGATACTTAATGATTTTCTGCGTTATGCTGATGGGATGGCTCCGAATCTGGTTTCAGTTGATATTAATAATCTTATCGGCGACATGGTGGATTTTTTCACTCCACAGGCATATAGCCATAATGTTACTATCAGGGAAGGGTTATCAGAAGAAAAGCTGGTTTGCAAAATCGATGAAAATATGTTAAAACAGTCGGTGTTGAATTTATTTATTAATGCCCAGCAGGCAATGGACAAAGGCGGGGAATTAATAGTACGGACTTATAAACGTGATAATAAAGCTGTTATCGAAATAACTGATACGGGCTGTGGCATTGTAGCTGACAGGCTTGAGCATCTTTTTGATACTTATTATTCATCACGTCGACATGGCAGCGGCCTTGGGCTTGCTACCACCAAAAAAATTGTCGAGTTGCATAAAGGGTCGATATCGGTAACCAGTCAGATAGGTAAGGGAACTTCGTTTTTGATTGAGTTGCCTGTTTGTTCTTAAAAAAATATTATGAATGAAAGTAGTGTGATATTAGTTGTTGATGATGAACGTGACCATGCTGATGGAATAGCTGAGTCACTTGAAAATCACTGCGCCAAAGCTATAGCAGTTTATAATGGTAAAGATGCTCTCGAGATAATTAGAACAGAAAAAGTAGATATTGTTATTACAGATCTGAAGTTGGATGATGATATCGATGGACTTAATATTCTTGATGAAGCTAAAAAACAGAACCAGGCAACAGAGGTTGTGTTGATAACCGCTTATGCAAGTATCAATACTTGTAAGGATGCTATCAAGCGTGGTGCTTATGATTATCTGGTTAAGCCTATAGATATTGATCAGCTTAGAAATGTTGTTACCCAGATTTGCCGTAAGCAGCCTCCGAGAAAAACTGAGTCTGTAAATAATAAAAAAATTATAACGGAGCAATTTGTATTTGATGGAATACGAGGCAGCGATAAGACTATAAATGGTATTTTTGAGGTACTCAGACGCGTTGCTAAGACTAATATATCAGTTTTGATTGAAGGCGATTCTGGTACAGGAAAAGAACTTTTAGCCAGGGCTGTTCACAAGAATTCGAACCGTGCCAGCAACGCTTTTATGCCTATTAATTGTGCGGGTCTGAGTGAGTCACTGCTTGAGAGCGAACTTTTTGGTCATGTTAAAGGGGCATTTACTGGTGCTGCAACCGACAGAAAAGGGCTTTTTGAACTTTCAGACAAAGGGACGCTTTTTCTTGATGAGATAGGTGACATGCCGATGAATATGCAGGCCAAGCTTCTTCGTGTTTTGGAAGATGGTGTGGTGGTTCCTGTCGGAGGCCATAAACCTGTTGTTGTTGATGTGCGGATAATTAGCGCCACTAATCGTGACCTGACTAATTTAATAGAAGATAATAAATTCAGACAGGATCTCTATTTTAGAATTAAAGGCGTCAGTGTTACTTTACCTAATTTGGCCCAGCGACGGGAGGATATTCCTGAACTGGTACGTTATTTTATTAAAGAGGCTGCTGATGAAATAGGTTCAAATGTTAAAGGTATAACTGATACTGCACTGATGATCTTAAGTAATCACAATTGGCCCGGTAATATTCGCCAGCTTAGAAATTGTGTAAAAACAATGGTGGTTATGTGTGATCGTGACAAAATAGATGTTCATGATTTACCTCCCGAGATACATCAGCAGAGGCCTTTATTGACAGCCGGTTCAAGAGTAGGCGGCGACCTTGGTGGTGTGCCTTTGAATGAAATTGAAAAGCAGGCGATAATTGACACCCTGACAAGGACTGAAAATAACCGCGAAAAGGCCGCTAAAATACTGGGCATTGGCGAAAGAACTCTTTATCGCAAGATAAAAGAATATGATCTTTGATTTTAGTTTTTATTCTTTAGCAGATCAGGTTGCATTCTCTGTAGCCATTGGGGTAATTGCTCGCGTTTGACTTCTTTCCATAATCCTCTTTTTTGACTTATTGCCAGAGCCTGAAGTTGCTTATATTTATTTTTGTAACTGAAGTCAAACCTGGTATCCATATAAGCAAAGCCCTGACTTATCAGTAATTCGTTCAGGATTGTTTCGTCGGGCAATTGAATGTAAGCTAAAAGTCTTTTATATTTATCCCTGTTGGATCTGGTCGGGTCGAGCAGGATGGTTACATTTTGGCCGAGAGTTTTTTTTGTTGTAAATTCTGATGCTTGAGGCCCAAAGTACATAATGCCTGTTTTCTGATTTTTTGTTTCAGGAGTGTCCAGCCCCCAAAGTCGGATTCTCGTGCGTTCGCTTTTATAGTCAGCAATATCGATATCTATTGTGTCACCATCAACAACGTTTATTACTTTAAAGGTATTACGATGGTATTTTTTTAAATCGTAATTAGTTGTTGGTTCAACTTTTGAGGGAGAGTTTGTTACTGAGTAATATATGCGATCAGAGCTGATTAGTCCAAAAACAAAAAGCAGACAACAGACGAATATGATATTTCGTCTGCGTCTGCTCATCGCATATTGTTTTCTCTTTTGTCTGGACAAAAGAATTTTAGCCTTTAGTAATTCTCTTTTCTGCTGGTTTATCCAGGTCAAATGCTCTGCATACTGCTGCAAGGGCCTTTTCCGCTTGATCTTCATCAACAATGCAGCTTATGCATATTTCACTTGTACTGATAGAATCAATGTTAATCTTTTCTTTTGCAAGTGCGTTGAACATTTTATCAGCAACGCCATAGTGTGTTCTCATACCTACACCAATTACTGATATTGCTGCGATGTCTTCACGGACAAAAACCTTTTCGAAATTCAATGCATCCTTCAGCGAATCAACAGCCTTTTTTGCAGCTTTGAGATCAGAAGTGGATGTTGTGAAGGATATGTTTGCCTTCTCATTGTTGATTTCTGTTTGGATAATGTCACTGATTACAACTTTTGCAGTTGCAAGTGCTGAGAAAATTTTGGCAGCATTGCCTGGTTTGTGGTCGACACCGATAATGCCGATCTTTGCTAAATCTTTTTGTATAGTTGCGCCTGAAACCACTATATCTTCCATTTGTGGTACCTCATGAGTAATTATTGTTCCTTCTTTATCTTCACTACTACTTCGTACGTGAATTTTTACATTATAATTTTTTCCGAATTCAATGCTTCTGCTGTGCATAACCCCGGCACCAAGTGAAGCCATTTCAAGCATTTCATCATAGCTGATCTGGTTTATCTTGGCGGCATCTTTAAAGATTCTTGGGTCGGTTGTATATATGCCGTCAACATCGGTATATATTTCACAGATTTCAGCATGTAAAACCGCTGCAATCGCTACCGCAGTAGTATCTGAGCCGCCTCTGCCGAGAGTTGTGACATGTTCTTCGTCATTGATCCCCTGGAAACCGGCAATAAGCACAATTTTCCCTTGGTTGAGATACTTATGTATCCGGTCAGCATCGATACTTTTGATTCGAGCCTTTGAGTGATTGTTGTCGGTGACCATTTTGATTTGATAGCCTGTCATGCTTATTGCATCATAGCCCATTTCATCAAGGGCCATTGCGTACAGCGCAACGGTTTGTATTTCACCGGTATGTAGCAATTGATCCATTTCTCTCGGAGACGGATCAGGGTTTATTTCCAACGCATCGGCGACAAGCTGGTCGGTTTGTTTGCCCCTTGCGGAAGCGACAACAACGACCTGATAGCCATTTTTTACTGCTTTGATGGTTTTTTTGGCAGCTGCACGGATCTTTTCCGCATTGGCAACTGATGTTCCACCAAATTTTTGTACAATTATTGCCATAATTAAACGCCCGTAAAAATTTTTATATGTTCATTCCACTTTTTAAAAAATATTCCATTAATTCACACCCTTTGTTTATTCTAAAGCCAGATTTGGCAGCAAAGGCTTCACTGAAACCTTCATTCATAAGGCCTTTTATATTTGTCCCTGCCATTACGAAAGGCACTGGTTCAGATGAATGAGCCCTGGTATTTACCGGAGTAGGGTGGTCCGGCATGACAAGAATTCGCCAACTGTCATATTTTTGCAAAGCCTGGTAAACAGGGCCTACAATATGTTTGTCAATTAATTCTACGGCTTTTTTCTTTTGTTCTGCATTGCCGCTATGACCAGCTTCATCCGGACCCTCAACATGAATAAATACGAGATCATATTGTTCAAGGGCATCTATTGCTGCCTGTGCTTTGCCCTGATAGTTCGTATCAACAAAACCAGTAACTCCTTCGACCGCAATCAGATCGAAGCCGATTAATTTTGCCAGACCGCGAACCAGGTCAACTGCTGTTATTGCTGCACCTTTGATTCCGTAACGTTTGCTGAAACGTTCCATCACCGTTTTCTTACCATGTCCCCAAAGCCAGATAGAGCTGACCTGATTTTCACCAAGGTCTCTTCTTACCTTATTTATATCATTTTCAGCGAATAGCTGCTGGGATTTTGCCATAAGATCTATTAAAGGCTGGGCTCCCTTGCCTCTTGGAAGAATTTTTTCTATCGGTGTGTCGATATAATCATGAGGCGGATAGGTTACCAGGTCAAAATTAGTATCTTTTATAACCAGTAAGTGACGATAGCTTACACCTGGATAAAACCTCATTTTCTCATTCGCAAATTGTTCATTCAATTCTGATATGAGCTTCGAAGCTTCTCCGGTTGAAATATGACCGGCGCTGTGATCAACCATTTTTGCATCAGCAATAGTAACGAGGTTGCAGCGAAATACCCAATCCGAATCAGCTAATGGTATATTCATAGCTACCGCTTCGATTGGAGCTCTGCCGGTATAGTATCTGAGCGGGTCATATCCTAATAGTGACATCTGCGCAACATCAGAACCTGGTTCCATATTATCAGGAACTGTTTTAACCAGTCCTTGTCGACCCACTTTGCTTATCATGTCGATATTGGGAATGTTAGCAGCTTCGAAAATTGTTTTGTTGTCAAATTGTTCAATAGGTCCGTCAGCTGCACCGTCAGGTATTATGATAACGTATTTAGTCGTCAATCTGTATCCTCCGGCATATCTACAATGCTTATGCAAACAGGTTTACCGCTTACAACATCCAGACCTTTCATGTCTTCCATAGCTGCAGTTATTTGCTGCTGTCTTGTCCGATGAGTGGTAATTACAATAGGTACAGTATTATCAGGTCCGCTGCCTTCACGCTGGAGCACGCCTGAAATACTGATATTATGTTTGGCAAGTACCTGGCTATACCTTGCTAATCCGCCAGGTTCATCTTTTACCATCATCCGTATATAGAATCTGCTTACCGTATTACCAATCTCTTTGATGAGCGGCAGAACTTGTTCTCTTGGTTTCAGCGAAGTTGCACGGAAAGATCTTTCCGAATTGCCAAGACCGACTTCAATTACATCTGCAACTACAGCCGATGCTGTCGGCATCATGCCTGCTCCTCTTCCGTAGAAAGTAAGCTGTCCTACCGCAGAGCCGAAAACGCTTACTGCATTGAAAGAACCATCAACTTTTGCCAGGGGATTATCTTTGGCAATGAAAGAAGGTTTAACCTTAAGTGAGACTTTGCCATCAGGATCCTTTTGCCCTATTGCCAGCAGTTTCAGGATATACCCCATCTCGCCGCCATAGTTAATATCATCTTTTGCAATACCATCTATTCCCTCTACATAAACATCTTCGAGTTTTAACTCATAGCCGAAAGCCAGTGAGGAAAGTATTATAAGTTTGTGGGCACTATCTCCGCCATTAATATCCAGCGTCGGATCAGCTTCTGCATAACCTTTTTTCTGCGCCTGTTTTAAAGCTGTCGCAAAATCTTCATTTTTGACAGTCATGTTTGAAAGTATATAATTACATGTACCATTTACTATGCCGTACATTGCTTCAATATTATTAGCAGCCAGTGAGGTTCTGATTGCCGAAATTATCGGGATGCCGCCTGCACAACTGGCCTCGAAGGCTATGCACTTATTATTCTCAGCTGCAACTTTACGAAGCTCCGTGCCATATTTTGCCAGTAGTGCTTTGTTGGCAGTGACGACATGTTTGCCGCTCTGGAGCATTTTGATTTGCAGGTCTTTTGCGAAAGTTGTTCCGCCCACGAGTTCTATCGCAATATCGATAGAATTATCGTTTAAGAGCCTGTTAACATCACCGGTTAAAATGCCGGCGGGCAGGGTAACTGCTCTTGGTGTTGTTGTGTCTTTATCGACTACACAAACAAGCTCAAGACGTAATCCGGTTCTGACGGCTATTTCGTCATTATTCTCCAGGATTATCTTTGCTACGCCACTTCCGACGGTTCCAAATCCGACAAGTCCAACTTTTACAATTTTCTCAGCCATAATCTCACTATCATAACAGCAATTCTATAAAACTATATAGCCAGTGATTGTAGCTTAAAAGACCCACTCAGGTCAAGAAAAAACCGTATATACTGCTTTTATAAACAAAATCGCTAAGAATTATAAGCAGACAGCAACAAGCGGCTCTTTTAAAGCTTTTTCTCGAATTTGTGTTTGCCGCTGGTTATATTATCAATAATCAGGAAATCGCCTTCAGCAATGGTTTGTGTTGTTTTGCCGTCTACAGTAACTGCCATATCTTCTGATCCTGTTTTTGGTAAGCACACCTTGGCGGTTGTGTTGGCGGGGATGTTGACCTCAATAACGAATACATTGTTTTTCTTTTGATAATCAACAAAAACAGGACCTTTGATCGTCGGTACTTTTGCCTTGAAGTATTCGAGGTCAGCCGGCTGCGGTTTTATCTGTATCTTTTCAAAACCTGGTTCCAATGGTGTTACGCCGACAAGAAATCGTGGAATAATGTTGGCAGGTGCCGTTGCCCATGCGTGGTTCCAGTCATAACCGCTGCCGTATTTAGGGTCCCAAACTTCTGCGGCAACTGTTGTGCCGAGTACATCCATCATGTGGCACCAGCTTCTTTCGCCGGTTGAAGTCATAAGTCCAAGAGCGTACTTCGCCTCGTTAAGCTGGTAAAGGGCTTCGAGATAGTATTGAGCGCCGTAAACCCCGCAGACCATACCTTTATCAGTGAGGTGCTCTCTTACGCATCGGTAATATTTTTCAGGCACTATACCGACAGCCGCTGGGAACATACTTGCATGCAGTGAGCAGTTATCGGTTCCTTCACCATCTACATAAGTGCCGCGATACTTATCTATGAGTTTTTCATTGATAGATTTTTCTACAAGTTCTGCACTTTCAGCAAAGAATTTTGCATCCTCATCTTTGCCAGCTGCTTCAGCCATTATAGACATGACTTTTAAAGCTTTATAGTGGACAGCATTTATAACTGTGTTGTAGTCTTTGAATACATAACCATCACGATTGCCCTTGGCAGTATACGCCCAATGGCCGTATCTGAACGGTGCATCTGCTGGATATTCCTGAGGCCAATCGACAATATCGTTGATTGGATTTACCCGATGGATTGAACTTAAAAATTCTTTTGTTTGTGGTTGTGCGGTTGTGCTGATGAGTCCATCTTCACGGGCTAATACTGTCAGTGTTTTTGCTTTGAGGTCATTGTAGTTGTCAGCTATGAAATCAGTATTGGCGGTCTGGAGATAATCTTCCCATGCCATCAAAACTGTGTGCAGTATCCACTCTGTGGGCCAGGTTGCGTTTTTAACGAGATAGTCCTGTGAATTTCTTGCCATTGTGTATTCGCTGTCAACGGCATAGTGGCTTAATTGGTTTATATATGCGTCTGCCTCATAAGGCCTGCGTTCTCTGTCTCCATCTATGTAATAGCCGCAAAAGCTTGTTGCTTTTATGGAATATTTGCAGAATTCCCAGATGCGGTCGAGGGTTTTATTTGAGGATTCAAAATAGCTCGCGTTGTCATCGAAAGGATAAAATATTGCTGCCTGGGTTATATTTTCCGGTTTTAATTCAACTGGGCAGTTAATAACCTCGGCACATCTGAATGGAGTGACGTTGCCAAGCTCTTTTGGCAGTTTTATAGTTCCGTGAATAAATGGCAGGGCGAGTGTGTATTTATGTGTCCCTTTTTTTATTTCCAGTTCATGCTTGCTGTAACGAATGCAGTCGCCGGGGTTGCGATTTACTGATTCTTTATCATCCTTGCCGAGAGCTTCACCGAGATGTATTTCAAGTTTGCGGTCATCGGGGCTTTTTATAGTTAATTCAATTGTTCCAAAAGCCATCTTACCGAAATCTATAAAATAGTGCCCGTCAGCTTTTTTGATCACCTTTTCAGGTTTGATATATGACTGTTCTGGGATGTAGCGGTTTGCAGTTTCCTTTGTTTCATATTTTGCGGTGTCTTCCCACGGGCCTTGTCCGTAGTCTGCGATTATTATGCTGTCTGCCCAGCTGCTGTCATCGAAGTTGGGATTGTCCTGCCAGCCGTCAGCGGGTTGTTTTGTTACTTTCCAGCTGGTATCTGCGATTATTTCCGTTAAATTGTTCTGATCGTCGATGATTTCAACTTTTGCAACCATACCAGCGCTGCCGTCATCGTTCCAGCATTGTAAAGCAATAGTGTTTTTGCCTTGTATAAGGTCATCTTTAATATTTATAACACGAATATCTTTCCAGGGCGTGAACAGTCCGCTTGTGGAATATGCTATTTTGTAATTAAAGAAAAGATCGAATTTATCATCTGCTGTGATATACAGCGTTGCGTTTTTGATTTTAGTTTTGTCAGAAATGTCGAAAGTTTTTCTGAACCAGATTCTTGATTTTTCTTTGGAGTCATCGGCCCATAACCATTTGCAGTTTTTGAATTTGACTGCCGGGGCGTCTATTTGAGGTTTACTGTAAAAGTTAAACTGCTGCACATCTGAATAATCAGATGGCTGATTGTCTTTGTTCCATGTTTTAACTTTCCAGAAGTAACTTTTGTTCGATATTAGTGCTGGGCCCTGATATTCAACGTTTGTGGATTTGTCTGATTCGACTTTGCCGCTGTCCCAGATGTCGGCTGTATCGGAATTAAGTTTATCTTTGCTTGAAGCGACGAGTATCTGGTAACCGGTTTGAAAGTCGCCGGTAGTTTCCTGAGGCACTATCCATCCAAATTCTGGTTTATTATCCGTGATTACTGTTTTTTGTGGTTGTGTCAGTAATTCGCACATCAAATTTGTAGGCTTGACTTCGGCCAGGCAGGTTAATGTAGAAATAAGTAACGCAAGAATAGTTAGGGTTCTTTTCCATGTTGTCATTTTTTAATCCCTTAGAAAATTTAACTTAGTCCAATAGCTCAGAATTTATTATTTTTTCATAATCAGCTTGGTTCTTAAATGCATTCAGACCGTTTCGGTTGTGCTTTGTGAGCATTTTAATTGTTGTTTTGAAGCTTTTGTCCAACCCGGCAACAAAGCTTTGAGGTTTACCTTCGAGGGGTTGGTTGAATTCTATCTGATATGCATGCAGCGTCAGCCTGTCTATAATTGGTTTTTCTTCCTGGTGCTTTCCGAGGTTGTAGACTTTTTTCTTGAATTCAGACAGGTATATAGGGTCATCCTTGCCGTAAGTTGGGTCTATTGCCAGCGGCATGCCGGCACTTGGCAGATGGAGCCTGAGCTGATGCGTTCTGTTTGTAACCATTTTTGCTTCGATAAGTGAATAGCTTTCAAAATCAGCGAGCTGACGCCAGGTTGTTTTTGCGTCATTGCCTTTTTTTCTGGTAAGTGTCATTTGGCCTGGGTTATTTCGGTCCTTAATTATTCTTGCGTTTATTTGACCGAACCCCTTGGCGGGTACGAAACCCGTTACGAGAACTAGGTATGTTTTTGTGATGAGATTTTTTTCGAACATGCTGGAAAGCATTGATTGAAATTCTGGGGTTTTTGCAAGTATCATCACACCTGAGGTTTGTTTGTCGAGGCGATGTGATAGTCTTATTTCACTTACAGCCTGGGGACCAAGCTGGTCCGTTAAAAGGTCCAGCACCTGTTTTTCGCCTGAGCGGTCCTTTGTTACGGAGAGACCGGCAGGTTTGTTAATCACAAGTATTTCGTTGTCCTGATAGATTATTTCGATTTTATTTTT
>CAZBKA010000074.1:0-15907 GCA_964492365.1 uncultured Pirellulales bacterium | reverse complement strand
AAACCGAACACCACGCCGACAGTGGAATAAGGGTTGTCCCGATGTTTCCAGAATTAAAACCACTTTTTCAGGATGTCTTTGATCATGCTAAAGATGGTGATGTTTATTGCATTGCTCAATATCGGGTTGGCGCAAGCTTTTGCACACAAATGAGGCGTATTGTAAAAAGTGCAGGGCTTGAGGCTTGGCCTAAGATATTCCAGAATCTACGATCTACGAGGGAAACAGAGCTATTTAAAATGACAAATGGCAATATTAAAGCCGTTTGTTCATGGATTGGAAATAGTCCAGCGGTTGCAATGCAGCATTATGCACAAGTCACAGAATCAGACTTACAGGAAGCGGCTAAAATGACACTATTAAATGACGCTGAAAATTCAGTACAAAAAAGGGCAAATGTCACGGTGCATAATACGGTGCATCCTGCGTCCGTAAGGGGTTGTAAGGGCTTGCAAGGACAACAAGAAGAAGCCACCATAACCCCTTATAATTGCAATGGTTTACGTCCACTTACGAACACTGACGAAAGTGGACAAAAAAGGGCAAATTGGGCGGTATTGGACTCGGACCAACGACCTCCTGCTTGTCGAGCAGGCGCTCTAGCCATCTGAGCTAACCGCCCCCATGTAAGGGTACATGATAAGAAGTGAATCTAAAAAATCAAGTTCTTTTAGTCAAAAATGGGGATGTTCTGCCAAATATTTGGTGCCAAGCCTTTATTATAGCATCAAAAATAGCTTGTTTGCTGAAAATTACTGAGGAATTATTCGAGATTTCGCCTGATAACCGCAGCGGCAGAAAGCTGTTGTGTTATATTGCCGTCAGAAACGGTCATGGAAATCTGAACACTTTTTACTCCTATAAGGCCATTAATAACAGCCGTATTTTTTGAAAATGTCATTGCAGTAACATTTTCACAAAGCGTATATGGTAAGTCTGTACTGTTGTCAATAAGGTACAGTGTATTATCTGAGCTGTCATATTTATAGGTTATACCTGTATCACCTTGATGCCTTAGCAAGGTACATACATTATCAGTTGTAGTTGAGTCGACCTCCTCAGCAATTCTAAGTTGAGTAGTAATTCTATATAATGCCTGTCTGGCACTGTTGACGGTTTTAAAAATGCTTTCGTTCTGTTTGTAGTTTATGGCTGAAGCGTTAAAGGCTATCGCAACAGCTGTAAGCAACATCACAGTTATTGCCAATGAAATAAGCAGTTCAACAATGGTAAATCCAGATTTATTTTTTCTGGTGCTCATTTTATTATTTCCTTTAATATGTCGCTCTTATCCAACTGACAGAACTAACCTGCTCAGAGTTCAAGAATATTGTCACCGTCACTCTTGTAAAAGCTGTAGTCCCATCAGCAACAACTAATTGAAAATTAGAAGCACTTACACTTTCAACAGTAACATGCTGGCTAAAAGATGAAAAATCATTGAGGCTAACTCTCTCAGAATTAATTGGCGGCGTAAAAACAGCACCATCAAAATCATCCAGATCATCATAATTTGCCAGTGTTGCCTCCTCGGGGCCAAATGTTGTCCCACCAGCAGGATCAGATATAGGCAGCAACCTTGTAAGCTCCCTGATCTGTTCAATCAGAAATTCGCTGGTAGACAATTCGACACCATAGCCATTGGTGGTTGTACAAGAATTATTAGCAGCGATCAGCGAAACCAACGCTATACCAACAATTACAATAGCAATCAATACTTCAACAAGCGTAAAACCTTGTTTATTCATTTGAGCCTCCTTTCGGCTCTGTTTACTGTCTTATTTGCCAGAGACAAGACTTGACATCTTGAATATAGGCAACATGATACTCATCGCAATAAAACCAACGAGCACACCCATTAAAACAATCATTATAGGTTCAATCATAGACGTCACTGTCTTGATAACAGTTCGCAGTTCCCTGCCATAAAATTCAGCAACATCTTTCAATACTTCGCTCATAGTTCCAGAATCTTCACCACTTCTCATCATCTGAACAACATCTGGCGGCATCAGGTTAAACTTAGCAAGACTTGCTGCTATCTTCTTACCCTGTTTAACTTCATCATAAACGGAAAGCCACATATTCTTATAAAGAACATTGCCAGAAATCTGGGCGGTTATTGAAAGAGTGTCCAAAATAGGAACACCTGCGTGAGAAAGCACACCCATCGTATGAAGTCCCCTGGTAATATAAATACATCTGCAGAGCTTCTTTATTATTGGTAAAAACAGTTTTGTCTTATCCCACCAATGCCTGCCTACCGGTGTGTTAATAAAATACAGGAATCCCCAGATAGCTACACCGACACCGAGAATAACATAATACCAATAACCTCTTAAAAATGCGCTGCTGCCCATAAGTATTTTTGTTGGTTTCGGAAGAAATTCCTCTTTGCCGGCAAAAATTGCAGTAAATTTTGGCAAAACAAAACAAAGAAGAAAAATAGTAACCGATATCGCCATCGTCGCAATAATCATAGGATATGCCATTGCACCTTTGATCTGCGAACGAGTATCAGCCTCCTGGTCAAGGTAACCTGCCAACTTTTGCAGCATGTCACTAAGTGAACCAGATATCTCAGCTGCGGCAACCATGTTTATATAGAGATTACTGAAAATCTCAGGATATTCTGACAATGCCTGCGAAAAACTCTGTCCGGATTCAATTTGTTCCTTAAGGCTAAAAATAATCCTCTTGAACTTTTGATTGCTTTGCTGTTCAGCAATAGACTCAAAAGCATCCTGAAGGCTTATTCCTGCACGCACCATAACAGCAAGCTGATTTGTAAAATTAAGAATATCCTTGCTGCCTGGACCAAACTCAACCCTGACATGCTGCATTTTTTCAAGAATAGTTTCCTGGTTTTTACCTTTTGACGTATTATGGCTGTGAGCTTTTCTTGGAGGCTCAGCCACTGCTGTTGCATTAGAACTATTAAACATTTTTCACCTCACAAACCTTAAATTAAGGCTAATTAATTAACCACAGAAGCTGCAGCACCCTCGGCAAGCACCTTGTCCATCTTGCCAGGGTTACTTGATCTTGTTACCGCTTCTTCTCTATCAATAAATCCCTTGCCATACATATCAGCAATGCTATGGTCCATGCTCTGCATTCCGAGCCTGCGGGACGTTTCAATTATGTTTGGAATTTCATAAATTCTGTTTTCACGAATACAGTTTCGTACAGCTGATGTACAAAGCAATATCTCCGTACACGGCACCATACCCGGCTGATCAACCCTTTTAAACAGGGTCTGAGAAATAACAGCCTGAAGTGTATTTGCCAGCATCGTTCGAATCTGACTTTGCTGACTGGAAGGATAAATATCAACTATACGCTCGATAGTTTGAGGAGCATTGACTGTATGAAGTGTACTGAAAACGAGATGTCCAGTTTCAGCAGCAGTAATTGTCGAGCTTGTTGTCTCAAGGTCTCGCATTTCACCGACCATAATTATATCAGGGTCCTGACGCAATACATGCCTTAGTCCCCATGCAAAATCGGGACAGTCAAAACCTATCTCTCGCTGTTCTATCATGCTGCACTGATTAGTCAAAGCATACTCAACAGGGTCTTCAAGGGTAATAATACGCTTTCTGTATTTACGATTAATCACACCTACCATTGAGGCCAGTGATGTACTTTTACCAGAACCTGTATGGCCTGTAACAAGCACAAGCCCCCTTGGCAAATCAGTAAGCTCTGTTACTATCGGTGGAAGATGAAGGTCCTCAATCGCAGGTATCTTACTTGGAATAGCCCTGAAGGAAAGAGCGATAGTATCTCTCTGATAATGAGAATTAACACGAAATCTACAACCATTAGCTATCTTTGTAGAAAAATCAAGATCCCTGTTTTCTTCAAATATTTTGAATCGATCCTGCCCAACCATGTCAATTACCATGTGCTTGGCAATTTCGTCTGTAATAATTGGAAAATCCAACTCAAAAAGTTCTGTATTCTTTCTGACTATTGGGGGCAATCCTACATTAATATGAATGTCACTTGCACCTTTTTCAACCGCAGCAAGTAAAATTTGTTTGATATCCAACATATATTTTCTCCAATTGCCAGAACCCCTACTTTATATTCTCAACAAAATCTTCATCTTCACTCTGACCATACACCTCAGTAACCCTGAGTACTTCTTCTATTGTAGTCAGGCCTTTCTTGACCTTTTTAATACCATCATCATACAAACTGTCTGCTCCGGTCTTAACAAATGCATGTCTCATATTGACCACGGAAGAATCTTTATTGATCATGTCACGAAATGCCTCATTAATAACAAGCAGTTCATAAATACCGACTCGACCAGAATAGCCAGACCCTCTGCAGGCCTCACAACCAACTCCATGATACAACTCATCTTTTTTTATACCGGCTTTTTCTATATTTTTTCGCATATTCTCAGGTACCTGGTAAAGCTCCTTGCACTTGGGGCAAATCCTTCTAACTAGCCTCTGTGCCAGTACAGCATTTAAAGAAGCCGCTATTAAATATGGATCGATCCCAATATTTACAAGTCTGGTAACAGAACTTGATGCATCATTTGTATGCAATGTCGAGAGTACAAGGTGCCCTGTCAATGCTGCCTGGACTGCTATTCTTGCAGTTTCATTATCCCTTATCTCACCGATCATTATAATATCCGGGTCCTGACGAAGAAGGCTTCTCAATGCCGCAGCAAAAGTGAAACCGATCCTCTCATTCGCCTGCACCTGGTTACAAAAACCAAGTTCATATTCAACCGGGTCCTCAACAGTAGATATATTCATTCCATCACCATCCATTTGAGCAAGAGCCGAATATAAAGTTGTACTCTTACCTGAACCCGTAGGCCCTGTCACAAGCAAAATGCCGTGAGGAAGCAATATTTGATTTCTAAATGCCTCCATAGCCTTATTTTCCATACCAAGGTCTTCAAGACCTCTCAATATGGACTTGCTGTCGAGAACACGAATAACAACTTTTTCACCATTGTTCGTTGGCAAAATTGACACTCGAAGATCAATTCCCCTGCCCCCGATGATAACAGCTATCTTACCGTCCTGTGGAAGTCTGCGTTCCGAGATATCCAGATTGGACATAATCTTAATTCGAGATACAATCGCAGGATGCATCTTCAAAGGAGCCTGCATAGACTCAAAAAGAATACCATCTATCCTGTGTCTTATTTTTGTAAATTTGCTCTTAGGCTCAATATGAATATCACTTGCACCTTCTTTTATGGCATTGCTGATAAGATAGTTTACAAATTTGATTACAGGAGACTGACCTGCCATCTGCTCAAGGTCGCCAGATTCATCTGACTCGTCCTTAACAACTTCGACCTCGGTCATACCACTGATTATATCATCAACGCAATAGTCTACCTGGTGCTGCTGTTCGAAAATTTCACATACCGCCTCAATAGCTTTCTTGCTGCAAACAACAACACGAACCTCCATGTGAGTACGCCTTTTAACATCATCTATCGTAAGCAGATCAGATGGATTGGCAACTGCCAACACGAGTACCCCATTGTCAATTGTTACAGGCAGAATATAATTAGATTTTATAAACTCTACATCAAGCTTCCCATAGGCCTCTGTTGATACATCCTCAGCATGTATTTCACGAAATTCAAAACCAAAAATATGAGCCTCTGCTGCTTGTATATCAGTCTCTGTTACTTGTGCTGATGAAAGCAGATAGCTCTTAATATTCAAATTACGATTCTTACTTGCCTCTTCCCTTACCGCCTCGTATTGCTCTCTTGAAAGACATCCCATACTAAGCAGAACATCTACAATATCTTCCTCACGCGATGGTTCTTCTCCAGCTTCCAACGGCTGCTCGTTACGTAAATCTTCCTCAATTTCCTGCTCCTGAGGCAAATACAAATCACTCAAGCCTGGTATTGACTGTTCGTCAAAACCAACCTGTTGTCCACCAACAGAATCTGTCTTGCTGAACATGCTTAACAGATTACTCTTCTTATCGCCAAAAGGTAATTTCATTCTTCTAACTTTAAAATAAACCCATTTTCACCCAGCTTAAGATTAACACTATCTTTGTTTATCTGGATAATCTTAAAGCCACCTACCTCATCACCTTCATAAAGAATCTTATCATTGATCATACAACAATATTTACCCTCAGAATTTCCTAAACTCATAATACTGTAAAGTTGAAGCTCTTCGAGTTTTTTTGCATTTATAGCGTAGGAGGAATCTGTGTCATTCCCATCCAAACCCTTAAAATTTCCTGGAAAAATATCATGCTTGAACGGATCTTTCACAAGCTCATTGGTCCCGACCTGCTTAACATCAGAAAACTCATGGAATTTCTGAACCACCTGATCCATCCCAGTAGTCATTTCAGAACTGACACCGGTAAGATTGCTTATTGCCACTTCAATCCTGGCGTCTTCTGTTTTGGCATCAGCAGATACCGGCATCGGCGATGATTTTTTAATCATAAAAAACAAAGCCAAAACACCAATAACAAACAACACACCAAACAATGTAGTGCTCTTTCGCACAGATTTACCTTGCGACGATACAGTCAAGAAATCATCCTTCTGAAATCCTTTTACCGATGAGGTGTTGTTTTTATCTTCAGCATGTTCCTGTGAAGGCTTCTGCTCTGAATTTTGTTCTTTCATAAATGGTAACATTGACTGCTCCCCAAAATATCTATTTAACTAACTTTATTCTGAAAAAATATGCTTAACACAAAATCAGCGGATATCTCGCTATCGTTCGTAGCCTTGCCTTTCAACTTCAGATCGCGTATTTTTACTATCCTCGGCAGCTTTTCCAGGTCTAATAAAAAAGAATAAAAGGAACCAAAATTACCTACCAGTTCCATTTTTAAAGGCTGTTCAATGTAACCGCTATTATTTTTTTCAGCCATAGTTTTTATCGTCTTAGGCTTTAAACCTTTTTCCTGGGCAATTAAAGTCACCTGCTCCAGAACATTGTATATCTGGCTCTTAGGCGGCAGTCTGCTCTCAAAAAAACTAACTGCCTCTTCAAGCTGTTTTATCTGATCATTAAGATTATCAGCCTTAGCGGTAGCTTTTTCAAATTCTTCCAGTTTTGCCAGTTTGGCATCTAATTGTTTTTTTTGTGTCACAAGGTTGGCATTGGCAGGTTTAATCATAAAATGATAAGCCGAATATGTAATGCCGACCAACATCACAAAAAACAATAATTTACGTATACCACTTGTCATGTTTAAAGTTCCTTTATAACAAACCCAATTAAAGGGTATATGCTGCCTTATTACATTTCATCTTTATCTCTTCAATATCTTCATTTGTCAGACGAACGCCTTTTTTCAGCATGGTTTTTAACTTAAACTGTCTAAAGCTGACATCATCCAGCTTCCATTCTTTGGACTCTATCAATGCCACATTATCGAAAAGCATTGAATCCGTAAGCCTTTTGATATATGTAGCAACCTGCAGATCACTTGGAGCAACACCTTCGATATCTATATTCGTATCAACTGATTGTTCACTTGAAACAACCGCGGTCTTCTTAGCATTAGCTGCTGCGTCAAATTTAGTTTTCGGTTTATTCTGGTCAACAACCTTCTTAGACTCTTTTTGTGTCAGACTAAGATTTACCAATGACGCACCTTTGGGTAAATCATTTGTTAAAGAAGCAAGCACTATGCTTCTAGGTATTGGTTCGATGAGTTCGGCGGTCGTCAGTGCCGTTTTCATCATATTTTTTCGTTTTTCCTGCAATTTTTCAAACTCAGTAATGGCCTTTTGTGCTTTGACCATCTTCTCGTTCACCAGCTTCTCCTGTGCCTGACAGGCTTTCTGTCTTACTTTTATTGTTACAAAAGATACTGTCAGACCTGCCATAACAAGAATAAACAGAAATATGTACATCAAGTTAGTTCGACGAGATTCATTGTTTCGAATGTAATCATCTGGAACAAAATTAATATTTGACATAAAAACCACCTCTTACGATAAACTCAGCCCGAAAGCAGTTGCCCAACTGCTCTTACAGCATCTTCTTTCAATTGTTGAATGGCAATCTATTTCCACTGCCCCAAGACAATCGCCCATCTGGGCAGGCAAATCAATCTGCTTTGCGATCATCGCACAAACACTTCTGTCCACTGTTTGTCCCGATAAAAATATCATTCTTTCAATATCTAACTGATTGTAAGCATTATTAAAAAATTGCCGACAAGCTGACAATTCTCTTATAAATCTTTTAAATCCATCTTCATCATCAAACTTTTCACTACCTATAAGTATAGACCTCGCAAAAAGAGGTTTTGTATGACGTGATATCACAACATTTGTAACTTTACTTCCTATATCAACTAAAAATACTATTGAATCAATATCGGTCTGACGCCTACCAAAAAATGTACCGTAACAATTTGTCAACGCCATTGGCCAGGTACACATCGATTTTAACTGAAGATCATTTTTCTCAAATATAGCAAGGTGCCTATTGATCTTTTCACGCTCAGTAACAAAAACGATAAGATTATCAAGTTCTGTTTCAACGCACTTAATAATGGCATTTGCTGAATCAAACGGAAGCTTTTGTTTTAACTTGGAAAGAACGGTTTCATCCAGCTTTTCTTTGCTGCAATTAGGCATTTTCATAAGGTCAATAAAAACTTCATCAGCCGGTATGGAAACAACTACATTTCTGCCTTTAAAACCTTCCTTCGAAAAACTTTCCTTTAGCACTTCAATTGCCCAGCTCTGCCATTGGCAACTGCCCGCAACAATACCTTCGGGACATAAATTATCCCTGCCGGCTATCAGTTTTAAGGCTTCACCTGAATTATTAAGCTGAGCCAGCTTGATATGATCATTAGCCATATCAATTCCTATAGGATGCGGTTTATGTCCTAAAAAACTAAACAACATTTTACCAACCTTTACTACTAAACCTTTAAAACAGTTTCATTCAGCCTATAAATCGTTCCTTAGTCAAGTGTACATTAACTACAAATTTTAACCTTAAACACTATGCAGACTGCCTTGAAACATATCTGCAATTAAAATTATAAGAAACAATCCAGCTAAAAACCCAAACTTGTAAACAAAAGCCCCCTAAGCTTAAAAGAAATGAACTCCCCAAAACCTCTTTGGTCCTGTAAAAACTTAAAAATTTTCAAAATGAACTTAATTAGAGGCTACAAATGCCTAAGTAAATTCAAATACCGCAGAAATGAAACATACCGCGACTGGAATAAAAAATAATAAAAATTTTACAAAAGAAATGAAAATTAACTCTGACAAGATTATCGGACGATAAATGACATATTCATTCCGACTTGAGGCGTCTGGCCATTAAATCCATAATAGCTTTCTTAACGGTTTTTCCCTCAAACAATATGCCATAGACGGCCTCTGTGATAGGCATCTCAACATTATGCTTCTTTGCCAGTTCAAATACAGACTTACATGTCGCAATGCCTTCGATAACAGAAGCAGTTGCCTGTTTCGCCTGTTCAACGCTTTGCCCTTTGCCAATTCGCTCTCCAAAACTTCGGTTCCTGCCCATAGGTGAAATGCAGGTAGTAACCAGATCACCAAGTCCTGTCAACCCGGCAAAGGTATGTTCATTGGCCCCCAAAGCAATGCCAAGTCTGCTTATCTCTGCCAACCCCCTTGTCAGCAATGCAGCCTTTGCATTATCGCCTGCTCCAATACCATCTACAATTCCGGCAGCTATTGCGATAACATTTTTCATCGCTCCTGCCAATTCAACACCTAAAACATCAGTATTAGTATACACCCTGAGCCAGTCAACACCATCTGACAAAACATACTGAACTTTTTTAGCAAGCTCGATATCATCACAGGCAACACAAGCAGTAGCAGGCAATTTCCTCACCAACTCGTCAGCTATTGTGGGCCCGGAAAAAACAACACATTTATTATTACTTCCAAGAACATCTGTCAGTATTTCGTCAGGCCTCTGCGAAGTTGTATTTTCAATTCCCTTTGCAACCGATACTATCGCCACATCCGCAGGAACATAAGGTTTGAGTCTGCTCCAGACACTTCGCATAAACTGGCAAGGCACAGCGGAAATCATCAGATCGCAGTCTTTCATGATAAAACTATCCCGCGATTCAAACTTTAAAGCCTTAGAAAGTTTATAACCAGGTAGAAAAAAAATATTTTCCCCAGCACTTTTAATCTTATTAAGCTGCCCCTCATCGTGCCCCCACATTGTGACAGATAACCCCTTTTCACAAAGTAGATTTGCCAAAACCGTCCCCATTGCTCCATCACCGATTATCGAAATATTTTTAAACATCTGCCTGAATTTTCCATAAAATCATAAACAATTACAAACCATCAATATTAAAACAACACACAATAAAAATTGCAACATTTGATTTTAAATGTGCTCTATTTCTATATCTTCTTTTTTAAGCGTCTGCAAGCGGATAAATTGTTCCTCTCCAATCTTAACTTCAAAAATAACCTTATCCCCATCATACTGCTCATCAATAATGCTGCTGCCCATGGACCGCAAAAAGCTCTGCAATTTTCCATCACGAGCCCCAACGGTTATCTTCAAATGCATTTGTAAACCTTTACACTTCTCAGCAACAGTCCGCGCCAGTTCATCCAAACCATAACCCGTCTTAGCTGAAATCGTCAAAGCATCCGGAAACATCGTCTGTAACATTTCAAGAGGCTCAAGGTTCTTAACAGCATCAACTTTATTAAACACACAAAGCACATCCTTTTTTCCACAGCCGATTTCTTTAAGCACCTTCTTAACTGACTCAACTTTTTTCAGCACCCCTTCACTCGCAACATCAATCACATGTATCAAAAGATCCGCATTAACTGCCTCCTCAAGAGTCGCTTTAAATGATGCTACCAGGTGATGAGGAATATCGCGTACAAAACCAACCGTGTCGCTAAGCAGCACTGCCACTGAAGATTCAGGCTTCCATTTCTTTGTCTTCGTATCAAGCGTAGCAAACAACTTATCCTCGACATAAACCCCGGCACCGGTAAGAGCATTTAACACCGTACTTTTGCCGGCATTAGTATACCCCACAAGACAAGCCTTAAACACTGCTTCCCTGCTCGATATCTCTCTTACCTTACGCTTATCTATAACAGAAAGCTTAGCCTTGAGTTCGGATACCCTATCTTTGCTAAGTCTTCGGTCAATCTCAAGTTGTTTTTCACCAGTACCTCTGGTGCCAATGGCGCCAACCGCACCGGCACCTGTCCCGCCTCCAGCTCCAGCAACACTATCAAGATGGGACCACATCTTCGTCAACCGCGGATAAGTATACTCCAATTGAGCTAGTTCAACCTGCAGTTTTGCCTGTGTGGTCTGTGCCCTCGATGCAAAAATATCCAGTATTAATTCACTTCGGTCAATAACCTTAGTATTAATTACCTTCTCAAGCTCACGTATCTGACGAGGCGACAGGTCATTATCGAAAATAACAACATCAGCGTTATATTTCTCAACCCTCTCAGCAAGCATTTCAGCCTTACCTTTACCGATATATCTCACCGGATGAGGAGTCGCCATTTTCTGCTGAAAACGGTCAACAACTATCGCACCGGCACTCTCTGCCAATGCCGTCAACTCCTCAAGGTTGTCCCCGTCATCACTACCCTTGATCACCGCACCCATCAAAATTGCACGTTCTTTTCTAATTTTCAGCCATTCACGCGTATTTTCCAATCGAAATATACCTCCAAAAAAACGAATTGTGATTATACCACACAGCTTAATTTTCCACAATAAAAGCCATTTTTTTTTAAAAATTCCATAATTTTGCTAATAATAACTTAATTTTTTTATAAAAACTGTTTTTAAAACTTGAAAATTGCACTTTTTTTTAATATCGTAGTGCGTTCGGAATTGTTTGTTAGTGTAATACAGTATAAGCCATTTAGGCTATTTTAGAAAAAACAGGAAGGTTGCAGGTATATGTTGAAAATCAAAGCGCGTGCCGGCGAGTCAGTACAGCAGATGGTAAGAAGGTTTAAAAAGCTCTGTGAAAAAGAAGGACTGATCAGAGACATGAAGAGGAATGCTTACTATGAGAAACCTTCAGAGCAAAACCGTCGCAGGATACGTAAAGCTCAAAGAGCTGCTAGTTTCAACAACAATAATAGCAGCAGCACCAGCAGCATGAGCACTAACAGCAACACTAACAGCAATAGCAACAGGTAACTTCCACAATATAAATTTCCCGGGCAGGTAAGATATCAAAACCTAACCTGCCCGGATTTTTTGTGCGCAAAAATAATTCCAGCCAAAAGCCGCTATTTCAGCCAGCTCTCCGCCAGTATCGCAAAGTCTGCAAAATTAACCACACCATCACTGCTAATATCCGCCGCCGAATATTGTCGTAAATAAGGATAAGTCTGCCCCTGCCCAATCCCCCAGACATTTATAAAATCCCAACCAGCAAAACTTTCCTGCTGCGTCATCTGTTCCTCTGATAACGATTTTCCGGAACCTGTGTCAGGCCCGGCAGTTTCCAGAAAGTAACAGTTGGCTATATTCTGTTTCATATACAGCTGGTCATTACCAATGAATCCACCCACTCTGTCACAGTCATTAACATCATAAATAACTTTGCCGGAACAATAGCAATTTAGAATTTGACCATGCATTCCAGGATCTGTACCAGAAAAACCACCAGCAAACTCACTGCAAATAACCGTCACATCTGCATAACAATCACGAAATACTCCACCATAACCGCAATGATCATAGGTAACTCCAGCAAATCCGCCAGCCTCGCTTAGGCATGTGATAGTACCTTTGGAAAAACACATCAGAAAATTACCGCCTGTGTTATGCCCGACAATCCCACCACAAGCTTGTTCACCTGTAATTTCCACCATCGCATAGCATTTAAGAATATTATCTCCAGCACCACCTCCAGCACCACCTGTAACTCTACCTGCAATGCCACCAATCTCCGACGTACCTGTTATTTGCCCTCTAAACGAACAATTTGAACTCGAGGAACATCCCTGATATCCTGTTATTCCACCACATACACTTATACCATTAATATTTCCGCGAACATGGCAATTATCGATTACACCTTCATTTCTTCCTGCAATTCCACCAACATAAGACTCACCGCTAACTTTAACCGCTTCTAGAGATACATTTTTGACAGTGCCTCTGTTGCCGATATAACCAAACAAACCTACCTTTTCTCTATCCAGTTCTATCTTGAGATTGCTGATAACATGGCCTTTACCATCAAAAACACCTTCGAACGTTGTATACCAGCTACCCTCTTCCGCGTGATTGCCGCAAATAACATTAAACTGCGTTGCGGTATAGTCAGCCATGTTGATGTCATTTACCATCACAAAATATGAACTCCAGTCTTCATCATTTAAGCCTATTTCATTAAGATCATTAGCACTTGCGATTATAAACGGGTCATTAGGCTCACCCGTCCCGCCGCTGTAAACTCCGCCAAATACGATGCCTGCTAACATAAAAACAAATAATATAATTGCTATTCGGTTCCTCATTTTTTGCCTCCTTAAATTAGATTAAATAAAAATATGATATAATGACAACCCTTGCCATTTTACTCCCTGTTTTTATGCCACAAAAATTTAGACATCATTTGACCTATATTATATATGATTATTCGCCAATGTCAATATTTTTCTCTTAAATTTCCGCTTCAATCGCACTAATAAATACCCTAATTACCCAACCATCCACTTTTCATCACCTGTATAAATAAAGACGCAAAAAACTAACAAACTGTTCCCTGAAATCTGAAAAAATTATTTTTTTTAAAAAACTCTGCTTTTATAATCAATAAGAGTACATAAGCTGAAATATGTTTGAAATTTAACAAAAAAACAAGCCCTTCAATTTACCTAACTTAACTTAGTTTTTAATAAAAAAAACTTGATTTCCATATATCAGTATGATAACATGTTTCTATCAGTAAGAACTGATGTGCGGTGCGAAAATGGAAAAAGTCATTTACAATCTTAGGGGTTGTACTCGGATTGTGCGAACACGCGGTTCATTCAATGGAATCTTTTTATCAAAATCCTGGGTAAATATAAAACACTGGTTTCCATCATTCATAACAGTTAAAGCATTTATTGTAGCCTTACAGTAAAGAATTATTATTTTTTTTAAGGAGGTATTAAAATGAAAAAGTACTTATTTTCTTTGATGCTCCTGTTAGCTGTTGCTGCCGTCAGTTTCGCCTCACCGTATTTGTTCAGTAGTTCAATAGATGATTGGCAAATGTATATGGAAGGCACAGAAAACGGCATCATTGAACCGATGGATGTTGCTAAAGGCTTTGAGTACCTTATGTTCTGGGATATGTACCTCGCCGAGGGAGAGCCTTTCACAACTAAGCCCATCCAGTGGATGCCCGCAGAACTCTATCTTTATGAATCAACAACACCTGATCCCCAATATCCTGAAGATGAAGGTCTGGTGATGACTTGGCTAGCAATAGAACGTGAAGCAAGTTATTCCGCAGGTTGGACCTTTACCTACGGACTGGACCCTGATCTGAGCAACTGTACAATCAAGATCAGCGTCTTCGCTCCCAACTGGATAAACAACGTTTCATTCTGGCTGCAGGACATCAATAACAACAAAGTTTCATGGAAATGGAATGTCCCAGGCACAATTCCGCAAAATGCAAGTGTACAAGTGCAAATCAACACAGCTCTGATACCTGCAGGTCTGGCCGCCGCCACACCATTGCCAAACAGCTTCGCCATAATGCCAGGCTTTGACATTACAAAAATCGTTTCTTTCGGCGTTACAGAAAATGCCTTTGTCTATGGCAACAATCCAATACCGCCGGTAGGCCAACCGACAACAAGTCAGGCTTGGAACGCATGGAGCAACCTTTCAATAATTAGAAATGACACCAAAGCATATAAGGGTTATCATGTAAAGTGGAGCCAGTTGCCGCAGATTCTACCTGACATGTTCCCGCCAATGATTTATGGCTGGGATCAAAAATCGATTTATACCGATGATGCAGCCACAACTATTACAATGGCAACTGACGACTGGCTGTGCACTGACCAGAGACCAATAACAGATATACACTGGTGGGGATCATTCATAGGCTGGACTCAGCCATACCCGCCAGCGCAAGTGCCTGATTATTTCATGATGTGCATCTGGACAGATATTCAGCCTAATACTCCAGGCCCCGATGGATTAATCACTCCATATAGCCGACCGGGAAAACTACTCTGGACACACAAATGCGATAACTGGGTATGTAATTTCGCAGGATATGACGTTGACCCAAGACTTGAATTTTCTACCTTGTTGGATCCAAGATTTGGAACCCCGCAGAAAAATGAAGCCTGCTTCCAGTTTAACCAATTGCTAAGCGAGGACTCATGGTTCAGGCAGCAAGGCGAGAAGAATATCTACTGGATAAGCATCGCCGCCGTTTATGTTAACACACCATCAGAACAAATTAGGTATCCATGGGGTTGGAAGACCACACCTCACAAAAACCTCGACGTCGCAGGTGTAATTACCAATTTATTAGGACAATGGCCGCCTCTGACGCCGGGCAATGTAATAGTAAGCGGATTCTTCCCACTAATTTTACCAAACCCGCAATGGTACCCGGAAGGAATGCCATTTGACCTTGCATTTGAACTTACAACAAATAAACAGGCTCCATGTCATGGCCTAAGTGCTGACCTGAACCACGACTGCGTAGTAAACTTCTACGACTTTGCAGTTTTCGCAGGCCAGTGGCTTGATACAGAATAAAAATAATTCTGCATGACCCAAATAAAAAAAAGGCCGGGGTTCAAAATCCTCGGCCTTTCTAATAATATCATGTCACCTGTCATTGAACCTTAAATTTATATTCATAAGTTTCT
>CAZBKA010000073.1:0-16327 GCA_964492365.1 uncultured Pirellulales bacterium | reverse complement strand
GCTATTTTCGCTGCAGAACTCATTTTATTGGCGATGGTAAAACCTTCAAGATGGTCGTATTCATGCTGAAGACATCTTGCATAGAGCCCGTCTGCCTCTTCCGTAAATTCCTTACCGTCCAGGTCGGTTGCCGTTACCGTGCATTTCACATACCTTTTGATCTTGGTATAAACCCCTGATACAGAAAGACACCCCTCTTCCATGGTTTCCATCTCCCCGGCAGGTTTAACTGTCGGGTTTATATAAACTTTTATTCCTTCTTTTGACCCATCCAGAGAGATAACGAATATTCTCAGACTAACATTCGCCTGGGGCCCCGCGAGACCGATACCATTGTACTCGATCATTATGTCAGTCATTTTTTCTGCAAGTTTGCGCACATTGTCATCAATTTTATCGATGGGCTTTGCAACCTGTCTAAGCACCTCCGCTGGATAACTCGTTATCCGGCATTGTGTAAGGTCAATATCAGCCATGTTTTACTCCTGTAATGCTTATTTAGTATTTAATTCATGGTCTGCAAAAGTATTACCAAGATAATTTTTGATTACCAATTCGTTCTGAATTATCTCCGAAGGATGACCTTCGCCGATAACTTTCCCGTGGTCAACGATATATGCTTGGTCACAAACTTCAAGTGTTCTTTCAACATTGTGGTCTGTAATAAGAATACTGACACCTGATGCGACCAGTCTTCGGATCTCCCTTTGAAGATCCTCTACCGCAATCGGGTCAACTCCACTAAAAGGCTCATCAAGCAATATCAGTGAGGGATCAGTTACCATTGCTCTGGCAATTTCAAGCTTTCTTCGCTCACCGCCGGAAAGAAATCTACCCTGGCTGTGAACAACTTCTGTCAGCGCAAATCTGTCTATCAGCATATCTGCTTTTTTATTTCTCTCTGCCCTGGTAATGGACATTGTCTCAAGTATTGCATAAAGGTTGTCGCGAACCGAAAGCCTTTGAAAAATACTTGGCTCCTGAGAAAGATAACCAACGCCAAGTCTGGCACGTTTGTACATCGGAAGTTTTGTAATATCAAGTCCTTCAAATGTGACTGTACCTGCGTCAGGGACTATCATTCCCATTATCATTCTAAAGGTTGTTGTCTTACCAGCTCCATTTCTGCCTAGCAGCCCGACAATGCTTCGCTGCGCGATCGAAACAGAGATATTATTAACAACAACTCTGCCGGAGTACTTTTTTACCAGTCCATGAGTTTCAAGAAGAGTAATTCCTGCCACGCTTGCACCTCAAAAAAAATTAATTAACAAAATAGCCAAAAACCTATTATAACAACCCTTTAGATTAAAGCAAATCGTCTTTTTTGCCATATTGTTATTGAATTATCATAATTTTACCCTTCAAAAGACCAATAAATATGCTGGCATTTCACTCAAAATTCTGATATTCTGCTTATCTTTGGGAAATGTAGCAAAATCTAAGGCACGGTATTTTTAAGTATGTTTGCAGTAATAAGTGATATACATTCGAATTTAGAGGCTCTAAAGGTCGTCCTTGATGACATCGAAAAGAGGGGCATTAAGACTATTTACTGCCTCGGTGATGTCATTGGTTATGGGCCTGACCCAAAGCAATGTCTTGACCTTGTTATAGAAAAGGCCCAGCTATGTGTTCTTGGTAATCATGACTATGCATCCTTCTACGAGCCTACTAATTTTAATTATGGCGCTGAGCAGGCAGCCTTCTGGACTAGGGAAGTTCTTGAAAATGAACCAGATAAGGCTCTCAGAGACAAAAGATGGGACTTCCTCGGATCACTACAGATGAGGCATACTATAAAGGCGGCTCTGGCCAATACCGAAGTGACAATGGATTTTGTACACGCAAGCCCTAGAAAGCCTATAAATGAGTACATCTTCCCGGATGATGTTTATACCAATCCCGTCAAGGTGCAGGTGCTTTTTGAAAAAGTTGAACATATATGTTTTGTTGGGCATACTCACTTGCCAGGAGTTTTTCTTGATGAGCCCGATTTCTACCTGCCTTCAGAATTGGGGAATGAATACCCGATTATCGAAGGTGAAAGGGCCATTATAAATGTTGGTTCTGTAGGCCAGCCAAGAGATAAGGACCCGCGGGCGAGTTATGTTTATGTTGAAGAAAATGTAGTCAATTTTGTCAGACTTGAATATAACATTGATACTGTAGCTGAGAAGATCATTGCTGTTGGAAGATTAGATAATTTTCATGCGGAGAGATTGTTCGAAGGCAGATAGAGTTTTTCACACATCTTTTGTGTACAGGAAGTAAAGAATGAAAATAAAGAAAGTTTCGATATTTGTTGTTGGTTCTTTTGTTGTTCTCTGTGGTTTGTTCGTTGTTCAAAGTGGTTTTTTTAATTCCGCAAATAACGTCGACAAGTCACTTATCCTCTTGCAGGTAACAGAGGATACTAACTCACCAGCCATCCCCGCGCAGATGCCCGCTGTTGAGAAACCTCAGCCGCAGCTTACAGCTGCTCAGTTCAAAAACTATAATGCAGATGATGCCCAGCCAGCAGCGGTTATCATCGGTGCTCAGGACCCGCAAACAGAAAACCCAATCTCTGGTTATAAATTATCTCTTGAATTAAGCTCAAGAGGTGCTGGTCTCGAAAAAGCTGTGTTCACAAATGGTGATAATAAAGGATTCACCAACCTTGACCCTGATGCCCCGAAACCGCTTCAATTTATCAGCCCTGTTTCTGATGGTAGAGAAATACTGTCAATGACTAATGGTAAGTTTGTTTTTGTAGATGATCAACTCCAGTTAGCTCTCGATCAATTGCAATGGAAAAGCTTGCCGGTTGAAAAAACACCTCAGGGGGGACAAAAAGCAGTTTTTGAAGCTTTAATAACCCAAGGCAGTCCAGACAGCCAGGTTATTAAAATTACAAAATCCTTCCAGATAAACCCAGACAGTTATGATGTTAAAGTTAATGTTACTGTAGAAAACCTTTCTGCTCAACAGCAAAAAGTAAGATTTAATATGACAGGCCCAGTCGGGATTGAAGCAGAGGATCACAGGCAGGATATGAGAAAAGCCTTGGCATGCTTTAAAAATTCCAAAGGCGAATTTACGACCGCCAGAAAAGAAATTAGGGGCCTCAATGGTAAACCAAGAGAAGAACGAAAGCTGATTCATGATGCCGATAAATTTATTTGGGTTTCACTTACAAATAAATATTTTGCTGCTATTTTGGTTCCTCAACCGGATACGGACAAAGAATATTGTGATTGGATCGCTGATAAATTGGGGAACTATTATAATCCCAATGGTATCAAAAACGATGGAGACGAAACATTAGGAATTGAAATTGAAATAGCTTCGAATATACTCGAACCGGTTTCTCTGCCAGGCAGCACAAAAAGTTATAATTTTAGCTTATATCTTGGTCCGAAAGACAAAACCTTTTTCGATAAAAACGAGCAATACGACAAGCTTGGTTTTGTTCATTCTATAGATTTCAAGGCCTGCTGTCTTCCATCTGCTATGATCAGGCCTTTGGTATTTGGAATATTGCTTATGATGAAGTGGATGTACATAGTAATTCCTAACTATGGAGTGGTCATCATCATACTCGTATTTTTTATTCGACTGTTGATGCATCCGATTACAAAGAAAAGTCAGATATCGATGCAGAAGTTTAGCAAAATAGGTCCCAAGGTCGAAGAGCTTAAGAAAAAGTACGCCAACAATAAAGTGGAGCTTAACAAGCATACGATGGCACTATACAAGGAGCAGGGGGCATCACCGATCATGGGATTCCTGCCTATGCTCGTACAGATGCCAATCTGGATAGCTCTTTACAGCGCAGTTTACGCAAGCATTGATCTTCGCGGTGCCGCTTTTTTACCGTTCTGGATAACCGACCTTTCAGCACCTGACGCACTGATAAGATTCTCAACGATAACTATTCCAATAATAGGATATAAACTTACTGCCTTGAATCTTCTGCCTTTATTAATGGGTGTAGCTTTCTACCTCCAGCAGAAGATGATGCCGACAAACGTAGCTGCCAATCCGCAGGCGGCCCAGCAGCAGAAAATGATGATGCTGATGATGCCCATAATGTTCCCGCTGATGCTTTATTCTGCTCCCTCGGGTTTGAATCTTTATATTATGGCAAGTACCTTCGCAGGTGTAGTAGAGCAGCACGTTATCAGAAAACATATACAACGTCAGGAACAACTGGAAAGTTTAGGTCTTGTTTCTGTTACCAGTAAAACAGGTGGTAAAGTTAAAAAGAAAAAACCAAAACCATTCTTTAAAAATATGTAATGTATGAGCTAAATGATACAATCGCAGCCGTAAGTTCGCCTGCCGGTAACCACAGGGTTATTATGCGTCTCTCCGGCAGTCGGGCTATACAAGTTGCAAAAGATATATTTCTCAGCCAGATCAATTGGCAAAGTGCCGGTGTTTATACAGGCAAATTCTTAATTGACCAACAGTTATCATTAGAAGGAAAACTCTATTTATTTCTCTCCCCAGCATCATATACAGGAGAGGACATTGTCGAAATACATATTTACGCCAATCCAGCTGTTACTGAAACTTTATTAAGCAATATTCTGGATAACCAGGTCAGACTTGCAGGCCCAGGGGAATTCACCGCACGTGCTTACCTTAACGGTAAAATGGATCTCGCTCAGGCTGAAGCAGTAAACGAAGTGATCTTTTCCAGCAACCAGCTCCAGCTCCAGGCCGCGGAAAAACTCTTGGCCGGAAAGCTTACAAAAACAACAGAAGAAATAAAGGATCAAATACTCGATTGCCTTGGAAACCTTGAAGCGGGTCTCGACTTCTCTCAGGAAGACATTCAATTTATAACTACCGACCAAGCTGTCGAAATACTAAAAACAATTAAACAAAAAACAGAATCTATTCTCCAAAGCGGTATCAACTGTCAAACCGTTATGGACCTGCCTTCTGTCGGCGCCGCCGGGGCCTCAAACGCAGGCAAAAGCAGTCTTACGAATCTTCTCCTCGGTTGCGAAAGAAGCATTGTCTCAGAAAAACAGAAAACTACCCGTGATGTACTTCAAGGCCTTCTCGAACTCGAGCATAGCACTTGTGTACTCTTTGATTGTGCAGGGCTTATCGAAAATCCGATGACAATAATTGATCAGCTCGCTCAGCAAGCCGCCATCGAGGCACTTCGTCACGCCAAGGTCGTTCTGTTTTGTGTAGATATCTCGAAACCGAATTACTCTGAAGATATCAAACTGCTGAAACTTGTTGACTCGAATGAAATAATATATGTCGCTGCAAAAGCTGATCTTCTGGACAACAAAGAACTTTGCACAAACCTCAGCCAGCTCAAGCAGTTATTTGGTCACACTTTCTTTCCCGTTTCTTCAAAGTCAAAACATGGCATAAAGGAACTTATAACTAAAATCGACAGCAGTTTGATTACTACAGCTTCAGCTAAGAACCCAGCTTTATCTGAGTCGCCCCCAGGCAGCATAGCACTTACCGCCCGTCACAAAAAATCAGTAGCAGAAACCATTGAAAATTTAACACAGGCCATTGATCAGCTCAATGCAGGAAATGACGAAATAGCAGCTATGATGCTTCGCTCTGCATACCAGAATTTGTCCCGGATAGAACAGCAGGATATTAACGAAAAAGTATTAAGGAATATTTTTGGCCACTTTTGCATAGGAAAGTGATACGATGAAAAATTATATTTTTAGAATGGCTGTTTTGTTTGCTGCGGTGTTCAATGTTACCAGCACCAAAGCCGAAGAGGTAAACACTATGTACGAAGTTAAAGTTGTAAAAGATCAGACCTACCTTGCCCCCGATAGAAAAGAAAAATTCGATTTATATGCCCCGGAAAATTTAGTAGAAAACCAGAAATGTCCAGGAATCGTAATTATTCATGGCGGCGGTTGGTGCAATGGCGATAAAGGTGCCCCTCGCGAGCAAAATATTGGTACAACTCTCGCAAGTCAAGGCTACGTTTGCATAAGTATAAATTACGCTCAATTTGAAGGTCAGAAAACCTGGCCGACAAATCTCTACGACTGCAAAAAAGCGGTGCAGTTCCTCAGAGTTAATGCTGAAAAATATAATATTGATCCCGACAGGATTGGTGTCATCGGCGGCTCTGCCGGTGGACATCTTGCCGCAATGGTTGGCGTAACAGCTGATGTCAATGAATTAAACCCGAATGATCTTTATAAAAACGTTTCATGCAAGGTACAGGCAGTAATCGACCTCTATGGCGTTAATGATTTTATGACCATAAAAATCGATGATAATAGCATTTCCGATTTTCTCGGCGTAGCCAGACAAGAAGCCCCCGAGGTTTGGCAGTATGCTTCCCCTGTGACGCACATCTCCAAAAACGATCCGCCATTTTTGATAATGCATGGCACTGCCGATACGACCGTAGACATCAGCCAATCTGTAGAATTTAATAAAAAACTCCAGATTGCAGGTGTTGAAAGTGAACTCGTAATAGTAGAAGAGGCTATGCACACGTTCCACCTTCAACCGCCGCAAAAAGATTTAAGGCCTATTGTCTTGGGGTTTTTGGATAGACACCTTAAGAGATAACAACATATCTTTATAAAAGTTTTCAGCAATTATTCGCCGCATTCTGACTCTGGCTGTACTCCGCAGTCGAGCCACCCTGAAACAAAAATTGCAAAATCAAACATATCGACTTTGCAGTCTTTGTTCAAATCTGAGTTTGGATATTTCAAACAAGCCGGTGTTGGGCTGTAATGGGTTAAAACTACCGTATCAATGTCACCATCTCTATATTCTACATCGAACCTGCCGTCCGCGAATATATACTCCGACACTGCATTGGTGAATTTACCTGTCACCGATGTCGCCCTGATAACGGCAAATTCATCTTCATAACTCGGCACAAAACCATCGACGAATTCAACCTCGAGAAAACCATCTATGGTTGCCTGACCGAAATCAGGATTGTTGACCTGCAGAAATGAATATGAATCTGATCCTCTCAATACGACTTTCAATGTCCCCTCTCCGTCTTGTTTATAATTATACCCAACGTAAATTCGATTTCCCTCATCAGTCACAGCTACTAATCCGCCATTATTTTCCAGAAATGCCCAGATGACCCCATTTCCCTCAAGCGTTCCACCCTCTAACACAATCGGATTAGCAGACGATTCGTATGACGTGGTTATGTCTCCACCATCAAGCACAATCGTCCCTCTCGGCCAAACTTTCACATATTGCCCCGCTGCGCTATTAGCCACGTAAAGTTGACTATCGATAACCTCAATTCGTCCTGTCCCGCCGGACCTGTCAAATGTTCCGCCGATAACCAGAGAACCATCAAAATTAAACTGCCCTCCATCATGAATCTCCAGCCACCCTGAACTGCCGGGGTTTTCGCCAATAATCGTTGCCCCATTGTTCCAAAGCTTCGACCCATATGCCGCAAGAGTTGCTTTTCCGTTTTGCCCAAGAGTTAAACTTGGTTCCTGATTTGAATGAATTCGAATTTCCGAATCCAGTTCCGTTCCGCTGTTAATATTAATTTGAGCCATTGATCCGCGTTCGATTCCCATAGTCAGCTTACCGATATTTACAAAGCCTCCGTTATCAACATTGACAGTTGTTTTACCATTGACGGACATCTCGAATTGCCCATCAACATACCACTCCGAATCAATACCGTTAACATCGATGATTGCCTCGCTTTCAGCCCCGACAGCACTCCACCCATGACCATGAAGAAATTTGGCCCCACCAATAACTGAAAGCTTCGCGTCACCTCCTTCGCCGATCCAGGCACCATGCCAGTCTTCCAGGAAAAGTGTTGTCCAGTAAGCATCTGAACCGGAAACTGTCAGACATCCGCTTGTCCCGTTATAATATCCTATCGAAACATCTCCGCTGTACAGCCAACCATTACTGCCGCCATTATTCAGCGTTAGTCTGCTGGTCTCTGTATTGCTATGACCTATAAAGACCGAACGATCATCTCCCTGATCTCCGCTTAGGCTATATACGTTCCCATTCAGATTCAATGTCAGGTCCGCACCATCAACATACATCGCGGCGTTCTGATAAGAATCATTCAGCATTACAGCGTAAGGCATATTCATAAATGGGAAAAACACTCTGTCCCAGGATTCAGGAACCTTATTGTAATTCCAATTGTTCGCATCACCGAAACTGCCTCCAGCATAATTGTACCATGTACAATCGTCCGCAGAACACATCCCTCCAACCGCTAAAAATGCACAAACCAGAATCATTAAACTTTTCATACTCGACTCCTGAAAAAAAATATTATCTCGCATTTATCAGACAGTTTTGCACAATCATGACAAGCCTTAACGTCCGATATAATATTAAATTTTCCTCAAAAAGTCAAGATTTTTAAATTTACTCCGAACAGTATTTCAGCCGCTTATATCTTTATAAAAGTTTTCTTCCGGTACATCCACAGCAGTATCATCCACAGCACAACAAATGCTGCCGCCGATTGAACAAAGCCAAACCAAGGCCCAACAAACCTTTCAAGCCCCGCAACGAAGATATTTCCGATAAGTCGAAAGTCAAACAGCTCTGCCATCATATAAGCTGCTATCGCATTTGCACCTATCACAACAAAACCAAATGCCCACTTCTTGAACCCCCATATATCAATCACCAGATAAAACGCCGCCAGCAAAAAATAACACAGCCCGCCCGAATAAAGCACAAATGACGATGTCCATATAAGTTTGATTATTGAAAACCATATTGACCATATTAGTCCGCCCGCAGTTAACCCGATACCTGTACAGACCAGCATGAGAAACTTTTTATACATACCAAGCTTATTGCTCTTAAGCAGAAATCCTGCGAAAACGCCGAGCATCACAGTTGCCCCGAATGTTATCGAACTTAAGAACCAGGTATAATTAGATGCATCGTAAAAGAATCGCCCCGCGCAGACCTGCTCAACATAACGTGCGATATTATTCGTAGGCTCCAGAACACCCGCAGCCTGGTCAGCAAATGGAACAAATCTCATAATCATCCAGAAGCTTATAAGCAGCCCAGCCGTTGCCATTACCTGCACAATAATGCTGAAGTTAAGAATTAATATTGATGAAATTAAATACCCCGCAGCTATTGCCTGTAAAGTGTTGCTGTAAATTTGCAATTGTGACATATCATATTTCAGCAGACCTCCCTGCACCATCATTCCAAGCACCCACAGAATAGCAACCCTTATTACAACATGGGTGAATAGCTTTGTTTTCCCGTGACCAAGACTGATTCTCTTGGCAAATGAAAAAGGCATCGCTGCACCAACGATAAACATAAACAAAGGCATTATAATGTCCCAGAATGTAAAACCCTCCCACGCCGTATGATTGGCTTGTTTTGCAATTGCCTCCGTAAAACTATTTACATGGCCGCTGCAGAAAGCACGTATCATCTCACCGCCGCCGATGATAAGAAACATATCAAAGCCTCTTAAAGCATCCAGCGACAACAGCCTTTCAGCTTTCAATTCCTTTTGCATTTGTATTTCCTTAATAGTTTAAAAAGTGATTCTACTTTTTTTTGTAAGTCCTTGTCAAGCAAATGCATTGAATCAGATTTTATATCTTGTTATAATAAAGTTTAATATGGAGATTTTATGATTAATAGACGACAGTTTTTAAAAACTACTCTGTCAGCAGCAACAGCCTTGGTTTTGCCGGTTTCATACACAAGGGCAGACAACTGTAATCCTTTTAAAATAACGGTACCTATGCCCAACTCCGTAGCCATAGACGATGTAGGTTGGAAAAAAGGCTGGTCCGATGAAAATAAAGGGGGGCCATGGAGAGGTGGTATGCCCTATGGACGATTTATGGGTCTCGAAGACTATAAGGTGCTCGCTTATATTGGTAAAAGCCTGAAAACAAGACTAATGTGTCTTTTCGTAATGTCAGAGTTTGATCGAAGCAATATTTGCGCACAATATCCGACTTCCACCCAGTCAGGTCAAAACTGGGATAACTCCGCCTTAGTCAGCGATGATGATTTTACCATAATGAATTACGTAAAGGACAACGCCGATACAATTGAATTCGGTCTCCATGGCGTTGGTCACGAAAGATGGGTCAATGACCAAAGAATACGCGCCGAATTTGCCGGAGAAAATGGTAATAAATGGCCATGGAAAGAGGTCTGGGGCAAAATGCAGTGCTTTAAAAAACTCATTGATCAGTATGATATCTCGTTCCCGAAAAGCTTTGTCCCATGTGCCTTTAATTATTATTACAACCCTGACGACAAACAAGACACCGGTGCACTGATGTCAGCATGGGGAGTAAAATATGCCAACAACCCGAATTGCACTTATCTCCATAATCATGGTCTGATGGTACTGGACAGGATATCTGAGTCGGATATGGGTTATAGCGTTACCAGCCCTCAACCAAAAACCTTATTAGAAAATGATCAATGTTATAAAAGCACTCACTGGTCCAACTATCTTGACGTTAATCCGGATAATAACAAAAAAGCCGCTGACAAATGGATAAACTATTTCCAGACCATTAAAAAAATGCCGGATAGATACCTCCCGCAAAACACCGCTCAACTGTATTCACAGTATTTGTATAAAAAATTCTGTAAATTCACCATTGTTGACAACACCGTGACCATCAACAATACTAACATGCCGGATTGGACTTATGAATTTGGTCAACTTGGAAATCTTTTATTCAAAATACCACTTGCACAAAACACCCATGTTTCATTTGCCGAATTAAACAACAGCAGCATAGCATGCTATTATGAAGAATTGGGCTTTGCTCATGTAATTCTGCCAAGACTTGATAAGAAAATCTACAAATTAAAAATATCCATCTCACCTCAGCCGATGTCTGACTGTTTGATCAACACTGGCACATATAATATTAATAAATTCTCTATAGAAAACAAAAAAGCAATTGTTTCAGTCGAAATGTATGGAACCGGATATCTCACACTCAGACTAAATAAATTCAAACCTGCAAAAATTAAATCATCGAACAAATCACTCACAGTAGAAACTTCGAATTATGACCAGTCCCAAAAAATGTTGAATATAAAACTAAAGGCCAACAATGTTCAAGGCTCTCAAGCTGATATTGTTATTACAGGTTAAGGGTAATCCTTTATAATTTCCCCCAAAAAAATCCCAGGCTGACACAAAGCCGCTCTTAAATCTCAGGTACAACCTCGGGCCAAACCTGCCCCGTAGCGTTTATCTTAAAAACGTATATTAACCCCGGCTTCACCTGGCTGTATATCACGTTGCCGTAAATAGCGGTAATTCCATACTCCTTCAGCCTCTCACCGTCATTAGCAAGCGACCAGATATTTTCCCAGAAAAGTTTTCTTTCTTTAATATGCAGCTTAGCAAGCATGTCACCATATCTCTTAGGTTCACCGCCTTGCTGTTCCATGACAAAACCTTCACCAGGTGCGGTTTTCTCGCCGTATATCCTTCGCCATAGATAAAGGCTCTTCTCTTTACCATCAAGAACCATTTTTGCAGAAAACTTAACTATCAACGCATCGAAATGAACCACATCGCCTTGCACCGTGTATTCTTTTTCAACGATTTTTTCAAGCTTGTTATCTCTTGCCGTCTCTACAAATTTTATAGTTGTAAATAGATTACCATCCTCGCTCTGCTGTGAAATCACTTTCGCATATCCGATCTGATCCTCAGCCGTCAAAGAAGTAATCGCTTGTTTTAGCTCTTTATTTTCAGTCAGAAGCTGAGAAATGGTTTTTGCTCCTAAAAAAAATCCCCGCCCGAGATAAAACGTCGGAATCGCTAAAATCGCAACAAAAACAATGCCAAACAAAAATCTTATCGTAGTTTTAATCACCGGATAAAAACCTTTACGATGATAACTTCACTTAATAATTATACGGTATCTACTTTTTCTCTGACGATCCTGGCACCAACTTGGTTGAGTCTTTTTTCGATTTGCTCATAACCCCTGTCAATATGATAAACACGGTTGACAACAGTCGTTCCTTCTGCCGCCATTCCCGCCAGCACCAGCGCCGCCGACGCCCTCAAATCAGACGCCATCACCGGAGCAGCAATCAGTTTTTTAACGCCAGCCACAATAACAACATTGCCTTCTTTCCTGAGATTCGCACCCATACGATTCAATTCCGCAACATGCATATACCTGTCCGGAAATATCTTTTCTATCAAAACACTGTTGCCGTCTCCCAACGCAAGCATCGCCATAAATTGTGCCTGCAGATCCGTCGGAAAACCAGGGTGAGGCTGCGTCGTAATATCAGCCGTCCCTATAGGAGCGCTCCTTGATATTACGCATCCATTGCCCAAAGGTTCAACAACAACTCCAACAGACCGTAGCGTAACCGTCGCAGCCATCAAATCCTCAAGCCTGCAATTCTCGACTCTCAGCTCACTTGCGGTAATCGCCGCCGCAACCATAAAGGTTCCCGCCTCTATTCTGTCAGGGATAACCTCATGTTCGACAGCTGCCAATTCCTTAACGCCCTCAATTGTCAATCTTGGTGAACCGATGCCTGTGATCCTTGCACCCATTTCATTTAAAAAATTCGCCAGGTCCGAAATCTCAGGCTCACACGCCGCCGATTCTATTACCGTTTTACCCTTGGCCAGCGTCGCAGCCATCAGCACATTAGCGGTACCAAGCACAGTAGAACCAAAAGAGCCGCCAAGAAAAATTTCTGCTCCCTTGAGACCGCCGGCAGGGGCCTCAGCAACAATATATCCATTTTTCAAACTGATCTGCGCACCAAGTGCCTTTACACCTCTAAGATGAATATCTACAGGTCTGTCACCTATTGCGCATCCGCCAGGCATCGAAATCTCTACACGCCCGCATCTCGCCAGCAAAGGACCAAGTACGCAAATGCTCGCTCTCATTTTGCGCACTATATCATATTCACCGACCGGATTACTTATAGTCGTCGCATCTATCTCAACATCGCCGTTTTCCGCCCTGGCAACCTTACAGCCAAGCGACTCAAGCAGCTGACCGCACACAGTAATATCTGAAAGCCTCGGCACTGATTTTAATACCGATTTGCCGCAACCAAGCAACGTTGCCGCCATTATTGGTAGCGATGCATTTTTTGAACCATTTACTCTAATTGAGCCCGTAAGTTTGACAGGCCCTTCAATCTTGAATATATCCATAACTGTTTTTCCTTGAAAAGACCGCTCCAATGTAATACAAGACAGTTCTGTTTTCAAGTTTAAGATAGGATATCGATGGATATTTCCGAATTTTTTAAAAATATGAATATAGAGACCATCGCCGAGAACACTTTCATACCTCTCGGCATCATGACCTTTGCTTGGTGGTTATTGCAGAATTCCTTTGGTTTAAAGGCTCTCTCGGCATCCAAACCGCGAAGAAATATGTTAAACCCTGTTCTGGCGATATCACCCTTATTAATCTGGTACTGTTTGTTTTTTGTCTCCGTTCAGCTCAGAAACAAAATCACCGGCAATATGGCTCAAAGTCAGGTGATATTATGGGACAATGCACTCCTGTGCGTTTCTTCAATTTTAACCGCCGGGTTCATTTTACTGCTGGTTAAATTGACCTTCGCAAGGGGGTTAAAAGGTTTCGGTCTTTACACAAATAATATTTTCAAAGATTTCGCCCTGGGATTCATAACATTACTAGGCACCTGGCCTGCAATTATGCTGACTTTTATTCTCATCACCGTCGTAGGCTGTCTCATCAAAGGAACAGATTACCAGTTGCCCCAGCATCAGGAACTTGAATTTATTACAAATAACCCGCAAATATCCGTAAGAATAATCATTGCCATAACAACAATTATCGTGGTACCAATATTTGAAGAGATAATCTTCCGTGGAATATTCCAGTCAACGATCAGAGCCTACATAAAAAGACCCTGGTTTTCGATATTCATAAGTGCCGCCATATTCGCAAGCGTACATGCCAACGTCGAGCATTGGCCCGTGATATTCATCCTCGGCACATCTCTGGGTTACTCATACGAAAAAACAGGACGCCTCTATCCCTCAATTTTCATCCATGCAATGTTCAATGCAACCGCCGTAATCGCAACCTTAATTCAAAGCTGATTATTTAATACCAAGGCAATCAGCCATCGTATACATCCCAGCCTTTTTGCCGACAAGCCAGCCCGCGCCTTTCAGCGCACCGCGTGCAAAAATATCTCTGCTGTGTGCAGAATGAGAAATCTTTACCGTCTCACCCAATGCCCCGTAAATTATCTCATGCTCACCGACAATATCACCAGCCCTGACAGCATGCATCCCGATTCGACCTTTTTGTCTCAGACATTCCTTACCTTCTCTGCCGTGGTCGAGACATGTCGGGAATTCCCTGTCAGTTTCCTTGCATATACTTGCCGCCAATGACAAAGCGGTCCCGCTTGGTGAATCTTTTTTAAATCTGTGATGCTGTTCGATTATCTCAATATCGAATTCCTCACCCAACGCCTTGGCAACCTTACCAACGATTGCAAAAAGAAGATTCATACCAAGACTCGTATTGCTCGCTAAAATAACAGGTATCGTCTTAGCCGCTTCATTGAGCTTTTCAACCTGCGCAACGCTCAGCCCAGTAGTCGCCATCAGCAAAGGTTTCTTATTTTTAACACAATACTCTATTGTACCATCAGCCGCTGCTGGATTAGAAAAATCTATAACAACATCACCGCTTTTTGGATACTCCCCCAAAAGCTTAACTCCTATATCACCAATACCAGCCAACTGCCCAGCATCCTTGCCTATATCCGGGTTCCCAGCCCAGTCAACCGCACCAGAAACATCAAACAACCCGTCCTGACAAGCCAAAGCAACTATCCGCCGTCCCATCCGTCCGCCGGCTCCGTTTACTATTAATTTAGATTTCATAAAAATTCCTTATAAATACATTTGCTAACGCCGTTGAATATACCCCAAAATCGGTTTTTTGACAAGCCCTAATTGGATTCAACAACACCCATTTCCACAAAAACTCCGTAATAAAATGAACCTAAACCTAAAACCTTGTGTATAATCAGCTACTCGTATATTATATTGATCTAATCATCATTGGTTTTAATATGAACAAGGAAAGGGTTTTTATGAGCAGTAACATATCACGTCGTAATTTTCTCAAATCATCCACCTCGATTTCAATCGCAACTATGCTCGCAAGCTCAGGCAGGCTTTTCGCCGCAGGTAGCGACAAAATAAAAATAGGCATCATAGGCTGTGGTGGTAGGGGCTCTGGAGCTATCCGTGATTGCCTCTCATCATCTCAAAACGTCGAACTCATCGCAATGGCCGATCTCTTCGAGGACAAGATTAAAACTTGCCTCAATGCAATACAAACTCAGGATCTCCATGAACCAGCAGCAAACCTGAAAGACAAAATCAATGTCACACCAGAAATGATGTTCACTGGTTTCGACGCATACAAAAAAATCCTCGCAACAGACATTGACCTCGTAATACTCACAACCCAGCCGGCTTTCAGACCGATCCACCTCAAAGCCGCAATCGAAGCAGGAAAACACGTCTTCATGGAAAAACCTGTAGCTGTTGATCCCGTTGGTGTCCGAAGCGTCATCGAGTCAAGCAAACTCGCAAAAGACAAAAACATCGCAATAGTAGCAGGCACACAAAGAAGACATCAGCCAAGCTATCTCGAAATAATAAGAAGATTAAAAGACGGTCAAATAGGTGACGTCCTCGGCGGACAGATCTACTGGGTCGGCGGTGACGTTGCCGGTTGGGGATTCTTCAATGAACCCAAGCCCGAGTGGTCCGAAATGGAAACCCAATGCCGCAACTGGTATTTCTACGTTTGGGGCTCAGGCGATGCAATCGTCGAACAGCACGTCCACAACATCGACATCGCAAACTGGGTAATGGGCACTCACCCCATCAAAGCTTACGGCATGGGTGGAAGACAGGTACGCACCGACCCCAAATTCGGAAACATCTGGGACCACTTTGCCGTCGAATTTGAATACCCAGGTGGTGTAAGAATCCAGAGCTTCTGTCGCCAGACTGATGGTTGCACAGAAAACGTATCCGAACGATTCGTCGGTACCAAAGGCTCAAGCTACACCGACGGTGGAACAAACAAAATAGAAGGAGCAACAAGTTATAAATACGAAAACAGCGACCCCTCGCCATACCTCCTCGAACACCGCGACCTCATAGCCAGCATCCGCGCCGGCAATCCTCTCAACGAAGGCGAAAGAGTTGCCGAAAGTACAATGGCAGGAATCCTCGGTCGAATGAGCGCATACACCGGAAGAGCTATAAACTGGGATTGGG
>CAZBKA010000072.1:0-16406 GCA_964492365.1 uncultured Pirellulales bacterium | reverse complement strand
CAACCCTCCCAGCTTCTTTCATCAAACCAACTTCTCTAGCTGTCTTAAGGGTTATAGCCATTTAAAAATCTTCTTGCAAAGGACACAAACTACTTATATCCTTTAAAAATATCTCCAGTCTTATTTCAGAGAATTAAGTTTCTCAAACATAAGATTACTAATATCATCAACAGCACCTGCTGCATCAAAATCACAAACACCGACAGAATTTTCATAATACCCAATAACAGGCTCTGTCTGGCTGTGATAATTAGCTAACCTGTTTTTTACTACTTCTTCTGTATCATCAGGTCTCTGCGTCAACTGACCACAGCCTTTGTCGCAAAACCCTTTCTTTTTCGGCTTCATATTAATCACATGATAAACCGCACCGCACACAGGACAACTTCTTCTGCCTGTGATCCGGTCTACAACAATCTGGTCATCAATAACCAGGTTTAACACTACATCAATTTTCCGACCAGCAGCACTAAGTGCCTTATCAAGCTCAGCGGCCTGATTCACTGTCCTCGGAAAGCCATCAAGAACAAAACCACCATCCGGAGCATTACTTATCGCTCCGGCCATCATTTCTACAATCAGTCCATCAGGCACAAGTGCCCCACTATCCATGTAACTCTGAGCTTTTTTACCAAGCTCAGTATTATTAGCTCTCTCTTGCCTAAGTATATCACCACTTGACAAATGTAGCAAATTGTATTTGTCAACAATACGCTTACACTGAGTACCTTTGCCTGCACCAGGAGCACCAAGTAACACTACCCTCATCTCTGAGCCCCTTTTATTCTGCCAGCAGTGCTGAATCCGTCGTAACTTCTCATCAGCAGATTTGCTTCGATCTTTTGCACAAGATCAAGCGATACACTAACAACAATCAGCAAACCTGTACCACCAAGGAACGTTGCCACTCTCCAGTCTATTCCAAGCAGCATTGATATTACTGATGGCACAACTGCAATTATAGCCAAAAACGCTGCACCGAAGTAAGTGATTCTTGTCATAACGGTTTCAAGATAATCTGCTGTTCTTCGCCCAGGTCTTAAACCAGGAATAAAGCTTCCTGAATCACGTAAATTCTTTGCCATTTCCTTTGGCTGGAACTGCACTGTTGTCCAGAAATAAGCGAACAAGAAAATCAACAGCATATATAACAGATTATAAGTAAATGCCTCATGCCCAAAAGCACCATCAAGTGCCCTCAGTATAGAGGATTCACTAAAAATACCAAGTAACCAGCGGATAATCAGAGGCGGAAACATCATAAAACTTGACGCGAAGATAATCGGCATCACACCACCATGATTAACACGTAAAGGCAAATAATGTCTTTGACCGCCATACATCCTTCTGCCTCTCATTTGCTTAGCCTGCTGGATCGGAATCCTACGCTGAGCCTGAGTGATAAGAATTGCACCAGCAACAACAAAGACAAATGCTGCTATTAAAAACAGGAGCTTCGCAGGTCCTATCGAACCAGCAGACGCTCCAACATTGAAATCAATATTTTCTCTTAACATATTAAGAGCCCATGGCATATGTGCGACAATACCAGCCATGATGATAAGACTAATGCCGTTGCCTATACCATATTCATCTATCTGCTCACCAAGCCACATTAAAAATACAGTACCGGCTGTCATTCCAAATACACCCATTATTATAGCTTGCAGATGCATACCTGGATAAACAAACGCACCCATCACTTTTAAATACATAAGTGACTGGATGACGCATATGAGCACAGTTCCATATCGGGTGTACTCATGAATTTTCTGTTGACCCGTCCGCCCTTCCTGCCTAAGCTTCTTTAACGCAGGCATAACTTCGCCGAGAAGCATAAGAATAATTGAAGCAGTAATATAAGGCATAATGCCCAAGCCGAACAAGCTGCTTTGGCTCAATGTACCGCCGGTAAATATCTGCATATATTCAGCAGCTCTACCCATCGGACTATCAGTATCCCTTGTACCTACCGCGGCTTCTATCTGGGACAGATCGAAACATGGCAAAGCAACATGAAAGCCAACTCTGTAGATTACCAACAATGCCACTGTAAACAGTATCTTGTTGCGTAAATCAGAAATCTTAAAAATATTAAAAACTGTTCCAAGCATTTTAGTTTTCCCGGCAAAATTCCGTTTTAATTATCGTTCTATTCCAAGGAATCATATTACCTGAGCAGTACCGCCAGAAGCGACGATCTTTTCTTCAGCAGATTTACTGAACTTGTGAGCTGAAACCTGCAATTTTTTCGTAAGCTCACCATCACCAAGAATCTTCACTTTTGTTTTAAGGCCACCCAATAAACCTGCCTCTAACAACTGCTCTATACCAACTGAAGCTCCGTCTTCAAATCGCTCAAGCTGAGAGACATTAATTATATCATAACTCGCCGCAAAATTGTAATTGTTGAAACCACGTTTGGGTAAACGACGGAACAAAGGCATCTGTCCACCCTCATTAAGGGTCCTAGAAACAGCACCTGCACGGCATCCATTACCTTTGTGCCCTCTGCCGCTCGTCTTGCCATAACCGCTACCATTGCCACGACCAACACGCCTGCGAGCTTTCTTTTTACCTGCTATAGAAGATATTTCATAATTTAACATTTGAAAAATCACCACCTTTATATAGGTTCAACTTCAACACCACGAAGAGACTCTACCAATTCTTTGCTTTTAAGTTTTAATAAACCGTTCAATGTCGCTTTAACAACATTCTTCGCAGACACACTCCCAACTACTTTTGTCAGGATGTCCTGCACACCGGCATACTCCAATACAGCACGAGCACTGGAACCGGCGATAACACCTGTTCCTGGTCTAGCCGGAACCATAATTACTTTGGTCGCTCTAAACTTTCCGGTAATTTGATGTGGTATTGTTCTGCCAAGCAAAGATACTTCCTGCATTGACTTCTTTGCATCTTTAACCGCTTTTTCTACGGATAGAGGAACTTCCTTAGCCTTGCCATATCCTACACCTACCGTGCCATTACGATTACCCACAACAACTAACGCGGCGAAGCTAAAACGCCTACCACCTTTGACTACTTTAGAACAACGGTATATTTTAACAACCGTATCTTCAAAAGATTTTTCTTCTTGTCCTGAAGTGTTAACTGGTTCTGCTGCCAATTTAATTCTCCAAACTTTTAGTATATATAGTTTTTAAAAAGCCAATCCTGCTTTTCTTGCTGCCTCAGCAAGAGCTTTAACTCTACCGTGATATTTATAACTGCCTCTATCAAAACAGACGCACTTAATACCAACACTTGTAGCCTCTTTCGCAATAGCCTCACCAACAACTGCTGCTGCTTTCTGATTTCCACCATAAGCAATCTGATCTCTCAGGGCCTTTGAACCAGTACTTGACGAAACAAGGGTAACACCAGCTACATCATCAATGATCTGAGCACAAATATTCCTGTTCGAACGGAACACTGACAAACGTGGTCTGTCAGGGGTGCCAACCGCTTTTTTGCGAACATGATATTGGCGTCTTTTCGCTGCTCTTTTATTACTGTCAGTTTTCATAACAAATCCTATTTTATATTATGCTCCACCTGAAGCAAATGCCTTACCAACTTTATGTCTTACAACTTCATCCGCATACCGAATACCTTTGCCTTTGTATGGCTCCGGCGGTCTGACCTTACGAATGTTCGCTGCAAACTGTCCAAGAACCTCTTTGCTAATTCCCATAAGTGTAAACTTCGCGGGAACATCATTACCTCTTGTTGCAGGAACTTCAACTGTAACTTTAACACCTTTAGGCATTACCATCTCAATTGGATGGCAGAAGCCCACATGTAATACCAGTTTGTTTCCCTGCTCTTTAAGGTTGTAACCTGTGCCGTAAATCTCCATCTTTCTTACGAAGCCCTTGCTGACACCTGTAATCATATTGGCAATCAAGGCACGCGTGGTTCCATGCATCTTATTAGCAAACTTATCCTCTGGTGTTTCATTCAAAACAGATATAACTGAACCCTCAACAACTACCTTAACAGCAGGGTTACAATCCATCTGCAGTTCACCAACAGGACCTTTGGCTTTAAGAATAAAGCCCTTCTGCTCAACCGCTACGCCAGCAGGAATATCTATAGTTTTTTTTCCTATACGACTCATTAGCTCACCGTACAAAGTATTTCGCCGCCAATTTTTTGGCGACGACAGTTATTATCACTCATCACACCCTTGCTGGTAGATATTACAGAAATACCCATTCCAGCTAAAACACGGGGTAACTCTTCAGCACCTGAGTAAATCCTTCTACCAGGCTTACTGACTCTCTTTATTTCATCGATGACAGATCCGCCACTTGCATCATACTTAAGATGGATTCGCAACATCCCCTGGTTACCATCATCAATTCGGTCATAGTCCAAAATATAACCTTCACTCTTAAGTACCTCTGCAATACCTGCACAAATATTGGAAGCTTTGACACTAACTGTCTCTCTGCCAATCCTTGCGGCATTACGTACTCTCGTCAACATATCAGCGATAGGATCGCTCAAACTCATAATCAAACTCCACGTCAAATTATAATTTGCGTTTTTCTACTTCTTATTACCAACTGGCTTTTCTAACACCAGGTATCTTACCTTCGTTAGCCAACTTTCTGAAACAAATACGACATAGTTTAAATTTGCGATAAACCGCTTTTCCACGACCACAAAGTTCACAACGTGTATACTGTCTTACGCGATATTTTTGCTTCGCCCTAGCCTTATTTCTCAGTGCGGTTGTTGTCATTCAAACACTCCAAACTTCTTTACTGTCCTGTTACAGATTATTTATTAATTTTCCTGTTTATTATCTTTTTTAAACGGCATACCAAATAACTCAAGCATTCGCAACGCCTCGTCATCAGTCTTTGCAGAAGTAACAAACGTTATATTCATACCCTGCTGAGATTCTACTTTGGTAATATCTATTTCAGGGAAAACGCCCTGCTCAGTTAAACCCATTGAGTAGTTACCCCTGCCATCAAGACCCCTGCGATTCAAACCTCTAAAGTCTCTTACCTGCGGAATAGCTAAGCTTATCAGCCTGTCCATAAACTCATACATCATTACTCCGCGGAGAGTAACTTTAAGACCTGTATTATCACCTTGACGAACCTTAAAGTTTGAAACACTCTTAACTGCTTTACAGAGGAGAGGCTTCTGACCTGAGATCGCTGTTAAATCCTTCACTGCCATCTCAATATACTTCTTATCCTGAACAGCTTTGCCAACTCCCATAGAAATCACAATTTTTTTCACTTTGGGAACAGCCATCGGGTTCGTGTAATTAAACTCTTTAGTGAGCTGATCAACAATCTGCGTTTTGTATAAATCTTTTAGTCTTGCCATTATATACCTACTATTAAAAGTCTGTCGATTTCCAACCGACAAATAACTGTTCTATTTTTTATTAGCTTTCGTAACAACACCTATTTCGCCGCCATCACAAGCTATTCTTTTCTTGCTGCCATCAGTTGCAACTTTATAACCAACCCTTTTGCCTTTTGAACTCTTAGGACTAATCGGCAGAACATTACTTATGTGGATAGGCTGCTCAATATTAATCCTTCCACCCTGAGGATTCTTCTGTGATGGTCGGACATGCTTCTTGACAATATTATGTCCCTGAACTACCACACTGCTCTTATTGGGAATAACACGCAACACTTTGCCAGTCGCACCTTTGTGGTCACCAGCAATTATCTCAACCATATCACCTTTTTTAACATGTAGGGCCATTTTTTCTAACCGCCTATTTTATCTTTAACATTTACAATGATTAAACTACTTCGCTGGCCAGTGAGACTATTTTCATATAGTTTTTCTCACGCAACTCACGGGCAACAGCACCAAAAACTCTTGTTCCAATCGGATTACCATCACCATCCACCATAACCGCTGCATTGCTGTCAAAACGAACATAACTTCCGTCAGCACGCTTAATTGGTGTCGTAGTACGAATAATAACACATCTATGAACTTTCTTGTCATCCAGCTGACAACTCGGCAATGTCTTTTTTATCGCTACACAAATAACATCACCAATAGAAGCAGTTGCTCTTGTAGCTTTACCTTTACCGCTTTTGCCACCACTCCTGCCCAAAACTTTTATACACTGAGCTGACTTCACTCCTGAATTGTCAGCGATATCTAACATCGTTTCTTGCTGAATCACTTTTTTCCACCTCGTATTTTAAGCCAAAGCTTATTACTATTGTTAACCCTGCGGCGAACTCGAAACTATACTTACAAGACGCCAACTTTTAGATTTACTAATCGGTCTGCACTCTGCGATCTCAACGAGATCACCAACACTGGCCTTGTTGAGCTCATCATGCACACCAAGAGTGGTTCTTTTTCTTATATACTTACCATATTTAGGATGCTTAACCTTATAGTTAATAGCAACCTTTATACTCTTGTCGCCGCTTTTACTAACTACCTGAGCAGTCATTGTCTTTGTTTTTTTTTCCTGCATACCTGATTTCCAATCTTAAATGACGACTCTATAAGAGCCGGATCACTTTTTGTTTATCTCTAATTCACTTTCTCGAATTACGGTCTTTAGCCTGGCAATATCACATTTTAAACTCGCCACAGCTTTTGTATTTTCTAATTTTTCTGTAACAGCCTGTGTCTTAAGCTCAAATAATTGCTTCTGCAATTCCTCAAGCTTCACAAGTCGCTCATCTACACTCATTTCACGGTAATCGTCAGCCTTCATAGCAAACTTATCCTTCTTACAAAGAATGTCTTCTCTTCACAAACCTGCATTTTATAGGCATCTTATGTGCAACTCGTAACAATGCCTGCTTAGCAACATCTTCTGGTACACCACCAACCTCAAACATAATAACGCCAGGTCTAACACTCGCTGCCCAATAATCAGGCTCGCCTTTACCTTTACCCATTCTTGTTTCCAAAGGCTTAGAACTGACAGATTTATCAGGAAATATTCTAATATATACCTTACCTTCACGATGCAAAAAGTGAGTAGCAGCCACACGACCAGCCTCTATATGCTGCCCTGTTATCCAATGTGTATCCAACGCCTGCAAACCATATTCACCAAAAGCAACATAGTTATTACGCGTGGCGTTGCCCTTCATTTTACCACGCTGGTTCTTTCGGTGCTTAACTCTTTTAGGCATCAAAGCCATTTTTCTACCCTTATAAAGTAAAACTCAAATTATAAAATCAAATCGCCAAACAAAATTACTCACCATCTGTTTCTTCAGATGCTGATTCACTACCCCTACCTTGGCGTGATCCACCTCTACCACCAGCAGGTTTGAAACCACCTTCACTTTTTCTCGTAGGCTTACGTTTGGTTCTGAACTTAGGCTCAATTTTTTCCCCAAATTTACCTTTGTAAATCCAAACCTTAATACCTATAACACCATATGTTGTAACTGCCTCTGATAATGCATAATCAACATCGGCATCAAGAGTATGTAGAGGAATACTTCCCACCTTATGTGTTTCGGAGCGAGCCATCTCAGCTCCACCAAGCCTGCCGCTGCACATAATTTTAACACCTTTAGCTCCAGCTTGGATTGCATTATCACAAGCCTGCTTCATCGTTCTTCTAAAAGATGAACGCTTACAAAGCTGTTCTGCTATACCCTGACCTAAAAGTACTGCACTTAGATCAGGCTCTTTTATTTCAATAACATTTACGTTAACCTTACGTGATGTCAGATTTTCAAGTTCTTCTCTGAGTTTATCGACTTCACCACCTCTTGGCCCAATAACAACACCGGGACGAGCACTATGCAATGTTACCTTTACTTCATTGCGAGTGCGAATAATCTCAGTCTTCGAAACTGCACCCCTCGGCATACTGCGGTTAAATTTCTTGTCAATAAATCCACGTATTTTCTCGTCTTCGATAAGAAACTCGCCATAGTTAGCCTTCGGAGCATACCAAGTACTTTGCCAGTCAAGCGTTATGCCTGTTCTAAAACCAATTGGTGATACCTTCTGACCCATAATTTATTGCCTTATTTCTGTAAAATTAAACCTTCTTTCATCTATGCTTGAGTCACCGTTACGTGTACATGGCAAGCAGTCTTACGAATTGAATGAGCCCTACCTCTGTCCTTGGCTCTCCATCTCTTGGTGCCAAGCCTGACACCTGCTCCATCAACTCTTGCTTCGCTAACAACCAGGCTATCAACATTAGCCTCCTGTTCATCAGCATCAGCAATTGCAGATTTCAGAACTTTATTAACTGTCTCTGCAGCACGCTTGTTTGTAAACTTAAGCACATCCATAGCATCCTGTACACTGCGACCAATGATCAATTGTGAGACAAGTCTGGCTTTTCTTGCTGAAAATGGAGCATACCTGCAAGAAGACTTCCAATCGGATATATCATTGACATCAACATACAAAGCCGTTGCCAACTTGCGAATATCTTCTTTACTTGGAAGAGGTTTAAAAAGCCCTTGTTTCCAATTCTCAATTGCAGATTTCGCCTGCTTCTCACTAAGTCCGCCCCGAACAAGCTGACCAGCCAATTGATCTTTGCTTATATCGCGTTGCTTACAAAGCTCTTTTAATTTTTTAGCACTTAACATAGCCTATAACCTTTTATTTCTTGCTGGAATGTCCTTTGAATGTTCTCGTCAACGAAAACTCACCCAGCTTATGACCTACCATATCTTCAGTAACTAATACTTTATGAAACATTTTGCCATTATGAACCAGAAAAGTAAAACCAACAAACTCCGGGATTACGGTGCATCTTCTCGCCCATGTCTTAATTGGGTCATAGCTGCCGGAATCAATCTGCTTGCTGACTTTAACGAACAGCTTCTCGTCTACAAATGGTCCTTTTTTTAGCGATCTTCCCATAATTTACCTTCTGAGTCCTATTGGGTCACTTACTTACCTACAGAACCAACTGGCCCTGTCGTGTATTTTTACGTCTGCGAATAATTCTCTTATTACTAATATTTCGTTTGTTTCTAGTCTTGCCGCCCTTTGCAAGAACACCTGTTGGTGAACATGGATGGCGACCACCATTTGCTCGACCCTCACCACCGCCCATTGGATGGTCTACTGGGTTCTGGGCTTTACCTCTTACGTGAGGTCTGCGACCCATATGGCGACTACGACCTGCTTTACCTATTCTAACATTTTGAAAATCTGGATTGCTTAATTTGCCAATCGTAGCTCGGCATTCTTTGCGAACCATTCTCATTTCACCACTCGGCAAAATCAAAGTTACCCAGTCACCTTCTTTAGCTGCTATTTTAGCTGCATTACCGGCGCCTCTTACGAGTTTACCGCCCTGACCTGCAATCATTTCAATATTATGCACTTCCAAACCACCAGGAATGGCTTCGAGAGGCATTGCATTACCAACTTTAGGTTCGCAAGACATACCACTCTCGATCATATCACCAACCTTTATGCCAAGAGGTGAAAGAATGTATCTTTTCTCGTCATCTTTGTATTGAACCAGAGAGATGTAACAATTTCTGTTCGGATCATACTCAACGGTCATTACTGATGCGGTGATGCCATCTTTGTTACGCTTGAAATCGATTACTCGATAAATCTTTCTTGCTCCGCCGCCTCTAAAGCGTGAAGTCGTAACACCATGATGGTTTCTTCCGCCGCTCTTTTTAATACGCTTGCACAGCGTCTTTTCCGGCGTAGACGTCGTAAGTTCTGCGTAATCATTTACGGAACTGTTCCTGCGTCCTGCACTTGTCGGTTTATATATTCTTATACCCATAAAACTACTGCCTTTGCTTTAGCTGTTAGAACAAATCTATATGATATTCAGACTCAAGATAAACAACTGCTTTCTTCCAGCTTGAAGTTACCCCAATTGTTCCACCTCTGCGACGAGGTTTGCCTTTACGATTGGCTGTCCTTACTTTGTCAACCTTGACACTGTAAATTTTCTCAATCGCATTTTTAATCTGTGCCTTGTTAGCCTTTTTATCAACTTCGAAAGAATACGCACTACGAGCATTCGCAAAGTGCATTCCCTGCTCTGTTACTAAAGGCCTAATTATTACTCTAAAGTCGTCCACATTAACACCTGTTAATTTTCACTATCGCTATCTTTAATTTATCAAAGACATAAACGCGTCTTTTGTAAACAATACCTTCTGATGATTACATACATCCCCGGCGTTGAGATCGGCTATTGTCAGAACATCAACTCTGGGAAGATTTCTTACTGATTTATAGATATTGTTATCAAGACCATTAATCATAACCAGACAACTGCGATCAATTTTGAGATTGCTGAGAATCGTTGCAAACTCACTTGTCTTGGGTGCTTCAAAACTCAAAGCATCTATAACAACAACTTTATCACTTAGAAGCTTGGCAAGAACCGCTGAACTGGCTGCAAGCTTTCGCTGCTTTTTCGGCATATCTTTACTGAAATCACGAGCCACCTTAGCAAATGTAACACCGCCGCCTCTTCTCTTAGCAGTCCTGATATTACCTACACGAGCATTACCAGTGCCCTTCTGCTTGAATAGCTTTTTGGTTGCACCAGCTACCATGCCTCTATCTTTTGTAGCAGCAGTACCAACACGCTTGTTGGCGTGATACATAACTATAGCCTGCTTAAGCAACGGATATCTGACTGAGCCGCCCAAAAGAGCCTCATCGACACTAATGGTCTCAACCTCTTTTCCGTCTTTATTGTAAACAGCCAACTTGATCATTGTAAAATTCCGTTCTCCAAATTATTAGGCTTTATTTCGAACTACGAACAACTACATAGCCGCCTGAAGGACCAGGTATAGAGCCTTTAATTACTAACAAATTTCTTTCTTCATCTATAGAAACCAGACTATGGTTTTTACTTGTTACTGTAACATTACCCATCTGGCCGCCCATCCTTTTACCTTTTTTAAGGTTACCGCCGTGGCCTCGGTCGCTAGCATAACTTGAAATAGCACCACCATGCCTGTGCATACGCTCACATCCATGAGACGCCGGCATACCACTGAAGTGATGTCGTTTCATAACACCAGCATAACCTTTACCCTTACTTGTACTGGTAACATCAACTCTTTTGCTCTCAGCAAAAACAGACACGCTAACATTATCACCAGCATTCAGACTAGGCTGCTCATCTTTACCAAGACGCATCTCACGAACAAACTTCTTCGAATTGGTTTTTGCTTTTACTGCATGCCCGATTTGCGGTTTCTTAGTGCGAGATTCTTTAACATCCTCATAACCCAACTGAACGGCATTATAGCCATCAGTACCAATGGTCTTGACCTGAGTAACTACACAAGGGCCAACCTCTATGACGGTAACAGGCAACATCTTACCTGCCTCATCATAGACCTGGGTCATACCAACTTTTTTTCCTAATAACATAGCCATTAAACTTAAGCCTCAACAACAAAATCAATTGTTTAATTTCATTAAGCCTTGATCTTCACAAAAACACCAGCGGGAACGACCAGGCGGTTAAGTATTTCAACTGTCCTTGCGTTAGCCTCACAAATATCGATTAAACGCTTATGGGTCCTCATTTCAAACTGCTCACGCGACTTCTTATCTACGTGAGGACTTCTCAGAACTGTGTATCTTTCAATACGTGTTGGCAACGGCACCGGGCCGCTTACCCTTGCATTTGTTCTACGTGCGTGTTCTACGATTTCCTTTGCAGACGCATCAAGCGCCCTGTGATCGTAAGCTTCCATTCTAATTCTGATTTTTTCGGTTTCAGCAGCCATATAATTCCTCTACTTATTTTCTTCGAGGTACCGTTTCAACTTAAACACTATAAATTTTCAAGAGTTTGAAGTATAATAACTTATATCCCAAACTCAACATAAATATACACAATTGTGCATAATTTTTCGGTCGGCGTTAACTAACACCATTTTTGGCAGGAAAGGCATCATTAACTGCAATATCGCCGTTTTTTCGCCTTCCTTATCGGCTTCGGAACTCATCAAAGCAACGCTCTAACAAAGCACCGAACACAAAAAACACTTTCCTTGATATTCTATCAAGTCTGACGTGCCACAGCCCAACTCGTTCTCGCAAAACCTTCAGTAATGCTCGCTACGGCTGATAAAGATTGGAAATATAACATGACATTAAAACAATGTCAATTAAATTTAAGGTTTTTTTAAAAAAAATAAACTTTTTAACTTTTTTTTAAAAAAGAACCCCTTTCGCTATCTGCTCCGGAACTTTTTCGTAATTTAAAGGTTCCATAGTAAATGATCCCCTACCAGCAGTAGCACTTCTAATTTCACTGGAATAGCCAAACATCTCAGTTAAAGGCACCTTAGCATCTATAATACGCATATTGCCATGAATTCTTGCATTAGTAATTATTCCTCTTTTCGCAAGCAAATTACCCTGAACTGCCCCAAAATTACTTTCAGGCACTACTACTTGAACCCGCATTACAGGCTCAAGAAGAACAGGACCGGCATTTTTTAATAATTTATCAATAGCCATGGACGCTGCCTGCTCAAAAGCCAGTTCTGATGAATCTACCGCATGGGCAGAGCCATCTATCAGGCATATTTTACAGCCGACAACTGGATAACCTGCAAGCTCCCCACTACTCAGGGCGTCACGGGAACCTCTTTCAACTGATGATATGTATTCTTTAGGAACCGCCCCACCAATAACCTTATTTTCAAATGCTATTTCCTTGTTCCAGTGCCCATCTTCAGTCATTAAAGGCTCTATCGTCATTACAACATGCCCAAACTGTCCATGGCCTCCCGTTTGATGTACAAATTTAGCCTCAGCCTCAGCTTTTTTAGTAATTGCCTCCTTGTATGCAACTCTGGGTTTACCAACCCTGACATTTACATTTCTCTCCCTGATAAGTTTATGCTGCAGAATTTCAAGGTGCAATTCTCCCATACCGCTTATAATAGTCTGACCTGTTTCATTGTCATATTTACAATCAAACGTCGGATCTTCACGTTTAAGTACCGCCAAGGCATCAGCAAGTTTGGCCTTATCAGCTGCACCAGCAGGCTCAATTGACATGCTAATAACTGTTTCCGGAAACGTAATCTGAGATAAACATACGGGTTTTTTGGTATCACATATGGTATCACCTGTCAAAGTTTGTTTTAAACCAATAACCGCAACAATATCGCCTGCAGAGGCGATATCGAGTACTTTTCTTTCACATGCATTCATTTCAAATATGCGGGTGATATTTTCTTTTTTGTCACGACTGGCATCAAGAACCCTGCTGCTAGGCTCTAGTGAACCCCTGTAAATCCTCAGAAAATTAAGGTCTCCATGGGAATCGCTTGTAATCTTAAAAACATAAGCTACCAAATCATCTTTGGGGTCACATTTTACAACAACCTCTTTATTTCCATGGGTCGGATCAAATCCTACGATATCAGGCCTGTCAAGTGGCGACGGCAAATATTCAACAACTGCGTCAAGCAATTTTCGAATACCAATATTTTTCAAAGCTGAACCTACAAAAACAGGATTCAATTCATTACTCAACGTCCCCTTACGAACCGCACGATGGATCATCTCAGCGGTAATAGGTCTATCGTTTATATAAAGATCCATCAGTTCATCATCAAATTCAGCAGCCATTTCCAGCATATCATGGCGAGCCTGTTGAGCTTTAACCTGTAAATCTTCAGGGATATCTCTTTCCTGAAATCCTCCTCCAGGTTTATCCGTTTCATAATAATAATAAGCCTTCATTCCTACCAGATCAATTATACCATCGAAACTTTCAGAAGCGCCGATGGGAAGTTGCATAACAATCGGATTGGCGACCAGCTTATCGCGAATACTGTCGACAGACATAAAAAAATCTGCTCCTGTTTTGTCCATCTTATTGATAAAACACAAACAAGAAAGATTGTATTTCTGCCCTTGCCGCCAGACTGTTTCACTCTGGGCCTGAACGCCTTCACTGCCATCAAAAACTGCAACTGCACCATCAAGCACACGAAGAGATCTTTCAACTTCAGCTGTAAAATCTATATGTCCGGGTGTATCAATGAGGTTGATTTCACAGTCTTTCCATGGACATTTAGTAGCAGCAGAGGTTATTGTAATGCCCCTTTCCTGCTCTTCTTCCATGAAATCCATTACCGCAGTACCATCGTGAACCTCACCAATCTTGTATGTTTTACCTGCAAAATACAAAATACGTTCAGTCACTGTGGTTTTGCCAGCATCAATATGAGCCATGATACCGATGTTTCTCAATTTACTTATTTTTTCAGTCATTTATAAATCCTGTACCACAACAACCTAAAACCAACGTAATTATTGTAAATATCCATAAAAAAACTGCCACGGCGACCTTAAATCTCCGTGGCAGTTCTAAAAACGATGTATTACCAGGCAAAATGAGCGAAAGCTTTATTAGCCTCAGCCATTTTGTGGATATTTTCCCTTGTGGTTATTGCACCACCGGTTCCATTGTAAGCATCAATCAACTCAGCTGCTAAACGCTCGCTCATTGGCTTACCTTTCTTTCCACGTGAGGATAGAAGAATCCACCTGAATGCCAACGCCTGCTGACGCTTTGCATTAATCTGCATAGGCACCTGATAGCTTGCTCCGCCGACACGCTTGCTTCTCACCTCAATAAGAGGCTTAGCGTTATTGATTGCCTTTTCAAAAACCTCAACGGGTGTGGCATCTTTAACCTTCTCGGCGATAATATCTAATGCATCATAGAAAACACGTTGAGCTACACTTTTTTTACCCTCAAGCATCAAGCAGTTGGTAAACTTCGCAACCAGCTTGCTGGAGAACTTAGGATCTGGTTTCAATTGCTGACCCGAAGCGGTAAATTTCTTTGCCATTATTTTTCCTTTTTATTCTTTCAACTATTAGAAAACTAAAATTAGTCGGTTTTTACTTACCTTTTTTAGCACCATATTTACTTCTGCCCTGCATACGACCAGAAACGCCTGAGGTATCTAACACTCCACGAACGATATGGTAACGTACACCAGGAAGGTCACGAACTCTACCACCACGAATAACAACTGTACTATGTTCCTGAAGGTTATGGTCAATACCAGGGATATAAGCTGTAACTTCTTTACCATTTGTAAGTCTTACACGGGCGATTTTTCGCAACGCCGAGTTAGGCTTCTTTGGTGTCTGGGTCCTGACTATCAGACAAACGCCTCTTTTCTGAGGACAACCGCTGATATCAGATACACGCTTACGGCCTTTGGTTGTTGACCTTGGATTTCTGACTAACTGGTTTATGGTAGGCATAATTTATTTCCGATTTCTACTTTCAATGTTTAAAAAAAACTTATCAATTAATTCCAAACGCTTCCTTAATAGCTGCATCTGCCTTGGCTTCTGCTGCTTTTGCTTCTTCAACCTCTGCTACTTCTGCAAATTCCTTCGGCAGCGGAGCTTGAACAAGATGTTTCACTCTAATGTCAAGATGAGGCTTAAACGCCGTTCCTGCCGGTATCAAATGGCCAAGGATAACATTTTCCTTAAGACCACGTAAATAGTCAATTCTACCAGCTAATGAAGCTTCCGTCAAGACTTTAGTTGTTTCTTGGAAACTTGCAGCTGAAATAAAGCTTTCTGACTGCAAAGATGCCTTAGTAATACCAAGCAATAACGTCTTAGCTGTTGCAGGTTTAGGTTTCTTACCTTTAGCCGGAGTACCACCAATCATCTCAATCTTTTCATTTATTTCCAATAAATCTTTTTTGTCTACCAGCTGGTCATTTACAAAATCAGTTGCATCACCGGCATCAGCGATTTTAATGCTCTTGGACAACTTTTCATTCTCTTCGCGGAACTCAAACTTGTCAACCACCTCGCCTGGCAAAAATGAACTGTCGCCAACATTCTCAATCTCAACTTTTCTCATCATCTGAGAACATATGATCTCAATATGCTTATCATTGATACCAACATTCTGGCTTCGATAAACATTCTGAATTTCGCCGGTCAAGTATGTTTGCAGAGCTTCTTCACCCTTGATTCTTAATATATCATGAGGAACAAGCGGCCCATCAGTGATTGGATCACCAGCCATAATAAAGTCGCCTGTATGTACATTGAGATGTCTGTCTCTCGGCACATAATGCTCTTTTTCCATTCCACTTTCATTGCGAATGATAATGGTCATTTTGCCTTTTCGTTTTTCACTGCTAAGCTCAACCCTACCGCTAATCTCAGCCATCGCAGCTGGCTCTTTAGGCTTACGAGCTTCAAACACTTCAGTAACTCTTGGCAAACCACCTGTAATATCCTGTGTACCGCCAGAGGCTCTTGACTGGTGTGCAAGCAACTGACCAGCCTGAACTTTTTGACCTTCATCAACCTCAATACGAGCACCCGCAGGCATATAATGAACATCAAGAATCTTACCGTTTTCATCCTCGATCATGATTTGA
>CAZBKA010000071.1:0-16407 GCA_964492365.1 uncultured Pirellulales bacterium | reverse complement strand
CCGCAATGGTTACGAATATGAGGACCTGTAGGACATTCATTTGCAAGCAAACGTATATTAGCAGCGTTTCTAGCGTCATAAATATAGCTGATATTAACTGGGCTTTCCCATGTTACCCAGCATGACGCTGTAAATGTTTTGTCGAGGTTTGCCGCAATCACATTGTTAACATCATTAGCCTCAAAAGTAATACCGCATGCACCGTAGGGACCGCCGTCAAAGTCAATGACATAACCATCGCTAAGACCAGGAACTTCTTTCCATGCATCAGAAGAACCCATGGTACCATCCATGCCGTTGCCTGAATAGTCTTTTACAAGTCTTGGGTTTGAAGAGTCAGGACCGTCCATCTTGAGCCACAATAACGGATTTGGCATCGGGGGTATTGGAGGTATAACTCTAAAACTCCAGACAGCACCAGGCCATATATCAACGTCGTTGACTTCATCAACACGCCAGTAATAAACAACATTAGGTTCAAGGGCAACTGGATCATATTCTGCATAAGCAAAATTACCCATATATTCAGCAGAAGCAGTCGTCGCATTTGTCACTGCTGTCTCATTTGTGCCCAGATAGACATCATGTGAAGCAGCTTTCAAACCGGCATCCCATGTTAAATTAGCAGTCGTTAATATCTGCTCTTGACCATCCAGTGGTGTAGGATTTGTGGCTTTATTGGGGTCTACGCCGAAAATACTTGCTATTTCCTGGCGAGATAAAGCCCGGTCATATATTTTGAATTCATCGATCTTTCCTTGATATGGAATGGTACCATCATTTCGACAGCCAATAGTAAAAGTAGTTATGCCACTCATCTGAGCGGTTAAACCAGTTGTATAGGCTTTTCTTAAGCCATTCCAGTAAACTTCCCATGTTGGTTCATTCACATCCGCAATATTATTTTTCACAAATGTAAAATTATTCCATGAACCTTGATAAGCTGCTTTTGGCAGGTTATACACTGCTGCCTGATCAAAACCGCCAGTAATGCTAGCGTCTATATCACCAGCGGCAAACCAGATCGCATTATACCCGCCTGGCATCTCACACTGAAGAGCTCTGCCGCGTGCAGGACTTGCCCCATGGAAAAGAATTTGTCCTGCATCAGGGTAAGCAGTATTACCATTGACCCAGACAGAAATCGTTACCTGTTCGTTGACATCTGTAAATACTGTCGACGGAACAGATACTTTTAATGTTCCAGTGAAATTAAGACACCCGCCATTATATCCGCTTGTATCCCAACCACTTGTGGCATTTACTGTTGCATTATGCCCGTAACCCGATGAATCAGCAGCGACGGTACCGCTGCTTTCGTTAAACTTGTACCAACCAACGAGGTTGGGATCTGCCGCAATTGCCATACTCGACAGAAAGAATGTGACCAACGTTAAGAACAATAGTTTTTTGTAATACATAACAGCACACCTCCAAAAAAATAAAAAAGTTAGAAATTTGAAACACTTTTTTTTATACTGTACGAATACACAGCTATTCAATGGAATATCTCGTATGTTGTCAAAAAACCAGTTTAACTTTCGGATGTGCCTGACACAAAAAACACCCAAGCTACTAAACCACAAACATCTCACAGTTAATCTATCAAATTACGGCTACGCTGTCAATAAAAAAACGGTTGTTATGGGACTAAAAAATGATTTCTGACACGCTTAATTGATCACCACCCACTGCCATAGCAAAAAACGGTCACAGTACATAAAAGAGTTTAGATAACAGCTGTTATTATTCCTTAGACAATGGTTAGTTAGCGTTATATAATCCCGTTTTCAAGTGCCCCAGGCAGCGGTGTCTGGCTGGAGTGTACTTTAATGGCCGGCGTTTACCGGTGTAGACTATGAATAGTTTTGTTTTTAGGGGAATATTGACAATGAAAGACAAGGAAAGAAACACTCTTAATTTTTTACTTATTTTAATGTTAATCTCTCTGTTCGCGATTTCTGTTCAGGCAGAGCCTAAAGCTAAAATATGGTCTGAGCCGCTGGTTATACCGACTTATGAAGTTGGCCCTGCGATGAAATTACCAATGTTCTACGAGGGGCGAGGCTACCAGGGTGCTCAAGGTGTTGTTTATCCCTATCCGTGGGTCGATGCCCTTACCGACAACAAAGTAAACACCAGTTACAAAGCTATATATCTTGAAAACGACTATGTTAAGCTTTGTGTTCTGCCTGAACTTGATGGTCGTTTGTTTTCAGCTTTGGATAAGACCAACAATTACGACTACTTTTACCGTCAGTCAGTAATTAAGCCTATCCTCATTGGTTCTTGCGGTGCCTGGATATCGGGCGGCGTCGAATGGAACTTCCCGCATCACCACCGCGCTTCTACCTACGAGATGATGGATAATGTTATTGTTGAAAATCCTGACGGCAGTAAAACAGTCTGGGTTGGCGAAAATGAAAAAAGACAAAGACTCCGCTGGATATTAGGCATTACAATTTACCCAGATAAATCATATGTTGAAGTAACGATAAAGATTTTTAACGTGACACCTTTTGTCACATCTTTTCTGTATTTTGCTAACCCAGCTGTTCACGTTGATGAGACTTATCAGGTGATTTTCCCACCGGACGCCGAATATGCAGTTCAGCATGCAAAACATCAATTTGTTCAATGGCCTTATGCCAAGGGTGAATATGGCAGGTGGAACTATACCGGCGAAGATGCAAGCTACTGGAGAAATCTCCCAACTCCCGTATCATTTTTCTGCTGGAATCATGATAGTAACTATTTTGCAGGTTATAATCATGGCAAAGATGCTGGCACTGCGTATGTTGCCGACCGTCATATTGCTCCCGGTAAAAAATTCTTTACCTTCGGAAGCGGCTATGAAGTTAAAATGTGGGACAGGATACTTACTGACTCCGATGGCCCTTATCTTGAGCTGATGGCAGGGGGATATTCTGATAATCAGCCAGACTATAGCTGGCTCGAACCTTATGAAGTTAAAACGATCAAACAATACTGGTTCCCTGTCAGAGATTTGCAGGGGATGAAGTTTGCTAATCTTAATGGTGCGATGAATCTTGAGATCACACCTGAAAATACTGCCAAGATCAGGCTTAACGCTACAAGCGACTATAAGGATGCAAAAGTTGTCCTGACAGCAAATGGTGAAAATATTTTTGAAAAGAAAACAGATATCAGCCCAGCTAAGCCTTTCGCTCAGGATATCGAATTGAAGACCGGCATCAGAGAAACTGATCTTTGCCTGTCACTGGTTGCAAAAGATGGCAACGAACTTATGAGTTATCAGCCAAAGTTAAAACCAGGCAAACCCATGCCCGAACCTGTTGATGCACCAATGCCCCCGAAGGATATTAATAGCATCGAGGATCTTTATTACACAGGTTTAAGGCTCGATGAGTTCCACAACTCAAGGGTTTATTCTTTGCCGTATTACACTGAGGCTCTTACAAGGGATCCAACCGATTATCGTTGCAACACCCGCGTTGGTCTTTACTACCTCACAAGGGGACAGTATGAGCTTGCTGAAAATTATCTGACAGCAGCAGTTAAGAAGATCACCAGAAATTACACAAGGCCGAAAGATTGTGAAGCCTTGTATTATCTTGGTCTTACGATGAGAAAACAAGGAAATATCAAAGATGCTTATGACTATCTCTACCGCGCAACCTGGTCAGCGGCATGTCATACGCAGGCCTATTATGCATTGGCAGAATTGGATTGCATAAATGGTGACTTTAAAACTGCACTCGAACATATAGACCAGAGCATTTCTACAAATACGAATAATATCAAAGCATTAAATTTGAGGTCGCTTATTCTCAGAAATCTTGGCAGGTATTCCCTGGCAAAACAGCAGGCTGAAGATGTTCTGAAGATTGATATTCTTAATTTCAATGCGATGAATGAATTGTACCTGATAGAGAAAAACAATGGTGCCGCTAATAAAGCATCTGAGCTTCTTGATGCTTTGATCAAATCGATGAGAGATGAAGAACAGTCATATCTTGAGCTTTGTCTCAATTATGCAAATTGCGGCAGCTATGCCGAGGCAATCGACGTTCTTTCCAGAGTAGATGTCACCGAAGTAGCAGGCGGCAATAAGTACCCGATCATTTATTATTATCTTGGTTACTTCAATCAGCAGCTCGGTAATGCTGAAAAGGCAGCCAAATATTATAAGACAGCCAGCCAGATGCCAGCCGATTATTGCTTCCCATTCAGACTCGAGACAATTGATGCCCTCAAGTCCGCAATGCTGGTAAATAAAAACGACGCTCTTACGCCTTATTATCTGGGCAATCTGCTTTATGATAAACAGCCTGAAAAAGCCATCGAGGAATGGGAAAAATCGATAGCGATTGATAGCTCATATTATATCGTTCACAGAAATCTTGGATTTGCTTATTCAATTAAAAATGATATTCCAAAAGCAATTCAATGTTATGAAAACGCCATTCAGGCAAACAATCAGGACTCCGCAGTTTTTCACGAACTTGATGTGCTTTATTCGATACAAGGCACAGATATAAACAAGAGACTTAAAATGTTTACCGACAATATGGAAGTCGTTAATCAGCGTGATGACACCACCTACCGTTACGTCGTTTGCCTTATCCAGTCAGGTGACTACGACAAAGCAGTTGACATTCTGAACACACGTCACTTCCATTTGTTCACAGAGGTTGACTCCGAATTGCACGGTGCTTATATGAATGCCCATCAGCTTCGCGGCAATAAATTTTATGCCCAGGCCAAGTACAAAGAAGCACTTGATGATTTCCTCGCAGTTCTTCAATACCCTGATAATCTGGATATTGAAATGACCAATCCTCTGCTCGACGAACCTTTGTGCAGAAACTACTATTATATTGCCAATGCTTATGAGGCTCTTGGTGATGCAGCAAAAGCCAAAGAGTTTTATGAGAAGGCCTCACAGGTCAATGTTGGTGACACTGAGTTCGGTTATTATAAAGGTATGGCCTTTAAGAAACTTGCCCAGGATAGTCACGCACAAGCTGCATTTGACCACCTCATCGAAGTTGCCGGTACTCTTGATACCGTAGATTTCTTCGCTAAGTTTGGTCAGAGAAGTCAGGATAAAGCTAAAACTGCTGAGCCTTATTTCTTAAAAGGGTTGGCTTATCTGGGAATGGAAAAATACGACCAGGCAAAGGAACAATTGACAAAAGCTGTTGAGCTGGATGGCAATAACGTCTGGGCAGCTTTCTATCTCAATCAGCTGAATTAAAACTAATTTATTTTCAAATTTAAAGGCACATCTGGTTCCGATCAGGTGTGCCTTTTTTTATGTTGTCAGAAATGAACAAAAACATATAATAGCAGGTATATTTGGCTGAACAGCTTTTCAAAGAAAGGATATCATTATGAAAAGAGCACTGCTGGCACTTCTGATTGTTCCGGTTATTTATTCAGTTTCATTTTCCGCGGTTAATTTTACATATGTTGATCTTCTCAATCGCCTTACTGATTTAGAGCATCTGGCAACCTTACCCGATGTTGGTGAGAAATGTCAGCAATTTTCCAGCTACGACCGCAGAAGCAGATATGACGAAGTAAGCGGTAAGTATTCTGAATGGTATGCCAATGGTGACGGCGACGGTTTCGTTACAACACAAGGCGAAGATATGATTCTAGCCGAGATGCAAGGCCCGGGAGTTATCTGGCGAATATGGTCAGCAGCCCCAAAAGATGGTCACGTTAAAATATATCTCGACGGTCAGGAAAGTCCCGCAATTGATTTGCCTTTTATAGGCTATTTCAACAGAGCAAATGCCCCCTTTGACCGTTCAGCCTTAGTTTATGAATCCTCCAAAGGTTTTAACAGCTACATCCCCATACCCTTTCAAAAATCCTGCAAAATAGTCGCTGAAAAGGACTGGGGTAAGTTTTTTCATTTTACATATACGACATTTCCAAAAGGAACAAATCTGCCAACTTTCAAAAGAGAACTTTCTCCGGATGAATCTATTGCTCTCGATGAAGCCAACACTTTTTTAGCTAATTGCGGCTGCGACCCCGCTGGTGAAAGAAAGGGACAAAAAACAGACCAGGTGACATTTACTATTGCCGCCGGTCAGACAGCAACAGTTGCTGATATCAAAGGCAAACGAGCAATTACCGCGATAAAAGTTAAAACATCTCTCCCAGGAGACAAACAGGATTACGATCTGCTTCGCCAGATGACTATCAGCATTAATTTTGATAATGAAAAATCAGCTTCTGTCTGGGCGCCCTTAGGCGACTTTTTTGGTACCGCTGCTGGTAATCATCTTTATAAGTCACTGCCTATGGGTTCAACAGAGGATGGTTTTTACAGCTACTGGTATATGCCTTTCAGCAAAAAAGCAGTTGTTAAAATTACTAACCAAAGTAATAAGCCGCAAAATCTTGCATTCGAGATTACACATTCACCCTTGAGCAAACCGATCAAAAAACTTGGACGCTTCCATGCAAAGTGGCACAGAAATATTTCGCCTGCTTTAACCAAAGACCGCTGGCCAGACTGGATGCTCCTCCAAACAACGGGCAAAGGTAGGTTTTGCGGAGTGATGTTGCACGCTTGGAGCCCCATCGGTTGGTATCTCGGCGTCGAGTGGTGCAGCGGGCATTGGTGGTGGGGCGAAGGTGATGAAAAATTCTTCGTCGATGGAGAAAAGTTTCCATCTACTTACGGCACCGGCACCGAAGATTATTTCGGCTATGCCTGGTGTAATCCGGAAGTATTCAACAGGCCGTATCACAACCAGCTCATAAATGAAAATAACGCCGGTAACGTATGCCTCAACCGTTGGCAAATTGTGGATAATGTTCCATTCCAGAAATCCTTGGAAGCTGTGATTGAAAAATATTATCCCGATGATTACCAGACACTTTATGCAGCCACTGTTTACTGGTATCAGGATGCATCCAGCAAAGATATTTACTCTGAAATTCCGGTTGAACAGCGAATCGGGTATTTTTCAGATAATAATTCCAACAGGGTAGAAGGTGCAATAGAAGGCGAGGACCTTGAAGTTGTTTCCAAATCCGCGGGCAACCTGACGCATCAAAAACTTAACGCTCGATTCAGCGGAGCAACACATCTCTGGTGGACAGACGCCAAACCAGGTGACATTCTCATCCTTGCCAGCAATGTTGAACAGGCCGGAACCTATAAAGTTAAAGTTCAGCTTACCAAAGCCGTCGACTACGGCATGGTCCAGCTTTATGGCGATGACAAACCACTCGGCGAACCGATTGATTTATACAACGATGGTGTTGTCCCTGCTGGAGAAATTGACCTGGGAACATTCCATATTGATGCAGGTAAACATCAACTGAAAATTGAAATAGTCGGCGCCAATGAAAAAGCGATTAAAGCCTACATGTTCGGCCTCGACTACATCAAACTTGAAAAAGTAGATTGATCCCGTTATTCTACTGTTACGCTTTTCGCCAGATTGCGGGGCTTATCGACATCATGGCCTCTTAGCACTGCCGCATGATACGCCAGCAATTGAAGCGGCACCACCGTCAGCATCGGTTGAAGCACTTCAGGAACATCAGGCACTGTTATTAAATAATCGGCATAGTGTTTGATTTCTTCATCGCCTTCGGTAGCAACCACTATTGTCCTGCCTCCTCTTGCGCGAACTTCTTCAATGTTGCCCATTATCTTATCGTATTGCGGCCCTCGTGTCGCGATGAACACTGCCGGCATATTATCTGCAATCAAAGCGATTGGACCATGTTTCATTTCTGCCGCTGGTAATCCTTCAGCGTGAATATAACTTATTTCTTTAAGCTTCAAGGCACCTTCCAACGCAACAGGATAATTAAACCCTCTGCCCAGGAACAGCCAGTTTCCTTTGTCGATATTGGCAGCTGCTATTTCTTTGATTGTCTCCGATTGTTCTAATATCGTTTTTATTTTTCCAGGTATCCCTGAAAGCTCTCTTAATAATTTCCCTACTTCGTCGTCACTGATATGTTTTCGTCTGCCCAGCTCTATTGCCATCATTGTCAACACCGCAACCTGCGCAGTAAACGCTTTGGTACTTGCAACACCGATCTCCGGGCCAACATGCAGATAAACACCAGCATCGGTCGTTCTCGCTATTGATGAACCTACTGCATTGACTATACCCAGAACAGTGGCTCCTCTTTCTTTGGCTTGTTCTATTGCCGCCAAAGTGTCTGCCGTCTCACCGGACTGGCTTATAGATATAACAACGGTTCCATCGTCGATAATCGGATTACGATATCGAAACTCACTGGCATATTCGACTTCCGTTGGAATTCTGCCGAGCTGTTCGAACAAAAATTCACCTACCAGACCAGCATGAAAAGCGGTCCCGCAGGCAGTAATGATAAGCCTTTTTGTTTTTGTCAAATCACGAAGGAAAGCATCTATTCCGCCGAGTTTAATTTTATTAGCTATCAGGTCGATTCTGCCGCTCATACACATGCTCAATGATTCGGGCTGTCCGAATATTTCTTTGAGCATATGATGTTTGAAATTTCCCATCTCTATTTGTTCGAGAGAGAATTCTATTTCTTTAATAACTTTTTCAACGGCGATATTATCAATTGTTTTGGTCTGGAAACCATCTGGCGTTATCGTGACCATTTCGTTATCAGCAAGATATATTGCCCGGGTAGTATGCCCCACAATAGCTGAAGCATCAGAAGCTATGATATATTCATCAGCACCGACGCCGAGGATAAGCGGACTTCCTTTTTTTGCCCCGATCAGAACATTTGGGAAATCGCTGCAAATAATTGCCAACCCGTATGTCCCATGAAGCTGCTGCAAAGCCGCCTGAACTGCCCATTCGAATTTGCTTTGACCGGCACATTCTCCGCTGCCGTCTTTGTTATAGAAATAACCGATCAGGTTCGCAATTACTTCACTGTCGGTTTCGCTTTTAAATTCAAGCCCTTCCTTTTGGAGCCATTGTTTCAGAACTGCATAATTCTCTATTATGCCGTTATGCACTATTGCGATTTTACCTGTGCAATCTAAATGCGGATGCGCATTTATCGTATTTGGTTTGCCATGGGTCGCCCACCTTGTATGACCGATGCCGAGGGTCTCATTAAAGTTAGGTTTCTCGAGAATATCTTCAAGGCATTTTATTCTGCCGCTGCTTTTTGTAATTTTAATCGCTCCGGAGCTTAAAACAGCTATGCCGGACGAGTCGTAACCTCTGTACTCGAGCCTTTTTAGACCTTCAAGAAGTATTGGTTGGGCTTTTGCATTTCCAATATAAGCAACTATTCCGCACATCGAGATATCTCTCACAAAAAAACAGTTATTTTTTAGCTACCTGTACAATACCATAAAATCGACCAATATAGGCAATTAGTTTATTTCTAATAACTTTCAAAGCTAATATTATTTGACTATAAGTCGTTTTTTTTGTCTAATCTACGAACGTTATTATTTTAAAATTTTAATTGTGTTTCCTGCACAATGGAAGGTCATCAGGGCTTTTTATAATGATTGTCATCATAGATTATAATGTTGGTAATGTCAAAAGTGTTTCTAACGCCTTTAACTACCTCGGCTGTGAGAACCAGCTTAGCTGTGACCCAGAGGTTATTCAGGCCGCATCGGGGCTTGTTCTGCCCGGCGTAGCTGCTTTTGGGTATGCTATCAATGCTCTCGGCAGCCTTGCCGGTGTAGTCAAAAACCTTGCCCTTGCCGGTAAGCCCCTGCTGGGTATTTGTGTTGGTTATCAAATGCTGTTTGAAAAAAGTTTTGAATATGGTGAATTTAATGGGCTTGGTCTTATCAAGGGACAGGTTATAGGACTGCCAAAAACTAAAACTGTGCCTCACATGGGATGGAATCTTGTAAAATTACCCTCGGATATGGACTTGCTGAAAGACCTAGGCTCTGAAAAACATTTTTACTTCGCCCATTCCTTTTATGCCGATGTCAAGGACACAAAAGCAAAAATAGCCTATACTGAATATGGATTTAACCTGCCTGCATCGGTACAGAAAGACAATATTTACGGCTGTCAGTTTCATCCCGAAAAGAGCGGCCCAGCTGGTTTGAAGGTCCTGCAAAACTTTGTGCAAATTTGTAAGAAAGAAAACTCAGATGTTGACTAAAAGAATTATACCATGTCTCGATGTTAAAGATAATCGTGTCGTCAAAGGCGTAAATTTCCTGAATCTCAGAGATGCCGGTGATCCTGTTGAACTCGGTAAAAGATACTCCGATATGGGCGCAGATGAACTGGTGTTCCTCGACATAACCGCAACTATCCGCTCAAAAAAAACTATCGTTGAGCTGGTTAAAAAAGTTGCAGAAAATGTCTTTATTCCTTTTACCGTCGGCGGCGGAATACAAACCGTCGAACAAATGGATGAACTGCTCAGAAGCGGGGCGGAAAAAGTTTCGATAAATACCGCAGCCGTTAATAACCCAAATATTCTTAAGCAGGGCGCGCAAAAATTCGGCAGCCAGTGCATCGTCCTTGCAATAGATGCACGCCGATCAAAAACAACCCCCGGCAAATGGCAGGTCTGTATCAAAGCCGGTTCTGAACCAACAGATATCGATGTCGTCGAATGGGCAGTAAAAGCTGAACAGCTCGGCGCAGGTGAAATTCTCCTCACAAGTATGGACGCCGATGGAACAAAAGCAGGTTATGATAATCAGCTCAATAAAGCTGTCAGCTCCGCGGTGAACATTCCTGTTATCGCATCCGGCGGCGCAGGCAATTGCGACCACCTCTACGATGCCATAGTCGATGGCGGCGTAGAAGCGGTTCTCATGGCTTCAATTACTCACTTTGGAAATTACACCATAAATCAGATGAAAGAGTACCTCTCTGAAAAAGGTATACCGGTCAATCTGTAGCTTTGCTCACCTCGGTGATAATCTTCTCTGACGATCCCGTAGTTTTCAAGATCCTTATATTGACCATCTTTTTTTACGTGGCCTTTGCTCGAGCCTTCATAACTCATACCGATCTTCTGCATAATATGTCCCGAAGCATCATTGCCCGCAATGTGATTTGCAAATATCCTGTTAAGCCCAAGGCTCTCAAAACCATATTCCAAAACCGCAATCGCAGCTTCAGTGCAATAACCGTTACCCCAGTAATCTTTGCCGATCCAGTAACCCATCTCAGCATGATTGTGTTCCTTGTTTATCATAAGACCGATTGTACCAAGCAGATTACCGTTCTTATTTTCAGTAATGGCAAAGACAACGCTTTTTCCTTCTGCTGCCTCGCTCTTAACACTCTTGATCCACTTACCTGCAACTCCAGCCCCATAAGGATGGGGAATGTTCAACGCAGTTGAAGCGATAGCCTTATCGCCAGCGAGAAACTGTACTACTGCCGCATCACCAAGTGTTAAAGGCCTCAATATCAGCCTTTCGGTATCAATTATCGGTTCGTATATTCTATTGTCCTTTACCAAAACATTCATTTTCTAACCTGTCTCTTAAATTTATTCTCATCAAAAAAAAAGCCTCCCAGAGTTTTTGACCCTGGAAGGCTTATTATATTTTTACAATATCTTAAAATCTTCTCAGGGCTTTTTCTCTTTATAATAGGTTGAGCAAGTAAATGAGCGCAAAACAGTATGCTTGGCCTGAAACAGGTCAACCATAATAAAACCAAACTGTTTAATATCATTTCTCATTCAACAAAAACCCTTTAAAAAATCTTTCCACCACAATACACAAAATCACGTTTCAAGTCAAGTCAAAACCTGAAAATTAATTTCAGTCTGATAAAAGGAAATATCAAGCCACATAATTGCAGGTTTTATTTTAAATCAAAAAAATTATTATTATCTGGTCCGAACCAGCCAAGTGCTTTTTCCGCTGTCTGTTCTTGAGGCATTACTGCATGAGTTATATATGCCGCACTTAAATCCATTGTTTCTTTAGAAACATGCCCGTCGACCCATGAAACTGTTGTAAAGCCTTTATGACGAAAATGTATCGTCGGATCGGGCCTCCCGTCAATGCCGCTTACTGATATTCCTGTTGGTAGTGAATTGATAAATTCTATATACCATTGCCAGAAAGGCGGATGGCAAAAGGAATATTCTATGTATGCATTACCTTCGTTAGTAGATTGATAATAAGCCGAATCGGTAAACATGACTGTCTGCCCGGGTTTTTTTACTGCCATACTTTGCGCACTGGATTTAGGCCCTTCAAGCATCCCATAAAGATCATAACGTCCGCCTATATACTGGTCATTATAACCATAGCCGCCGCAGCCAGCTTCAAAATTACCGCCAGTTTGACCAGCCTGTGAAAAAAACTCTTTATCTTTCCTAAAATCAGGACATCGTTTAATTTTTCCATCTTGCAGATATCCGACCAGAGGCCCTCTGAGCGGATCAAATTCCTCGTTTAAATTATCACGAACCCCATGCCAGCGATGAAGATTTTTACCGCATATATCATTGGCGGCGATAACATAAAAATCATCGTTCTCAGTCGAATAGCCGCAATTCGCAATAAATAGCTGCCGTATATTTGAACTGCATACAAGCTGTCTCGCTTGACTGCGTGATTTTACCAGACATGGAATTAAAACACCCATCAGCACGGCTATTATACTTATAACCACAAGCATTTCGACAAGGGTAAAACCTTTATCATTTGCTGTCTGATGTTTAAAATGTCCTGAACTAAAATTGTTCATCCCATTACCTTGAAGAGCTGTGATATAACCAGTTCTCTCCGAGCAGCTTCAAATCGTTTATATCTATAAAATGATTTTCATCGAAATCACCCTGTGGCCAGTTTCCATACTTGTTCCACCGAAAGGCCATTCTCGCAAAATCTATAAAATCAACCTGACCATTGGAATCAGCATCCCCGTATATCTGCTCAATAACCCCGATAGCCTCAAGGTCACAACCACCGCTGCCCCAGGTTACCCATGCATCATGAATACCATGTGTTTCTGTGTAATATGTTCCACCTTCACCGCTGTTTGGATCAATTGTATTTGGATCAATAAGCTCAATTGCACTATCTTTAAAAAAACCATTACCCGGTATATCAACGATCCTTACATAATAAATCTCATTCACATCAACCGAGTTGTTCAGAACATTAGGATCGCAAGCCAGATCTTTAAGATTAAAAGGCGTCCCCCAACTGCTCGTATACGCATTAACATGCTTACCAGCTATGTTATAAACATTCGTCGGATCTATTGTCCCATAAGCACCTGTCCCGCCTCCTTCGCTTACAGGCCCAGTAAGTGACACACAAGGAAAACGAACAAATGTCTCACCATCAGTAGAAACCTCAACGTATGCAAGCTCAGCAAATATCTGCCCCACGACACCAGCACCGCCGGCTGAAATAAAACCATTTTCAAAAACTGCAAAATCAGGCCCAGGACCATCCTGTATTGCCTCATTAAAACTCAAAGTAATCTGCCCAGGTTGAATCTTATAAGGATCATTGAAGGCCAGTGCCTTATTAGCCATATAATTTTCATTATTGGGATCAAGCACTGCTATCTGATAACTCCATAAATCGCCGAGAACACAAACATTGAAATTATCACCTGTAACCATTCCTAATGACTCATAAGGCTTTCTCCATATAGCAGGAACACCTCCAAGAGGGGAATATGTTTCGTGTCCAATTAAACTCTCATTAGCCGCAGGAGCTGGAATATAATTGGCATATCCGCTTGCCCAGCTCTTAAAAACAGGATTTACGATATTGGTGCTGTTCCCGCTGTAAACATCGTTTTCGCCAGATGGACAGACACCTCTGCCGTCAGGCCCGGTAAAGCCCGCAATACCAGCATCTGCCGCCACCGGATTAAAATTATCCATCGCCGTCGAATAAGGCCCAGTAAAACTCCTGCTCTCCGCGGCGTTATACGCAAACCCAGCCCGAACAAAACCAATTAAAATAAAGCATAACAACAAATAATTATATTTTGAAAACATCTGTCTCTCCTGTTTAAATTTTACAGCAGGGCACAATCTGCACCCTGCTGTATATCACAAATTAAAATTATGCTTTTTTACGCATTCTGAGTATCATGCAGCCAATTGCCATAATCGCTATAGTTGTAGGTTCTGGTATTGTACAAGTGATTTCTGTAATTGGATTTTGCCAGCCGAATGAGCCGTAAAGAGAATCACCTGCAAGAAAATTGCCATCTATATCAAGCTCCCCGAACCATCCCCAGCCCATAGAGGCATCTGCTGTAGCAATAACATCATAGTTATAACCTTCGCCGCTCCCCATCGAGCTGTTCCACATAATAACCTGCGATCCGTCAGAGCCGCTATTGATAGTCACAAAAACATTTCCCGCGTCATCAACCGTGATACCATTGCCTCCGCCGTTCAATTGTGTAAGCATAGTGCCCTGGCTCAACGTCAGATATTCATCCTCTTCACCGTTTATAATATCATCGATCACACTGCAAACCAAAGCTGCATCCCATTTGTACAGAGCCGACGCGCTGCCGTATCCATCATAAGTTGCATAGTAAAAGTTCCCCTGATTATCGATAGCCATTGATGCGGAGTTTCCAACCGTTTCGATTATACTGTCATGCAGACCCAATCCAGATTCGCTGTAAGGCGTATTAACAACATATCTTGAAATATAATTATTTTGTCCCGTTGAGCCGTTCCATGTTTCAGTTAAACCCGAAAAATAAAGCTGACCATTATAGCAATCAGCACCATATGCATTAACTGCCGAACCGCTGCTTAGCCATTGATTTGCCGTACAGTCATATGCATAAATATATGCATCGCTCATGCCGGAAATTGTCGCCGCATAAAACACATTACTTGTTGAATCATAGCAACCGAATGCATCGCCATAGCCGTTACTGTTTACACCGCCGTCAGGCAAACCGAAAACTGTTGTAGCTCCCGTAGAAACATCTGTCGTAACATAACCCTGACTTGAATTCCAGTAATGCAAGGTACCATTAACATAGCTGAACCCTCCATTTGCGCCGCTAATCTCAATATCTCTTGCGGAATAAAGACTCGTATCAACATCAACATACCAAGAATCATCTGCCGCTGCAATTGAACCTGCTGCTAAAACTACAATCATTAATACTGATAAAATTATAGATTTCATTTTCTTCACTCTTTCTTCTTTTCATTTATTTATTTATTTGTTCGTTCTTTAGCTAATCTCATTAAAATAATTTTGCTCTACATTTTTCATCACCTCCAATTCACCTGATAGCAAAAGAGATTATGAGACACCAAAAAGAATGAGTAAATACAATCCACCCTCCCCCCAGACAACGCAAATGCATATTGCGTTGTTGACGATTGTGCTTTATAATACGCTTGGTGGGCAAGCCAATCGGTTTGTCTTTGGGGCACTGGCAGGTTCCTGTTGGTGCCTCTTTTATTTACATTTGTCAGTTTATTTTTTTACGTTTTTATTTCTCCAAATAAAAAAGCCGTTGTTCCAATCAAGAAACAACGGCTTTAAAAACCAAAGCATAAAAGTAACAGTTCATTTATGAACCATAACTTTTGTAATATTGCTGTTCTTGACGCGAGAACGTACTATTTTTTAATACAATCAGGTATTCTGACTTTCGTTCTGCCCAACAACGCCTTCCCACCTTGAAGCAGTGGCATAAGTTGTCGGGGCTCCCGGAGACATTTCCGGGGCGAACGATCACAGCGGCGCGACCGTCGCGGAATTTCACCGCGTTCCCTGTAAATTCAAATCAACATCGATTACTATTTGACAAAGAGCTAACTTCAACAAAAAAATAGTGTATTTATATTAAATAGTCAACTTTATTTTTATTAAATTTTCTCAAACCGGAATCTATGCCCGTCACCGTCGATTTTTATTTTATCGCCCTGAGAAAATTTTCCGCCCAGAATATCCGCTGCCAGTTTGTTTTCAAGCCTTTGTTGGATAGTTCTTTTTAAAGGCCGTGCACCAAACGTCGCATCATAACCCTCATCCATCAACTGCCTGCGTGCCCCTTCGGTAAACTCAATACTAATCTTATTGTTCCTGAGACGGTCCGCAAGATAACCGAGTTGAATATCAACTATCTTTAACAAATGCTCCTTACTAAGCATATGGAACACAATAACTTCATCGATCCTGTTAAGAAATTCAGGTTTAAATATCTGTTTTAACTCGTCTTTAACGTGTGCTTCAATTTCCCAGTCAGCACCGTTATCCTCGGTCATTTCCTGTATTTGCTGGCTGGCAATGTTACTGGTCATAATGATAACCGTATTCGTAAAGTTAACGGTTCTGCCTTGCCCGTCCGTTAATCTGCCGTCATCGAAAACCTGCAAAAGAACATTAAACACATCAACATGCGCCTTTTCGATTTCATCCAGCAGCACCACAGAATAAGGCTTCCTGCGAACAGCTTCTGTCAA
>CAZBKA010000070.1:0-16439 GCA_964492365.1 uncultured Pirellulales bacterium | reverse complement strand
CACGGATGTTATCACCCGTAGTCTGACTCCTGAGATAATCTCTATGGTATTCGGAGTTTGGCTGGGGTAGGTAGGCTGGTGGCCCCCTATCCCCAATCAGTATCTCTACCCCCATAGAGTAGTTGCTCAAGGCTAGCCCTAAAGCTATTTCGAAGAGAACGAGATATCTCCAAGTTTGATTAGACTTTCACTCCTCCCCACAGCTCATCCCCTAACTTTTCAACGTTAGTGAGTTCGGTCGTCCAGGGATTTTTACATCCCCTTCCACCTGGCCATGGGTAGATCACTTGGTTTCGCGTCTACCACCTACGACTTTGTCGCCCTATTAAGACTCGCTTTCGCTACGGCTCCACACCTGAGGTGCTTAACCTTGCCGCAAATGGTAACTCGTTGGCTCATTATGCAAAAGGCACGCAGTCACTCGTTGTCTGCAAGCAGACCATAGAGCTTCTACAGCTTGTAAGTGTATGGTTTCAGGTACTTTTAACTCCCCTAATAGGGGTACTTTTCATCTTTCGGTCGCCCTACTTTTCACTATCGGTTGTCGAGGAGTACTTAGCCTTGGAGGGTGGGCCCCCCAGCTTCACACAGAGTTCCACGAGCTCCGTGCTACTCTGGTACATTGACAGTAACGGAGGGTTTCGCATTCGCATACAGGACTATCACCTGCTGTGGTTGAACTTTCCAGAACATTCTGCTAACGATTCCTTTGTAACTCCTTGCCAATGCCCACAACCCCGGAAAGCAAGCCTTCCGGTTTGGGCTAGATCCGCTTTCGCTCGCCGCTACTTACGGAGTCTCAATTGATTTCTATTCCTGCAGGTACTGAGATGTTTCAGTTCCCTGCGTTCGCTTCCATGACCTATGAATTCAGCCATGGATGATGCCATCAGGTTGCCCTGTGACAACGGGTTTCCCCATTCGGAAATCCTGGGATTAACGGTTATTAGACACCTGCCCCAGGCTTATCGCAGCCTATCACGTCCTTCATCGCCTCTCGACACCTAGACATCCCCCATACACTCTTAGTAACTTGACCATATCAATCTTTGATTGATTGCCTTTTTTGAAAACACATTTGGTTTTAGATCAATTCTAAGTTTGCGCTTCTATTTTGTAATACGTTTTTTTCTCGGAAAAGAAAAAAACATTACACGCATCTTGTATTATTAACTTGTAAAAGAGCTGTATATAACAGACTAAACTAGTATAAACGTTCAGTCACTGGAGACGATCGGGATCGAACCGACAACCTCCGCCTTGCAGGGGCGGCGCTCTCCCAGTTGAGCTACGTCCCCGAACCTTTATAACCGACTTGCTGTTCCAAGCAGATCGAAATGGGCCCGGGAAGACTTGAACTTCCGACCTCACGCTTATCAGGCGTGCGCTCTAGCCAGCTGAGCTACGAGCCCTAAAGCTCTGCACCGTTAAGCCTGCTCGGCTTTTGCTGTCGGATCAAACTCTTATAAACTTTTTTCAAAGAGCAATAAAAAAACCGCTGATTTTCACAAGTTGCCAGCGGCTTTAAATAACTTACGCGAAAGAGAACTATTTAAAGCATAACAACAAAATTAGCAAGTCTTTTTTCAAAAAATTTTTCAATTTTTTTCCTTACCCCACTCACTTCATTTCAACAACATTTACTGTCGCTGTAATCAATGAGCAGACGAATAGTTTATTTTCATAACGTTAAAACGTCAACTGCTTTTTTAAAAATTTTTACAAATTTATTTTCAATACATGAAACCACATATCACCATAACCAGTAATACTGCCATTATAAGCGACTCTAAAGGCCTTTACAAAAAACTGTATTTTTTTAAAAATAACTTAAAAAAACTTCGTTTTTCAAGGAAAAACACACATTACTCACTAACGTTTTTTTATGAATAACTTTTTTTTCAACCTACTTTAGCAACGTTTTTTGCGTTAAATTTGTTCCCATTTAGAGATAAATTGTTTCTCAGGATTTCTTTTTTCTAATGATTTACTCCTGTTATAATTAGAAACAGGCTTCAAATTCCTTGAAAATAACGTTCATAGCAGATTCCAAAGGCCCATCCAAATGCATTCCAGATGCCATTATGTGGCCTCCGCCGCCGAATTTCTGTGCAATATTGCGTACATCAATGCCACCTCTGCTTCTGAGAGAACATTTTATACGACCATCTGCCTGCTCAACAAACAATGCCACTGCTTCTACAGAACCAATCTTCTGGCATTCATCTATGAGATTCTCAGTATCCTTGTAATCAGCCCCTGTATTTTTAAAATCCTGCTGATTTAAATACTGTGTTGCATATCTACCTTCAAAATGAAGCTCTAAGGTATTGAACATTACTGTCATCAGATTAAAACGTTCAATAGAAAAACACTGGTAAAGATCGTGATATATCTTTGCAGGCTCGGCCCCGAGTTTCACTAACTCACTGCAATCGCTAAGTACCCTGCTGTCAACGTTGCTGAATCGAAACCAACCCGTATCCGTTACAATCGCAACAAACAGGGCCCTTGCTATTTCATTATCTATTTCGTATCTATTATAACGTAGAAAATCAAAAACAATCTGCCCCGCTGCCGCTGCTGCAGTGTCTTTAATCTCGATATTTCCCAACCCATCGTTTGTAACATGATGATCCATCACCAGTACCGGCTTATTGTTTGCTTTAAGATATTCACTGAAACCAGCCAATTGATTATTGCTGTTGGTATCAACAATAATAATCAAATCTGGGTCTATAAATTTACTTTCTTTCAGTTCATTTAAAGAGATGTTTTCTCCCAGAACCGCTGGCGGAGAATCGAATAAAAACATATACCAATCAGGAACACCTGAAAGAAATAGTGGTTTGATATTCTTCCCCGCTTTAGTCAAAGCCCGTACTAATGCCGCCACTGCCCCGCAAGCATCTCCGTCAGGTTTGGTATGCGTAGTTACCAATATATTCTCAGATTTATTTACTAACTCGACTGCCCTGGCAAATTCCTGATTCATCGTCATACAGATTATCCTTAAAATTCAATGAACAAAACAAAATAATTATAAGCTACCCCCCTGCCAAAGCCAAGTAGATAAAAAATGGGTTTATGAGAAAATAACCGATAAACTATTTGATTGCCTGTGCTAATTTCTAAGGTCCAGCGAGACCTACCTGTTTTTTGCCAAATAGTCACAATTATTTTTCATACTTATTCAAAATATTCCGGGCCTGCAGAATATCTTTTTTGATTTGGGTAATTAAATCCTCTGGAGTTGGGAATTTATGTTGTTTTCGGATATGGTCAACAAAATCCATCGCCATCCATTTGCCTACCAGATCGCCAATATTTTCTTTTAAAATATGCGCTTCTATCAAAAGCGGATAATCATGACCAAAAGTCGATGCCTGACCAATACTGAAAATCGCAGGGATTCTTTCGGTAGATTCGCAAACATCAGACATACTATCAGACAGCTGAACATATCCTGCATAAACGCCTTCAGCAGGCACAATCTGGTCAGGCTTTTCCATGTTTGCTGTCGCAAAACCAAGTTGTCTACCCTTACCCCTGCCTGTGACAACCTTACCAATCAGCTTATAAGGCCTGGACAAAAGCAGCCGGGCATCAGCCACCCTGCCACTGGTAAGCATATAACGAACCATCGTGCTGGAAACACGAACATTTTCTCCAGTGGGCAGTTCTGCTTCTTCTGTAGGAACCACTATCGTTGAAAACCCAAACTCATCCCCAAGTGATGAAAGCATTTCAACATTACCTGTCCGACCGGCACCAAAATAAAAATCATTACCTTCTATAACAACCACAGGATTTATCGAATCGACAATAAATTTTTCAACAAAATTCCTTGGTGAAAGTGACAATATATCGACCCCGCCATTCAGCACCAACTGATAATCAACACCAAGTTCAGCAAGCAAACATTTCTTCAAAAGCAGTGGTGTAAGCTTTCCAGGGGTTTTATCAGGATGCAGAATTGCCAACGGATGCGGATCAAATGTCATCACTGCAACAGATGTTTTGTATACATCAGCCAACTGTCTGGCAGCATGCAGTATCTTCTGATGCCCTATATGTACACCATCAAAGTTTCCAACCGTAAGCACAAGCCCCGATGGTATCTCATCCAAATCAGATATAGTTCTAATCATCCTCATAAGATATTAATATAATCATAACTGGCTAAATCTGCAAGGTTTAAAACAAATAAACCATTTAATATTAACCAAATTTTCAAAAGGTTAAAACCAACTTGAAACAAATAAAAACTATGATATAAAGAATGGTTTCAGAATAAAATTTTAAACAAGGACCATTATGCTTGAAAAGCTTTCACCGGAACAGATTGAGAAGTTTAATAAATTTGTGGAAATACTTCAGCGTGAAAACGAAAAGCTGAATCTGACGCGAATTTTAAATACAGATGAGATAAAAGTCAGACACTTTGAAGATTCTCTGATAATTTCAGACAGGCTCAAAGATATCCAAACCAGGTGTCAGACCTCACCAAAACTGGTTGATATAGGCTCAGGAGCAGGATTTCCAGCATTGGCCCTGGCGATAGTACTTCCCGGCTGGCAGATAGTTTCAATTGAAGCTACTGGTAAAAAAGCTGAATTTCAACAAATGGTTGCCAAAGAACTTGCCCTTGATAATACAAAGATTGTTCACGGCAGAGCGGAAATTCTGGGGCAGAATAAAGAATACAGACAAAAATTCGATGTCGCGACCACCCGCGCAGTAGGGCATCTGGCAATAATTGCGGAATTAGCGGTTCCTATGCTCAAAATTGGCGGAGAATTTTTCGCATGGAAAGGCCCAAAAGTAGAAACCGAACTCGACAAGGGACAAAAAAAACTCACAACTCTCGGCTGTAATCAACTTAGACAAGAAAAATATATCTTACCAAACGACGAGCAGGAAAGTGACTATAGACTAATACAAGCAACAAAAATCAGCAACACGCCAGAACAACATCCACGTGAATTCAAGATCATAAAGCAAAAATTATGATACAGCCATCAGAATTTAATTTACAAAAAATCAACCACTAATTCCTTACGCTGGCATTTCTTTTGATGACTGTGTTATTCCTGGTTTCCCTTTTGCCGGTTTGTAATACTTTCATTGCTTTATCTACATCAGCTACCTTTAAAACACCAGTAGTCTTTCCACCTTTTGCACCAGCTGTGCAATAAGCATAGGAAATGTTTATGTGGCCCCTTGTGAGCTTCTCAGCAACATCAGCAAGGGCACCTGATTTGTTATCAAGGCAAACACAGAGGACATCGGTCTCATTATAAGAGAGATTTAATTTAACCAGGGCTTCTTTAGCCTTTTCATAATTAGAAAAGATTACCCTCATAACGCCATGCTCAACTGAATCCATCATTGTCATAGCAATAATATTATTTTTGGTTTTCGCAAATTCGCCGAGAACCTGAGCTAACACACCTGGTTTATTAACCATAAATATTGAAAACTGTCTTGCAATCTGCATTTTTCTGCCTTTCTTCCGAATAATTATTTTTTATCCGTCGCTTCAATTGCGGCGTTTCTATCGGGGAAAAACTCAAAAATCTTATCCAGATTTGTAATTCTAAATACTCTGTAAAGTTGCGGATCAATGGCACTGATAACAACTTGACCACCAAATTCTTTTAATCTTTTACGCATATCCAAAAGAATCCCCAAAACCTGAGATGAAAAAAATTTCACTGCTGCGAAATCAAAAATCATCCTCTGCGGCTTTTGTTCCTGCAAAAATTTCCTCAAAGTATCTGAAAGCTCAGATATCTGCGTTGCACTGCTTAAAGATGCAGTTTTAAAAACCACAACAGCACAGTTGCCATTATACTCTATTTTAATAATTTCTTCTTCGGCCATATAAACTTAAAATTCACAAAATATTTTTTCTACAGCTTATTATCTCAAATTTTTCCCTTCAAGTCGAGCATTTTCTGACATTTCCAACATGCCACAGTGTGTCCAGACTGTTTTTCTTCCAAATCAGGCTTGTTTTCCATACAAACACTATCTGCTGAAAGACATCGGGGGGCAAACGAACAGCCTTTTGGTAATTTTACACTGTCGGTAAGCTCACCTTTAACTTTAGATTTTTTAGCATAACGAGCAGAGGTATCAACCTTGGGGATAGCTGACATCAACAGACGAGTGTATGGATGCAGAGGGTTTTTATACAGTTGCTCTGAAGTCGCTTTTTCGACGATTTGCCCCATATACATCACTGCTACAATATCACAGAGAAATTCAACGACTGCCAAATCATGAGCGATAAAAAGGTAAGTCAACCCAAAACCATCCTGCAAGTCCTTGAGGAGATTCAAAATCTGAGACTGAATTGACACATCCAATGCGCTTACAGGCTCATCACAAATAACTAATTTAGGTTCAAGTGCCAATGCACGTGCAAGTCCGATTCTTTGTCTTTGACCACCTGAAAATTCGTGAGGATATCGATTCATATAAACTTCAGACAAACCAACTTTCCGGAGCAATTCAATTACCTTTTCTGTCCTCTGATTAGATGAAAGTTTCTTATTTACAATGAGAGGATCAGCAATAATGTCACCGACAGTCATCCGCGGATTAAGCGATCCGTAAGGATCCTGAAAGACGATTGACATATCTTTGCGAATTTGTTTAAGTGATTTTTTGTCAGCAGAAAAAACTTCCATACCGTCAAAAATTACCTTGCCCGACGTTGCATTAATAAGCTGAATAATACTTCTTGCAGCAGTTGTTTTGCCGCAGCCGCTTTCGCCGACCAACCCGAAAGTTTGACCTTTTTCAATTTTAAAACTAATTCCGTCAACAGCTTTAACATGACCAACGGTGCGTCTGAGCAGCCCCTTGTTTATGGGAAAGTATGTTTTAAGATTCTCAACTTCAAGCATATATTTGTCACTGTCAGCCATAAATGCACTCAATAATATTATTTCTGTACTTCATATCCTGGTGCTTTCCAGCATGCGACGCAGCGGCCTGGAGAGACCTCTTTCAATTGCGGCTCCTGCGTCTGACATCGTTTATCACTAACACCCAAGGGACAACGCGGATGAAATTTACAGCCTGTCGGAAAATCGAGCGGATTAGCAACACTGCCTGGAATAGTATTTAGTCTTTTGCCCTGAAAACCAAGACTTGGCAATGATTTTAAAAGCCCCTGAGTGTATGGATGCAAAGGCTCAGCAAAAAGGGTTTTGGCATTGCTGGTTTCGACTACTCTGGATGCGTACATTACCGCAACATCGTCGGCTCTTTCAGCAACAACACCAAGATCGTGAGTTATCAACAAAATGCTCATATTATTCTGCTTTTGAAGATCATCCAGCAAATCGAGTATCTGTGCCTGTATAGTAACATCCAAAGCGGTTGTAGGCTCATCTGCTATTAACAAATCAGGCACACAACTAACGGCCATTGCAATCATAACTCTCTGTCTCATCCCACCACTCATCTGATGAGGATATTCATCAACCCTCTGGGCCGGGGCATCTATACCAACCTTATTTAAAACATCTATCGCATCAAACCTGGCTTGTTTAGCTGATTTTTTCTGGTGCAGCTTCAAAACTTCCATGATCTGATCGCCAACTGTAAATACAGGGTTGAGGCTTGTCATCGGCTCCTGGAATATCATAGCGATCCTGTCACCACGAATCTGCCTCATCCGTTTACCTGAAAGAGAGAGCAAATCTTGGCCTCTAAAGATAACCTGACCAGAAACGATGCGACCGGGCGGATAAGGGACAAGCCTCATAACAGATAAGGCAGTGACACTTTTTCCGCAGCCGCTTTCACCAACAAGAGCAAAAGTTTTGCCCCTGCTTATAGAGAAGCTAACCTGCTGAACGGCTTTGGCTATACCACGCTCGGTATAGAAATGTGTTGAGAGCCCTTTGACGGATAACAAAATTTCCTTTTTTTCACTCATATTGTCACTGCATCCTCAACTTTGGGTCGAGCGAATCTCTTAAAGCATCACCAAAAATGTTCAAAGCCAGAGATATAAAGAAAATCGCAACAGTTGCGGCGGCCATCTGCCACCAGACCCCCCTGGCAAGTTCAATTCTTGCATCATTTATCATTGCGCCCCAGCTTGGGTTATCAGCTTCACCAAGACCAAGAAAACTTAATATCACCTCGGCATGTATAAAACTAACGAACCTCAATGAAAAATCGATTATGACAAGGTGAAAAACATTCGGGAGCAGTTGTTTTAAAATAATCCTTGAGTTGCTGCTTCCATAGGACCTGGCAGCGAGAACATATTCCCTGTCCTTGTGCTTAATAATTTCCCCACGGATCAATCTGCATATTCCGACCCAACTGGTAAGGCCTATAGCGAGATAAACAGTAACCATCCCCGTAAGTTTAAAACCAAACAAAGTTCTGTCCCTCAGGACGACTGCAAAAGCAAGTATCAGCAGAATATATGGAATCGAACTAAGAGTCGAATAAATCCAGACGATTATTTCATCGACAGTGCCACGGAAATAACCAGCAATGGCCCCTAATGGAACACCAATAAATATGCTTATCAGAGAGGCACATAACGCAACGGTTACGGAAGTCTTTGCGCCGTAAATGGTCTTTCGGAAAACAGACTCACCAAAAATATCCGTACCAAAAATATATTTTGCGTCGGGCGGCTGATAACTGGGACCAACTTCCTGCGCCCACATTACGGGGCCTACCTGCCAATTAAAAAATTCAGCAACATAAACAAAAGCTGTCACCGCAAAATACGCAAGTATTACCACGAGGCACACCATAGCAAATTTTCTGCGCAGAAGCCTTCTCAGACCATCCTTCCACAGACTCGTACCCTTTACCAGTGCCGGTTTGTCTTTTATAATGTCAGTCAAGTGAAACCCTCGGATCAACTAATGCATAACAGATATCCGTTATGAGATTGAACAATACAAACAGTATCGCGCTGATATATGTCATCGCATTTATAATAAAGTAATCCCTTGAACCAATAGCCTCTATCATAAGATAACCAAGCCCGGGAATACCAAAAAACCTCTCCAGCAGCAGCGAACCAAGAAACAAATATGGTATGGCCAGAACAACGGTTGTAATGATCGGGATCATAGCATTTTTGAGCACATGTTTGAAAAGGACTTTACGTGTACTAAGCCCCTTTGCAAATGCAGTACGCACATAATCGTTTTTCATCTCATCGAGCATAACGGTTCTGTAAAATCTTAAATCACTACCAAGACCCGTTACGATACCTATCAGCACCGGGAGCGTGGCATATTGATACATCTTGAGTCCTGGTGTAAAATAAATAGGGAAAAAGCTCCATTTATATGCAAAGAAATACTGCCCGAACAAAATAAAACTAAGATACGGAATACTCATCCCTGCTACACAGATAAACACCGTAACAGTATCCCATGCTGAACCTCTGACAAATGCAACCAGTAATGCAAGGCTAATCGAAATAAAGACAACCCCAAGGAACATGGGGACAGCGATAGAAAGCGAAGGGGCAATTCCCCTTTTTATTTTATCTATAACCGGTTCACGATCCCTGGCTCTACCAAAATCAAATGTCATGGCACTTTTAAAATGGTTAACGAACTGGCTGTCCCATGAGAAAAACAGAGGCTTATCGAGGCCATACTCGTGGCGAATCTCGTTTATTGTCTCCTGATTTGCATTTTTGCCAGCTATCTCAAGTGAGATGTCACCGCCCACCATGCTAAATAAAACAAAGGTAAGCAGCAGCACACCTGCAACAATAGGAACCGTATAAATAAGTCTTCTGATTATATAAGCTGTCATTTTACCTTCTTGAGCAATTTTTTATATTCGGCTCTTTCCTGCAAATCAAGCCTGCGGTATTTAGCCAAACCATATTGAAAGACATGAGACTTATAATTTTTATACCAGTCATGTTTCAAAACATAAGAAACACGATGGTTTATAAGCGCTGCCGGGCAATCATCCATTACCATTATTTCCATCTGCCTGTAAAGCTCCCGCCTTTGGGGACTATCGTCCATAACTTCAACTTGTTCAAAAAGCTTATCGACCTGAGGATTATAATAATTAAAACTTTTAGAACCAGCTTTCCAGTTTGGGCTGTAAAAATTCTCCAAAAAATCTCTCGCATCCGGAACTGTTGCTACCCACCCAGAGACAAACATTTGCAGGCTTTTGCTATTGAGCTTTTCCAGATAAGTGGGCCAATCCATGTATAACATCTCCACTTCCAACCCGACATCATTCAAACATTTTTTAATGAATTGTCCCATTTGACGAGAAAGCGTATCTGTCCCTGGAATGCCTACTTTTAACAAAGACAATTTACCTTTGTTAATAACTTCAGCTTCCTTAATTAGATTTTTTGCTTTTTCAGGATCATATATACTATAGCCTTTCATTTTGATCTGCGGGTTATAGCTTGCCATCATGGGAGGAATAATGCCATCAGCTAAAATGTATCGACCATTCGAAAACAATTCTATGAATCTATCTCTATCAAACGCATAGCTTATTGCCCTTCGCAAAGGCTTATTATTGCCCAGCAATTTATCTTCCATATTAAAACCAAGAAAATAAAAAGAAGGTTCCGAAAACTTCTCTAACTTGATATTAAGAGCTTTCATCTTATCAGTCAGCTGCATATTGGCATTTATGGCTTCACCAAAATTATCCTTTGGTATCGTCTTAACATCGATTTGACCATTCATAAACAAAAGCCAGAGCGGCTGCTCCTCCTGAATAATGCTCCATGTAATGCCATCAACAAAAGGCATGGTCTTTCCCGCGTCATCAAGATAACCAGCTTCCTTGTCCCCAAGCTCACCTTCAGTTGGGTAAGGCTCACCTCTGAATTTAGGGTTCCTGACCAATTCAATATAACTGCCCCGGTGCCACGTTTTAAGTTTGAAAGGCCCAGTCCCTACCGGATGAGCAACGATATCTTTGCCATACATATCAACAGCTTCTTTAGCCATCGCTGTTGTGGATGGGTCTGTTAAAATATAAATAAATTGTGGCCATCTTCTTTTTAATTTTATTATAAGTGTGTAGTTATCAACAGCTTTAAGACCTTGGACATCTCGGCTGTAGTCCACTTCATCTTCGGTTTTACAGGTCTTGGTATATTCTCTGAACTCATCTAAACCTTCTATCTTATTATCGAACATGGACCAATTCTGGCTTAGATTTTTAATGTTGGCAAGCCTTTTAAAAGCATAGATAAAATCTTCGGCTATGAGCTGCCTGCCTTTACCTTGGGGAAAACATTTGTCATCATGAAATAAAACATCATGTTTGATTTTGATAGTATATGTTAAACCATCATCACTTATAATCGGCATCGATTCGGCGATTAGTGGTATAACTTCGTAAGGCCTTTTTAAATAATGATATTGATATAACGGCTCAAAGATATTGCCCGCTACCATCGCAGAATAAACATCCCTCATGTTCGCCGGGTCAAGACCGGCTATCTTTGACGGCAATGCTGTATGAACTACATTGTCACTACGAGATTGTTGGCCTTGGTCTTTGCGGCAACCGGCAACTACCACCAGGCAAATACACAAAACTATGATAATTAAGAAAACCTTTCTTAACATTGCGATCCTTCATCATGTCTGCGTATATACGCAGACATGGTACACTCCATTACCGCTTTAAAATCAGCAGTTTTCAACATCCTTGTCATTATGTTTCAGACGTTTTACTTGGCCTTGAGTTCTAAAGGCTTTGCCCCACCAGGAGAATAATCGAACTGCATCTTAGTCGCCAGCTCCCCCTTTTGCCCATCAACATCAAACAATCTTGCGTACTCTTTCCCCAGAGCATCCAGATTACCATTCTCAATTGCTGTTTTAATTATCGACTGGCTGATTCCCAAAACTTTGACCATACTGCTCTGCTCAATTTCGATCATAACTGAAGCAAGATCACTTTTCTGCTTATCAGTTAAGATTGCCTGACCTTTGATATATCTCTGCATAATATAAGCGAAAAGTTGAGCATATTTCTGGACATAGATTTTTTTCGTTGTATCACGGCTATATACATCAAAAAGTGAATTCAGCAAATCTGCGTCAATAATTTCATTATCAACTTTCCATTCAGCATATTCGCCAATCCTTCTCTCTGCTATAGCCAGCAGCATTTCATTACCGGCTGTAGATTTTATTCTGGAAGAAAAACCCACAATCGCTGCCAGAGAATCGCCGTCACCTTTGACAATCAAATCCTTGAGGAGCTTAGTGGCTTTAGCCGCAAATATTGGTTCCGAAGATGAATTAAAATTATCCACCATAAATTGATTGGTAACACACTTTACCGCCCAGTAGCGAATAACTTCATTTTCGCTTTTTAAATACTGCATTGCATAATCTGTTAATTTCATATCCTGCAAAGCTTCGACAAGCATCAAAAGGTTAGACGTCATAGCCACACTGTTCTTTTCAGGCTTTAAAGACTTAGCTTTTTCAAATGCATCTGGAATATACTTATTCAGGCTGTCAGAAAAACTATTTTTGTACTGATCGCCAGATTTAGCTTCTGTTCGAGATACGATGAAATTTCGCACATTGCTTAATGTTGAAAAATCTACTGCTGCCAAAAGTTCATTTATCGATTCCGCGATAAAACTATCTATAACCGCGAAATCACTGCTGTCCAGTACCCCTTTTTCACGAATCACGTCAATATCACGAGTATTAACGGCTGACAAAGCAGAACCGAACACCAAAACCACGAAGATACCAGCTAATATATTTTTTTTCATTACAAGAAAGCCCCAAAGTAAGTTTTTAACTTAAATCCAGTAATCATTACCACTTACAGTAACCTGAAAAGCCAACTATGTCAAGTTAAATACTGCTTTTGGACATAGCTAATTAAAATCTCGTCTATGAATCAATATTTCTTTAAATTAATTAATGCAACCATTGTAAATAAAACTTAGTAAGACTATATAATGGTGTAATAATTTTTCGGCAAATAAGGAAAAGTTTATGCAGGAACAGGTTCCAAAACTCCAGAGACAAGACCCATTAAGGCTGATAATGAAAAAACAGCCGCCAATGGTAACTGATGCCTATGTTTATGCTTCAGAAAAAATATCTCTTGAACCTGACGCAATCAAACAACTCTACAACGCGGCCTGTTTGCCGCCCGTAAGACACATTCTAGCAACTCCTGATATCCATGTCGGCTTTGGCGTGCCAATAGGATGCGTAATGGCAATGGAAAACGCTATAATGCCCCCTGCTGTCGGATACGATATCAATTGCGGCATGAGCATGCTGAAAACCAGTTTTTTCAAAGATCAGATAAATTTAGATGCTGTCTCAAAGACCCTTGCAAGAAATATCCCTCTCGGCGAAGGAAAAACCAATCTTCATCTAAGTAAAAAAAACTTTGAATCAACTATAATCGGCGGAGTTCCTTCGATCCACGATCTCTCTAAAAAATCTAACCATTACGCATTTAATAATTTTGATGAAGCCCAGTTTCAGTTGGATTTGCAGCATATTGAAGAGCAAGGCAAAATGGCTGCTGATTTAAATGCTGTGCCTCAGATAGCTATCGAAAGAGGTGTCTCCCAACTCGGCACCCTCGGAGGAGGTAATCACTTTGTTGAAATTCAATATGTTGACCAAATTTTTGATAAAAACCTTGCCCGGCAATTCGACCTGTCTGAAAACCAGATCACAATAATGATACATTCAGGTTCAAGACGGTTTGGTTATGAGATCGCTGACCATTATATGAATGCGGCTGCAAATCAGCCTTATTGCTCTGATTTAAGTAAAATGCTTGCATATATAAAAACAGAAACACGAGATGGACAAAATTACATCTCAGCAATGCACGCTGCCGCAAATTTCGGTTTTATAAATAGATACCTGATGACTTTAATAGTAAGAGAGTGTTTTAATGAGGTTTTTGGACACACTGAAATTAAACTTATCTACGATATCGCTCATAATATAGCCAAGCTGGAAAATTACCAGAACAAACCTTTCTGGGTACATCGAAAGGGAGCGACCAGGGCTTTTGGTCCGAAAAGGATGAAAAATACAGTTTTCGCAGAAACAGGTCAACCGGTTATAACACCCGGTTCAATGGGCACTGCAAGCTTTTTATTGGCCGCAACAGACAACAGTGAACAATCCTTATGTTCGGTAAATCATGGTGCAGGAAGGGTTATGAGCAGGTCCGCAGCTATTGGGAAGAGAAAAAATAGTAAAATTATTACACCACCGGCAATAACTGACGACCAGTTCAAAAGGAGTATGAAAGGCATAGAGTTAATCGCCGCCGACAAAAGCAAAATTAAAGAAGAAGCCCCGCAGGCCTACAAAAATATCGATCATGTAGTAGAAATCATTGCAGGCTGTAAATGGGCGATTCCGGTAGCGAAAATGAGGCCTTTAGTTGTACTAAAAGGCTAATTTGTTAGCTTTAATTGCGAATATTTGTTATACTTAAGTGTTAGGTTTAAATAAACGATAAATAGCAATATATGATGTGCTTAAGATTTTATTATATAATAACTTAAGTTTTTATTCTTGTTTTATATTTTTGGATTTTACAAGCTAATGTCAAAATATATTTGGATTTTAGTAATAATATTTACGCTGGTTTTGATAAAGGTTGCAAATAACCCGAAAGATTCCTTTGCGTTTGATCCCAATCTCAAGGAAACACAAACAACAGAACCAGAAAGCGTTGCAGATACTAACCAACCCATTTTAAACACTCCGAAAAGCTCACCTTCTGATGTTAATGAAAAAAAACCATCAACAGAGGACGCCAACAGCACAAAAGAATTAAATAATACCAAAGGCGAGAATCCAAAAGAGGAAATCCTCGCTGAAAACCCAAAAACACCTGAAGAAAAGCCTGTTGAAGAACCAAAAACAGCAGAAATTCAAAAAAATGATGAAAAACTTAGCAAAACACAAGAGGAGCTTTATAAAGAATTCACTGCAATATTTGCTGATTATATAAACACGCAAGGCAATGTTGATTACAGTAAACTGAGAAGGCAACGACTCGTTTTGAAATCTATCACAAGCATAATCGAAAGTCTAAAGCCAGAAGAATATAAAAACTGGTCAAAAGAAGACAAAATCGCTTTCTGGCTCAATACTTACAATCTCCATAAAATAAAGGCAATTATAGAAAACTACCCTATCGTAGGTTCCAGGTGGCTCAATCCTATATGGGGCGTAAATAGCATAAGACATATAAAACCACAGTTGGACACCTATAAATTCATCGTTATGAACGAAGAATTTACCTTTAATGAAGTTGAAAATCGCTTTTTTAAAGATACTTTTAAAGAACCGAGAGTATTTTTTGCGATAACAATGGGCACGAAATCAAGCCCAGCTATGCTAAATACCGCTTATCAAGGCATAAAACTTTATCAACAACTCGACGACCAGATTCGAAGGTTTCTCGCCGACGAAAACATAGGGTTCAAAGCAGACGAAGGAAAGAATATAGTGTATTTGTCATTAATGTTGAAACCAAGTTGGTATGGCAGCCAATTTCTGGAAAAATACAATACTGACAAAATGTTTAAAGATAAAACATCGCCCGAGACAAGAGCGGTATTAAATTTTATTATCAATTATATTCCGCAGAACAATGGTTCATTTCTAAAAATTGGTACTTACTCAGTCAGTTACTTTGATTATAACTGGCAGCTAAATGAATAGATTATCCCCTCAGCACATACCAAATATACATGCACATGCTTTTTAATGAGATATAAAGAAATCTTAAAAAGTTTTAGTTTGACTATATTAAAAAAAGTTTTACTATTATCCTTTTGCCAAATCTGTAAGAATGCAGGCTTTTAAAGTGCTAATAATTACTACCTTAAAAGGAGAAAAAATAGATGGTTAAGAAACCTATTCACAGCAATCCTCACTGTGATGTAAAAAGTTATTTGTTTACAAGTGAATCTGTAACTATGGGGCATCCGGATAAAGTTTGTGACTGCATTTCAGATGCAATTCTTGATGCAATGCTCGCACAGGACCCCAAAAGCAGAGTTGCCTGTGAAACAATGGTTACTACCGGCGTCGCAATTGTCGCTGGTGAGATTACATCAAAAGCAGTTGTTGACATCCCCCAGGTTGTTCGCGATACCATTAAAAAAATCGGATACACCGACCCACATATGGGATTCGATTATGAAAATTGTGCCATCATGATAAGTCTCGACAAACAAAGCCCTGATATTTCACAGGGTGTTACCGAAGGCGAAGGTCTGCACAAAGAGCAGGGCGCCGGCGACCAGGGTATTATGTTCGGCTACGCATGCAAAGAAACACCACAATTCATGCCAATGCCGATTCAGTTGGCACACGCTCTTACTACAAAACTGGAAACAGTCAGACAATCGAAAA